>NZ_KB944474.1:0-193594 GCF_000389805.1 Cupriavidus sp. GA3-3
CCCGCCGCAACAATGCCAGCGGCAGGCACGCCGGCAGCGCCGTTGCCGACTTCCTGGTCGAATCCGCCGCGCTCGCGCTGCGGCGCGCCCCCGCTGGCGTGCCTGCGCCGCACCGCCGTGCCGTGGAGCGCGTGCTGGCCGGCGTGGCACGCCACTACCGCCAGTGCGCGCGCGCCGGCCATGCCAGCCCGCCCGCTCCGGCACTGGCGGCGCAGATCGACGCGGCCTTCGCGGCGCTGGCCTCGTCGGCGCACGGCAGCCCCCGCACGGCGCTGGCGGTACTGGCCACCCTGCGGCTGGCCCTGTATCCGCCTACCGAAGGAGAGCCCCATGCACGCCACTGAGTTCGACCTGTACGGCGTCTTCGTGCCGGCCACCGTGGTGTGGATGCTGGCCGCGTTCGCGGTGACCGCCGGCGTGCGCGCCGTGCTCGCCCGGATCGGCTTCTACCGCATCGTCTGGCACCGGTCCTTGTTCAATTTCTCGCTCTATATCCTTGTACTGGGCGCGCTCGTCGCGCTCCTCTGGCAGGCCCCATCATGATTCGCAAGCTTTCGCTGCTCGGCCCCGTTGCGGTGACCCTGGCGGCCGTGGTCGCAGCGGCGCTGACCGCCTGGCATTTGTGGCAGTACTACACCGAGGCGCCCTGGACCCGCGACGGCCATGTGCGCGCAGAAGTGATCCAGGTCGCGCCGGACGTGTCCGGCCTGGTCACTGCCGTGTTCGTCGGCGACAACGCCCGGGTGCAACGCGGCCAGGTCCTGTTCGTGGTGGACCAGGAGCGCTTCAGCCTGGCCCTGAAACAGGCCCAGGCCGAGGCCGCGTCGGCGCGCGCCGCGCTGGCACTGGGCCGGCGCCAGGCGGCGAACGCGGCCGCCGTGGCCGCCGTGGCCGCCGCGCAGGCGCGCATCGACGAAGCCGATGCCGCGGTGGACGTGGCCAGGCTCAACCTGGCCCGCTGCCGCGTGACCAGCCCGGTCGACGGCCATGCCAGCGACCGCCTGCCGCGCGTCGGCGACTTTGCCACCCGCGGCAGGCCGGCCCTGTCGGTGGTGGCCAGCGGCTCGCAGTACGTGGAAGGCTATTTCGAGGAAACCAAGCTGCCCGCGATCCGCGTCGGCAGCGCCGCCGAAGTGCATATCATGGGCCAGCGCACTCCCTTGCGCGGACATGTGCAGAGCATTGCGCCCGGCATCGAGGACCAGGACCGCGCCATCGGGCCCAACATGCTGCCCAGCGTCAACCCGACCTTCAACTGGGTGCGCCTGGCCCAGCGCATACCGGTGCGAATCGCACTGGACCAGGTACCCGCCGGGGTCCACCTGATCGCCGGCCAGACCGCGACGGTGCGCATCCGGGCGCCGCGCGAATGAGGCGCCCCGACGCAGCCATACCGGCCCCGCCGGAACTGTTCTGCTTCCGCTCGTGCCGATTTGTACGCCTGCCGGGCGGCGATCGGTCCCTACCATGGAGGGCATGGCATGCGCCATGCCCTACCCCATTGCCCCCGGGAGATTCGCCATGCAAGCAGCGCTTGTGCAAGAAATGCCCGCCGCCCGCAGTCTTGAGGCGCCCGAGCCGGACCACGCATCACCCGCCTGCCGGGACCAGCTGGGCCGTCCGCTGCGCGACCTGCGGCTCTCGGTGATCGACCAGTGCAACTTCCGCTGCACCTACTGCATGCCCAAGGAGCGCTTCGGGCGCGACTATCCGTTCCTGTCACCTGAGCAGCGCCTGTCCGATGCGGAACTGCTGCGCATCGTGCGCGCCTTTGTCGACCTGGGCGTTGAGAAAGTGCGCCTGACCGGCGGCGAGCCGCTGCTGCGCAAGGGCATCGAGTCGCTGGTCGAACGCATTGCGGCCATGCGTACCCTCGATGGCCGGCAGGTGGAAGTGGCCATGACCACCAACGGCAGCCTGCTGGCCCGCAAGGCGCGTTCGCTGCGCGACGCAGGCCTGGGCCGGGTCACGGTCAGCCTGGACAGCCTGGACGACCAGATCTTCCGCGCCATGAACGATGTCGATTTCCCGGTCGGGCGCGTGCTGGAGGGCATCGACGCGGCCATCGCGGCGGGCCTGGCACCAGTCAAGGTCAACTGCGTGGTCGAGCGCGGCACCAACGACGCGCAGGTGCTGCCGCTGGTGGAGCACTTCCGTGGCAGCGACGTCACGCTGCGCTTTATCGAATATATGGATGTGGAAGGCCCGAGCGGCTGGTCACAGTCACGCGTCGTCCCGTCCGACGAGATCCGCGGCATGGTCGAGCGCGCGCATGCGCTGCTGCCGGTCACCCGGCGCGACGGCGAAACCGCCAGCAACTACCTGCTGGCGGATGGCAGCCTGAAGCTGGGTTTTATCTCCAGCGTTTCGCACCCGTTCTGCGGCGATTGCACCCGCGCACGCGTTTCGGTCGACGGTCGGCTTTACCTGTGCCTGTTCGCCACCAGCTCTGTCGACCTGCGCCAGCACCTGGGTGCCGCGCGCCCCGATGAAGCCGTTGCGGACGCGGTCCGGCAAGCCTGGCAGGCCCGCGGCGACCGCTACTCCGAGCTGCGCGCGGACCGGCTGGCCAGCGGCAAGCGCCAGTACCCGACGGTGCGCATGTCGCTGGTCGGCGGCTGAGCCGCGGGCGCGGCTTTCGGCCACTCAGTCAGGATTCGGGAAAGCCTGCGCGGCAAGCTCCGCGCCGGCTGGTGTCAGGCTCGCGTGACCGCGGCCTTCCTCGTCGATCGCCACGTCCGCCAGTCCGGCGGCCTGCAGTTGCGTCAACACGCGCCGCAGCACGCTCATTGGCAGCTGGGCCCGCTTCGCGATCTTGGCGAGCGACCAGGGGCTGCCGCCGCCCTCGCGCCCAGCCTGCCACAGGACCTGGAGCGCCGCGACCATGGCGGGATCGATATCAGCGTCTTGCATGCTCTTCCTCGCCGGGTTCCCGGCTGCGCGCCAGCAGGTGCTGCGCGATCCTGCCCAGCGTCTGCACGGCGGACTCGATGCCGGGCGACCATTCCCCGCTGTAGTTCAGCCGGATGCAATGGCGGTAAGTGGCCCCGGGCGCAAACATATGCCCGGGCGCGATGGTGATGCGGTGCTCCAGCGCGGCGTGGTACATCTCCATCGCATCGATGCCCTCCGGCAGCTGCACCCACAGCACATAGCCTCCCGCAGGGCGCGACGGGGTGGTGCCGTCCGGGAAGAACCTGCGCACCGCGGCGGCCATGATGTTGGCCTGCTGTGCATAGGCCTTGCGCACCCGCCGCAGGTGGAAGTCGTAGCCGTCGTTCTTCAGGAACTCGGCAATCGCCAGCTGCGGAATGGCGGGCGTGGTCAGCGTGTTGAGGAACTTGAGCCGTTCCACCGCCTCGCGGTAGCGGCCCGGCAGCGCCCAGCCGATCCGGTAGGCATTGGTCAGCGTCTTGGAGAACGAGGAGCAATGCAGCACGATGCCGGCCTTGTCAAACGCCTTCAATGAACTGGGATGGGCCTCGCCGTAATAGAGCTCGCCGTAGACGTCGTTCTCGATGACGGGGATGTCCTTCTCGGTCAGCATGGCCACCAGCGCGCGCTTCTTCTCATCGGGCATCTGGAAGCCGAGCGGGTTCTGGAAATTGGGCATCACCATGCAGGCGGCCACGCCCTTTTCATCGATCAGCCGCGCCAGCTCGCCAATGTCGATGCCTTCCACCGGATCGGTCGCCACCTCGATGGCGCGCATGCCCAGCCGCTCGATAGCATGGAGCATGGCGTAGAAGGTTGGCGACTCCACTGCGATGGTATCGCCCGGCCTGGCCACCGCCTGCAGGCAGAGGTTGATGGCCTCGGTCGCGCCGATGGTGACGATCACCTCGTTCGGATCGATGGCGTAGCCGTTCTCCAGGTAGCGGCGCGAGATCTGCCGGATCAGCTCGGGGCTGCCGGGCGGCAGGTCGTCGAGCATGGTCCACTTGGCATAGCGGCGCGCGATATTGTTGGCGTACTGGTTGATGCGCTGCCACGGAAACAGCGAAGGGTCCGGATAGGGCGAACCGAGCGGCACGGCATCATCGGAACGGATCGAACGCAGCGTGGAAAGCACCAGCGCGCTGACATCCACCGCCGAGGGCTTGGCACTGGGCCTGGACGGGCGCAGCTCGACCACCGGCTCGCCCGGCCGCGCGCGCACGAAATAGCCGGACTGCGGCCGGCTTTCGATGATGCCGCGGCTCTCCAGCAAGACGTAGGCCCGGATCACCGTGGTGATGCTCATGCGGTGGTGCTGGCTGGTCTGCCGCACCGAGGGAATCCGCTCGCCGGGCAACAGCACCCCCTGCTGCACCAATGCTTCTATGTCCGCAGCCAGCTTTTCATATAGTTTCACGCTGCGCTCCCCTTCCCGTGTCCCTTGCGCCCGGCCGGTGCCTGGTCCGGCCCTTGCGCCGGGCTGCTGTCAGCTGAGCCAACGATGAAGATCATAGTACGGCAGGGGCACATTTTGGAGTTGTCCGGCGCATTGGGGTTCGACCCGCACAAAGCCGCTGGCCTGGCCGAGCGCCGACACCGAGGCGGCACCCTGCTGTGCATTGACCTGCACGAAGCTCTCGCGGCCGCCGAGGTTGCCGATTTCGCCCACGCGCCAGAAGGCATCGCCGCGGTGCGGGCGGGTGCCCGCCAGCGCCGCCCTGACCCGGCCTACCGGCGGGAACAGCTCCGCGCGCCCCTGCAGGCGGCGCAGCAGCGGCGTCACCAGCAGCGCGAAGGTGGCATAGGCCGCCGCCGGATTGCCGGGCAGGCATGCTACGGGCTTGCCGCGCAGGCGCCCCACCGTGACCGGCTTGCCGGGCTTCATGTTGACGCCACGGCAAAGCAGCTCGCCGCCTGCCGAAGCCAGCGCCGCCGCGACCAGGTCGCGCTGGCCGACCGAGGCACCGCCGGTGACCAGCACTAGGTCGGCGTCGGCGGCAAGTTCCCGCAGCATGTCGTGCAAGGCGCGCTCGTCGTCCTGCACGTGGCGGTGGCAACTGACCACGGCGCCCATCGACTGCACCAGCGACTCGAGCATCGGGCCATTGACGTCATGCACCTGGTACACGTCGCGCGGCTCGTCGTGCGCCGCCACCTCGTCGCCCGAAGTCAGGATGGCCACCTCCACCAGCCGGCAGACCGTGGCCTCCGTCAGTCCCTGCGACGCCAGCGCGGCAATATGCCCCGCATGCAGCAGGGTTCCCGCCGACAGCAGCAGGTCGCCCCGGCGGGCGTCCTCGCCCTTGCGCCGGATATGCTGGCCCGCCACGGGTGCGCGCGCGCAGACCACGCCGCGATAGGTTTCCTCGGCATCCTCCAGCGCGACCACGGCACCGGCGCCGGGTGGAATCACGCCGCCGGTGTAGATGCGGATGGCCTGGCCGGGCAACAGCGGCTGCGGCTGCGTGCCGGCGTAGACGACCTGCTGCAGCGGCAGGCAGGCGTCAGCGCGGCAGTCTTCACAGCGCACCGCATAGCCGTCCATGGCACTGCGGTCCGCCGCGGGCGTATCCATGACCGCGGCCACGTCGCCGGCCAGCACGCGGCCGGTCAGCAGGCCCAGCCACACGGTTTCGGTCTGCCGCACGGGCTCCGCGCACATCGCGAAGACCGCCTGCGCCTCGTCAAAGTTCAGCATGCTGCGCCTCCGCGGGCGGCATCCAGTGCGGCGCCGGTATAGTCGACATAACCATCCTGGCGGCAGAAGCTGAGCAGGCGCAGACCGGCCTGCTCGGCGATGCGTATCGCCAGCGAGGTCGGCGCCGAGATCGTCGCCAGCATCTGGATATTCATGCGCGCCACCTTGCGCACCAGTTCATAGCTGGCGCGGCTGGACAGCAGCACGAATCCGTCGTCCATCGCCACGCGCTGCATCGCCAGGTGGCCGATCAGCTTGTCCAGGCCGTTGTGGCGGCCCACATCCTCGAACACATGCAGGATCTCGCCGCCCGCATCGCACCAGGCCGCGGCGTGGACGCCCCCGGTGGCCTGCATCAGCCGCTGGTGCGACGGCAGCGCCGCGACCGCGCGCTCAATCATCTCGCGCGACGGCGTCAGCCGGGTGGCCGGCTCGGGCATGCGCGCCGGCTCCAGGTCGAGCAGCTCGATGCTCTCGATGCCGCAGACGCCGCAGCCGGTGCGCCCCGCCAGCGCGCGCCGGCGGGCCCGCATGGTGGCAAAGGCGTGCTCGCTGATCTCCATCTGCACCTCGGCGCCGTGCGGGTGCACGCGCACTTCCAGGTCGTGGATCTCGGCATTGCGCCCGACGATGCCCTCGGTCAGCGAGAAGCCGACCGCGAACGCCTCCAGGTCCAGCGGCGTGGCCATCATCACGGCGTGCGAGATGCCGTTGTACACCAGCGCCACCGGGAGTTCTTCCGCCACGTTGTCCGTGGCCGGCTGCACCAAGCAGTTTTTGTGCCGCACGATGCTGCGCGCTTCATAGCCTGTGTGTTCGACCAGTTCGGTGCATTCCATGGGATCTCTCGTAAAATTATGTGCAGCGCCCGCTTGCATGCTGACGGTTTGTTCCCCTCTCCCGCTTGCGGGAGAGGGGAACGTTCACGAGGGGTGTCAGTCGCTTGACGAGCGGTATTGCGCGCAGCGCGGGATCAGCTCGCCGCCGCGTTCTGGCGACGGGACGGCGTCAGCAACACCGGCACCGACTTCGACGTGGGCGTGCCGCAGCCATCGCCCGTGCTTTCCAGCGGCACCAGCGGATTGGTCTCGGGGTAGTACGCCCCCAGGCAGCCTTGCGGGATGTCGTATTCGACCAGCACGAAGTCCTCGACCTGGCGCTGCACGCCGTCGTCCCAGACACTGGTGATGTCCACGTGCTGGCCCGCCTTCAGGCCAAGCCGCGCCAGGTCAGCGGGGCTGATGAAGACCACCCGGCGCAGGCCGAACACGCCGCGGTAGCGGTCGTCCAGGCCATAGATCGTGGTGTTGTACTGGTCATGCGAGCGCGTCGTCATCATCACCATCAGCTTGTCGCCATACTTCTGGCGGGCCCGGCTGATGGGGGTGTCCTTGTCGATGCGGTTGACCAGGAACTGCGCCTTGCCCGACGGCGTATGCCAGACCCGGTTGCATGCCGCCGGCGTCAGGTGGAACCCGCCCGGCACCGCCACGCGCTCGTTGTAGCTCTCGAAGCCGTCGATCACCTGCTCGATGGCGTCGCGGATGCGGGCGTAGTCCTGCGCATACCAGAGCCAGTCGATCTTCTCCGAGCCCAGCGTGGCGGCCGCCATGCGCGCGACGATGGCAATCTCCGACAACAGGTGCGGCGACGCCGGTGCGTTCATGCCAAAGGAGATATGGACCATGCAGACCGAGTCCTCGACCGTCACGCCCTGCGCCACGCCGTCCTGCTGGTCGATCTCGGTGCGGCCCAGCGTCGGCAGGATCAACGACTCCCTGCCGTGCACCAGGTGGCTGCGGTTGAGCTTGGTGGCGATGTTCACGGTCAGGTCGCACTGGCGCAGGGCCTCGAAGGTGCGTGGCGTATCCGGCGTGGCGGTGGAGAAATTGCCGCCCAGTCCGACAAAGACCTTGACCTTGCCCTCGAGCATCGCCGAGATGGTGTGGACCACATCATAGCCATGCTTGCGCGGCGGCTCGAAGCCGAAGGCGGCCTGCAGGCGGTCCAGGAATTCCGGCTCGGGCTTCTCTTCGATACCCACCGTGCGGTCGCCCTGCACGTTCGAATGCCCGCGCACCGGCAGCAGCCCGGCGCCGGGGCGCCCGATGTTCCCGCGCATCATCATCAGGTTGGACAGGATCTGCACCGTCGGCACAGAGTGCTTATGCTGCGTCAGGCCCATGCCCCAGCAGGCGATCACGCGCTTGCCCTTGGCGTAGACCTGGGTCAAAGCATCGATGTCTTCCTGCGACACGCCCGACTCGGCGACGATGTCGGCCCAGCTCTCCGCGCGCAGGTCTTCGATGAAGTCGCCGTAGCCGATGGTGTGCTCGCGCACGAAATCCACGTCGATCAGGCGCTCGCGGCCGTGCCGGATGGCCTCTTGGTCGAGTTCGTCCAGGCGCTTGGCCATGCCCTTGATCAAGGCAAAGTCGCCGCCCAGCTTGGGCTGCACGAACATCGAGGCGATCTTGGTGCTGGAGCCGGTCAGCATCTCCACCGGGTGCTGCGGGCTGGTGAAGCGCTCCACGCCGCGTTCGCGCAGCGGGTTGATCGAAACGATGGTGGCGCCGCGCCGCGCGCATTCGCGCAGCTCGCCCAGCATGCGCGGATGGTTGGTGGCCGCGTTGTGGCCGAACAGCAGGATGGTGTCGGCATGCTCGAAATCATCCAGCACCACGGTGGCCTTGCCCACGCCGATGGTCGGCGGCAGGCCCCGGCTGGTGGCCTCGTGGCACATGTTCGAGCAGTCGGGGAAGTTGTTGGTGCCATAGGCACGCACGAACAGCTGGTAGAGGAATGCGGCCTCGTTGCTGGCGCGCCCCGACGTATAGAATGCGGCCTGGTTCGGGTCCGGCAGCGCGCGCAGGTGGCGCCCGATCAGCGCAAAGGCCTCGTCCCAGGCGATCGCACGGTACTTGTCGGTCTGCGCGTCATAGACCATGGGGTGCGTCAGCCGCCCGTGCTGCTCAAGCTCATAGTCCGTCTGCGCCATCAGCGACGTCACCGTGTGCTGCGCAAAGAACTCGGGGGTCACGCGCATGCTGGTGGACTCGGCGGCCACGGCCTTGACGCCGTTCTCGCAGAACTCGAAGGTGGAGGCGTGCTGCCGGTCCGGCCAGGCACAGCCGGGGCAGTCGAAGCCATCGGCCTGGTTCTGCTTGAACAGCATCTTGTACTTGCCACCGGCAACCTTCTCCTTGATCAGGTTGATGGCAACGTACTTCAACGCACCCCAGCCGGCGGCGGGGTGGGTGTAGGGGGCGATGTGGCCTTTTTCAGGGGTCGGGGAGCTCATTGGCGTGGTGTCCTGTAACGACGGGGGCGCTGTCCGGCGGCCTGCCAGTGCTGCGGCGGGGACCGGATCGTTGCGGTGTCACCAGATTAGATTTCCCGGGTGCCCCCGGGTACATACAAAGGGGCGCTTGCCCGGGGAGCACAGTTGCTTCAGACCAGCGGGAACGCCTTCACCACATGCCGCAGCAGGCTGTCGGCCACCGGGGACAGGTGCCGGCCGGTCCGGGTGATGATGTGGATGCGGCTGTTGTTCAGGATGGGATTTGCCAGCGGCAGCGACACCAGTTGCCTGAACTGCGGCTCCTTCAGCGCCACCGAGCGTGCCGTCATGATGTAGCCCAGCCCCATCGCTGCATATTCCCACAGCACCTTGAACGAGTTGGTGACAAGCATCGGCTTCAGGGTGACGTGCTCGTCCAGCTCCGCCGCCTGGATATGCTTGCGCACACCAAACGATTCCGTCAGCGCCGCTCCCTGGTGCGGCGCCAGGTCCGCCAGCGTCAGTGCGCGGCGCTTGCGCGCCAGCGGGTGGTCTTTACGCACATGCACGCGGATCGGCGACAGCCGTGAATAGTGCGAGCGCAGGCGCACATCGTCGGGCGGCTGAAAGACGAAGCCGACATGCGCCAGGTCCTCCAGGATATGCCGGACCGTTTCATCGGTGCCGGCCACCTGGATGCTGCAGCTCACGTCGGGATGCTTGCGCAGGAAGCCCTGCAGCACGGGCTCCAGCACCAGGTCGACGAAGCCTTCGCCAAAGACCAGCTCCACGTGGCCGCGCCGCGCATTCTTCAGGTTGTTGACCTCGGCCAGGAAGGTATCGTTCAGGTCCTGCTGGCGCCGGGCAAACAGCGCCAGCAGGCGCCCGGCATCGGTGGCGACAACACCCCGGCCGCGCCGCTCAAGCAAAGTCAGCCCGGTTTCCTGCTCCAGTTTCGCCACGGCGCGGCTCACTACGGACGGGTCCAGCTCAAGCACCTCGGCCGCGCCGCGCACCGTGCCGGTCTCGATGATCTGCAGCAAGCACAGCGCCCGCTTGCGGTCCAGCACATCTTCCATGTCTTCCTCCTCTGGCTCGTGCCGCCGCCTCAGGACGGCAGCACGGACTTTTTAATGTTGCAAATTATGCAACGTTTCTGCCTCATCATTGTCATGGTTTCGGCAAGCGCCTGCGTGGAGAATGCTGTGGACGACCACGCTCCGATACCGCCATGAACCAGGCCCCGCTTGCCGAACTGCACCAATCCATCCAGACCCTGTCGCCGGAGTTCGTTGAGATCCGCCGAAAGATCCATGCGCACCCCGAACTGGCCTTTGAAGAGCGCCAGACCAGCGACCTGGTCGCCGGACGGCTGGCGGCATGGGGCTACGAGGTGCATCGCGGCATGGGCACCACCGGCGTCGTGGGCAGGCTAAGGAAGGGGCAAGGCAGCAAGGCGCTGGGCATCCGCGCCGACATGGACGCGCTGCCGATTCAGGAAAAGACCGGCCTTGACTACGCCAGCACCATCGCCGGCAAGATGCACGCCTGCGGCCATGACGGGCACACGGCGATCCTGCTGTGTGCCGCCAGGTACCTGTCCGAGTCCGTTGATTTCAATGGCACGCTCAACCTGATCTTCCAGCCGGCCGAGGAGAACGAAGGCGGTGCGCTGCGCATGCTGGACGATGGGCTGTTCGAGCAATTCCCCTGCGACGAAATCTATGCGCTGCACAATTCCCCGGGGCTGCCGGTCGGCCAGATCGGGGTCATCGCCGGCCCTGCCATGGCCTCGTTCGACCGCGCCACGGTCACGCTGCGCGGCCGCGGCGCCCATGGCGCCATGCCTCATCATGGCATCGACGCCATGCAGTGCGCCGCCAGCATCGTGCTTGGACTGCAATCGATCGTCAGCCGCGAGATCGATGCGCTCAAGTCCGCGGTCATTACCGTAGGCTCCATCCAGGCTGGCACCACCTACAACGTCGTGCCCGACAGCGCAACGATCAAGATCGGCGTGCGCACGCTGGACCCGCAGGTGCGTACGCTGGTCGAAGCGCGCATCAGCGAATTTGTCGCCGCACAGGCCCAGAGCTTCCGGCTGCAATCCGAGGTCGTCTACGAACGCAAGTACCCGGTACTGGTCAACCACGACGCGCAGACCGAGCGCGCGCGCCAGGCCGCGATCCGGCTGGTGGGCGCGGACAACGTGGTCGAGCGCCCGCCGGTGATGGGCAGCGAAGACTTCGCCTACATGCTGGAGCACCGGCCCGGTGCCTACATCCGGCTCGGCAACGGCCTGGGCGAGGATGGTGGTTGCATGGTCCACAACCCCCTGTACGACTTCAATGACAAGGCCCTGCCTGTCGGCGCCGCATTCTGGGCGCACCTGACGCAAAGCTATCTGGTTTGAACAACAATTCTTCGGGGACATCCACCATGGCTTCACTGAACCGCCGCCGCTTCCTTCAATATGCCGGTGTTTCCGCCGGCACCTCCGTGCTGGCCAGCCTGCCGGCCTTTGCCGCAGACAACTTCCCCGCCAAGTCGCTGTCCCTGGTGGTCCCCTACCCGGCCGGCGGTGCCAGCGACACTTCGGCGCGCATCTTCGGGGAATCCATCAGCAAGAGCGTCGGGCAGCAGGTGGTCGTCGAGAACTACGGCGGCGGCACCGGGCTGATCGGCGCCAACAAGGTGCTGGGCGCACCGGCCGATGGCTACACCTTCTTCCACGGCTCGATCAACGAGGTCTTCCTGGCTCCCATGCTCAACCCGGCGGCGCGCTACAAGCCGCAGGACTTCCAGCTGGCCGCGCCCATCAGCGACGCCAACATCGTGCTGATGGTCAGGAACGGCATTGCCGTGGATACCCTGGACAATTTCCTGGACTATGCGAAGAAAAGCAAGGGGAAACCGCTGACCTACGCCACGGTCGGCATCGACTCCATCTATCACCTCATGGGCGATGCGCTGGCTGCCCGGCTCGGCGTGCCCTTCCTGCACGTGCCGTACAAGGGCGGCGCTCCAGCGCTGCAAGGCCTTGCCGGCGGGGAGGTCGACTTTGCCATCCTGCCCTACCAGTCCAGTTTCGACAGCATGCAGCAACAGGGCCGGCTGAAGGTGCTGAGCAGCTTCGCCAAGGCCCTGCCCCCGGCGCTCAAGCATATTCCGCTGATCTCGCAAAGCCGGCTGGTGCCCGACTTCGAGTACTCGATCGGCGGCGGCTACTTCGTCAGGCAGGGCACGCCCGCCAGCCGGGTGGCAGTGCTGCGCAAGGCGATTGGCGAAGCCCTGGCCAAGCCCGAGATCCGGGCCAAGCTCGAAGCCGAGGGACGTACGGTCGCACAGCCGATCAACAGCCAGGAGCAGGCGAATCAGGTCTTCGACCAGTACCTGGGACGTGTCACGCAACTGATCCGGAACGTGGGCCGCAAGACCAACGCGTCCTGAAGTCATGTCGCAGCGCGCGCCTTAGCTGGCCGGCCAGGCTGCCTTGGGTGACACACCCGGGGCAAGCCGTTCCGCCAGGAAGGCCTGCATTGCCGCCCAGGACCGGCGGTCCGCCGCCGCATCATAGGCAATGCCACGATCCGGAAGATTCGCCCCCTCGAACGTGAATGCATGCAGGGCATGGCCATAGGCATGCAGCTGCCAGTCGGCGCCGGCGCCGGTCAGCTCCCCTGCAATGCCGAGAACATCGTTCGGCGGCGCGACCGGGTCTTCCCAACCATGCAGGAGCAGGATGCTGGAAGTGATGGGTGCTTGCGGGCCGATCCGCGGCGGTTGAAGCACCCCGTGGAAGCTGACGGTAGCCAGCAGGTTCGGCGGGGCCGCGCGCGCCAGGTCCAGGGCGCACAGGCCGCCGAAGCAATACCCAAGCGCAGCCATCCGCTTCGCATCGACCCCGGGAAACCTGGTGGCCGCATCGAACCCGGCCAGCAGGCGCCGGCGCAACAAGCGGCGATCGGCCATCATCGGGCCCATGAGATGCGCGTTGTCTCCCAGCTCGTCACCACGGACGCCCTTGCCGTACACGTCTGCGGCAAAGCAGATGTAGCCCAATGCCGCAAGCCGGTCGGCGCAGCAGCGCATCGCGGCGTTGAGTCCGCTCCATTCGTGGGCCAGCAGCACGCACGGCGTGCGTTGGGCCAGCCCGGCGGGCCGCGCTACATACCCTTCGAAGACAGTCGTGCCATCCGTGTATTCGACCAACGATTGTTCCAGCGGCAGATTCCCAGCGTCCATAGCATTCTCCTTTTGAGCCGCCAGCATGCGGCAGGCGGGGAACGCTGTATTGAACGTTTGGGACGCCAGGTGTTGCGTCGTCAGAGATAGAAGGCCGGGGCATCGTCTGGCAGGCGTCCGAAGTACTCGGCGAGCGGCGATGGCCCGTTGCGCGCATAGTCGCCCGGCGTCTGGGCCAGGCGCCGCCGCCAGCTCCGTATCTGATGTGGCTGATCGCTATAGCCTGACAGCGCGTCGCCCGCGCCGCGCTGCACCGCCTGGATGCTGGACTGCAGTCGCTCCAGGTCCATCAACTGCTTGGGGCCAACGCCAAGGTGCCGCTCGAACCAGCGGTTCAGCTGGCGCCGGTTGACGGCGGTCAGGCTGGCGACTTCCTGCACTTGCCGTCCCTGGCGCAGCAGCGCATGCGCCGCCCTGATCGTCGCCAGTTCCGCAGCCGGCCGGATAGCCGTCATGCGTCGCAGCAACCACGCGTCCAGCTGGCAGGCAACCCTCGCCGGGGTCCAGGCGGCGCTCAGGTCGGCGCTGAGCGCATGGGTCGCGCCATCGCCAAGGTATCCGGCCAGGTCCAGCAGCTGATCCTTGCAGTCCGGCCCGATGCCGGGGAACAGCCGCGCCAGGCCCGCGCCACTCAGCATCGCCATGACGAAATAGGTGTCCGGCCACGACCGCCATTGCCGGCTGGTCGACTGGAAGCCCAGCAGCGACACCTGCGGCACGGTCGGGCCGCCCTCCATCGCGTTCGGGCGTCCGAAGTTGATCGAGAGCACCGACCCCGGGTACGGGCAGGTCACGATCCGCCTGCCCGCGTAAACACCCGCCAGGTCCTCGACGAACCAGTAGCCGTTGACGTAGGGCGCCAGGGCGGCGCAAGGAGCAATCACCTGGAACATAGCGGACGTGTCGTGGCATGCGCCGGAAACAGGACAGCCGTACCTTTATCACAAAGCGTCGACTAGCGCCGGTGGTCGAACCGCCGCGCCAGCCGTTCACCGGCAAACTGCACCAGCGTGACCAGCGTCACCAGGATCGCGATCACATGGAACATCACGGCGGTCTCGTAGCGTTCGTAGCCATAGCGGATCGCCAGATCACCCAGCCCGCCGGCGCCGACCGCGCCCGCCATCGCCGACGAACCGATCATGGCGATCACGGTCACGGTGGCGCCGCCGATGATCGCGGGCATCGCCTCCGGCAGCAGCACGTGGCGCACGATATGCCAGCGGCGGCATCCCATGGCTCGGGCCGCCTCGACAAGCCCCGGGTCGATCTCATTGAGTGCAACCTGCGAGATGCGCGCGAAGAACGGTATCAGGTGGGCGCTCAGCGGCACCACCGCCGCCCACGTGCCCATGGTGGTGCCGACGATCATGCGCGTCACCGGAAGCATCGCGACCAGCAGGATGATGAAGGGAATCGAGCGGAACATGTTCACCAGCACCGACAAGCTCCGGTGCAGCCGCGGCCGCGGCGCCAGGCCGCCGGGAGCGGTCATGGTGAGCACGAGGGCCAGCACCATGCCGGCAGCGAACACCACGGCGCACGCGCTGGTGGTCATCAGCAGGGTCTCGCCCAGTGCCTTGAAATACTTGTCAGCCATTGGCAACAGCACGATGTGCAGTCTCCTGTCTGGTTGTGTCCGGCACGGCGGCCATGCGGTGCCGCAATGGCCGCAGCAGCGCGATGGTGGCTTCCGCGTGCGGCTCGGCAAACACCTTCCAGACGGGGCCATGCTCGATGACGTGGCCGTGGTCGAGCACCAGCACGCGGTCGCAGGCTTCACTGATCACCGCCATGTCGTGCGTGATCAGCACCACGGTCAGCCCCAGCCGCTGGTTGATGTCGCGCAGCAGCGCCAGGATCTGTTCAGTGGTCTCCGGGTCCAGCGCGGAAGTGGCCTCATCGCACAGCAGGATCTCGGGCCGGTGCACCAGCGCACGGGCGATGCCCACGCGCTGCTTCTGCCCGCCGGACAGCATCGCGGGATAGGCACGCGCCTTGTCGGTCAGCCCGACCAGGTCCAGCAGCTCCATCACACGGACCGCGATCTCGTGGCGCGGCACACCCGCCACGCGCAGCGGCAGCGCGACGTTGTCGAATACGGTCTTGGCCGACAGCAGGTTGAAGTGCTGGAAGATCATGCCGATCCGGCGCCGCAGCGTCACCAGCCCGTTCTCGTCCAGCAGGCCGATATCGGTGCCGTCGATGCGGACGTGGCCGGTGTCGGGACGCTCCAGCATGTTGATGGTACGCAACAGCGTCGACTTGCCGGCGCCGCTGCGGCCGATGATGCCGAAGCGCTCGCCGCGGCCAATGGTGAAGGAAATATCGGCCAGCGCGGGGGCGCCTGCCCCCGCGTAGGTCTTGCCGATCCCCGCGAACACGATATGCGGCGCGGATTCGCGCAACGGTAGGACAGCGTGCATGCTGGCTCGTCAGAAGGCAGGGATCACGGAACCCTGGTATTTGGTCTGGATGAACTTGCGCACCTCGTCGGACTGATAGGCCTTGACCAGCCGCGCGACCCACGGCGCGCCCTTGTCCTTCTCGCGCACGGCAATCACGTTCACGTACGGGTTGTGCTCCCTCTTTTCCACCGCGATGCCGTCGCGCGTGGCGATCAGGCCGGCCTGGTACGCAAAGGTATTGACGATGGCGGCCGCATCGACGTCTGGCAGCGCGCGCGGCAGCACCACCGAGGCGCTTTCCACGAACTCCAGCTTCCTCGGGTTGGCCGTGATGTCGGCCAGCGACGCCGTGCCGGTATAGGGATCGAAACCATCCTTGAGCTTGACCAGCCCGTGGTCGCGCAGGATCACCAGCGCGCGCGTCTGGTTGCTCGGGTCGTTCGGGATGCCGATGCGCGCGCCGTTGGGCAGCGCCTCCAGCGACTTGACTTTGCGCGAATAGAACGCGATCGGCGAGATCAGCGTATCGCCGACATTGACGATCTTGTAGCCCCGCTGCCGGACCTGGTCGCGCAGGAACGGGATGTGCTGGAAGGCATTGGCATCGAGGTCGCCATTGTTGAGGGCCTCGTTGGGGCTGGCGGTGCCGGTGATGACGATGGTCTGCACCTTCAGCCCCTGCTTGTCGGCGACGCGCGTCACCACTTCCCAGATCTCTTCGTCGACCCCGCCGCGCACGCCGACCTTGAGTGGCCGGTCGCTGGCTTGCGCGTGGGCGTTGCCGATGGAGAGCGTGGCAAGCGCCGTCAGCGCGGCGAGTGCGAGGGTGGCAAGGAAAGGGCGTCGTGTCATGGCAGGTGGGCAGTGATAAGGAAGGACCAGTCTAAGAAACGCCCGTTGCCCAGTCCACGAAGGAATACGACGTAGCAAATGCGGACTTCTGCTTACGCCGCAGCCTGCGCCGGTACCCGTCCCGCGGGCCGTTCGCGGCCCAGGTGCGAGCGCAGCGTGGTACCCGCGTACGCAGTGCGGAAAATGCCGCGCCGCTGCAGGATCGGCACCACGCCATCGACGAAGGCCTGCAGCCCGTCGGGCAGCGCATCGGGCATCAGGTTGAAGCCGTCCGCGGCACCATGGCGGAACCAGTGTTCGATATCGTCGGCCACCTGCTCCGGCGTGCCCACGATCACGCGGTGGCCGCCGCCGCCCGCCAGCTCGCGGATCAGCGCCCGCACCGTCAGGTTCTGGCGCTGCGCCACCGCCACGGTGGCGCGGAAGAAGGTGTGGTTGCCGTTGGCCGGCAGCGCCAGGTCATCTGGCAGCGGCGCGTCCAGGCTCAGCCGTTCCACCGGGATGCCTAGTGTGCCGGCCAGCCGCACCAGGCTGTAGTCCCACGGAATCAGGTCGACCAGCTCGTCGCGGCGCTGCCGCGCCTGCGCCTCGGTGGCGCCGATGATGGTGGTCAGCCCCGGCAACACCTTGACCGCGTGCGGGCCGCGGCCCAGCGCTTCGGCACGTGCGTTGATCTCGCGCTTGTAGGCCAGCGACTCCTCGAACGACTGCGACGCGGAGAACACCGCCTCGGCATGCCGCGCGGCCAGCTCGCGCCCGTCGCTGGAGCCGCCGGCCTGGAACAGCACCGGATGGCCCTGCGGCGGCCGCGGCAGGTTCAGCGGGCCCTGCACGTCGAAGAAGGTGCCATGGTGCGCCACCGGCTGCAGCCTGGCGGTATCGACAAAGCGCCCGTCGTGCTTGTCGCCGATCAGGGCATCGTCTTCCCAGCTGTCCCACAGCGCCTTGACAAGATCCGTGAACTCGTCGGCACGCGCATAGCGCTGTCCGTGGTCCGGCGGCGCGGCGCGGCCGAAGTTGCGTGCCGAGCCGGCATCCGCCGTGGTCACCACGTTCCAGCCCGCGCGGCCGCCACTGACATGGTCCAGCGTGGCAAAGCGCCGCGCGATGTTATAGGGCTCGTTGTAGCTGGTGGAGGCCGTGGCCACCAGTCCGATATGGGTAGTCGCCGCGGCG
The DNA here is from genome assembly GCF_000389805.1 of Cupriavidus sp. GA3-3. Classification (NCBI taxonomy): domain Bacteria; kingdom Pseudomonadati; phylum Pseudomonadota; class Betaproteobacteria; order Burkholderiales; family Burkholderiaceae; genus Cupriavidus; species Cupriavidus sp. GA3-3. Next base: position 17,597 of record NZ_KB944474.1, read on the forward strand.
ACGCAGGCCAGCAGCAGGGTCGGCTCCAGCGCCGTGATCGGCCGGAAATGGATCTGGTCGGCGATCGACGCATTGTCGGCCAGGAAGATCGCGTCAAACTTCCCCGCTTCAGCGATGCGTGCCAGGCGGATGTAGTGCTGCACGTCCACGAACGCACGCGGGTCGCTGGCGGGCAGGCGCCACGCCGACGGCACGAAGCCGGAATGGAGCGCGTTGATATTCAGGTGCAGCTGGCGCTGCGGTGAGCTTGTTGTCATCGTTCGCCTCCGGCGGCTCAGAACACCCGGCCTTCGGCCAGGTGCGTGGTGTCGCCGTTCAGGTGGTAGGCGCCGACCACGCGCGCCTTGTGCAGCAGCGGGTTGTGGCTGAAGATCGTGCGCAGGTTGCGCCAGTGCCGGTCGAAGTTGTGCTGCCTGGCGGTGGCCGAGGCGCCGCCGGCCTCGAACATGCGCTCGGCCACGTGCAGCGCCAGCTTGCTGACCACCAGCTGGGTCTGCGCGGTGGCCAGCGCGCCGGCCAGGACCAGCGCTTCGGCGTCTTCGGAGCGTGCCAGCAGCGCATCCGCCGAGCGGTCCAGTGCGCGCGCATTCTCACGCACGAGTGCGTCGATGGCATGGCTGTGCGCGGCCAGGTCGCCGATCACCTGCTGGATGAAATGGTCTTCGCGTGCCGAGGATGCCGGGCTGTGCAGCACCGGACGGCCATGCTCGCGCACATAGCGCAAGGCATCGGCCCAGGCATTGCGCACGATCCCCGCCGCCACCGCCACCAGGTGCAGCTGGCGCAGCGCGCCGCAGTGACGACCGACCAGCGTGCTGTTGGCGCGCCGCGTCACTTCATCGGCGAGCACCTGCACATCGTCCAGCACCAGGCTGCCGCTGGCGGTCATGCGCTGGCCCATGCCGTCCCAGTCGTCAACGACGTTGAAGCCGGGGCGATCGGTCGGGATGATGATCGAGGCATCGGCGCCATCGGCATCCTTTACATTGATGCGGGCGTAGTCGGCAAAGGCTGTGCCGGTGGAGTAATACTTCTTGCCGCTCAGGCGGTAGTGCCCGCCGTCGCGCCGCAGCGCCGTGCTGATTTCACCGGGACGCGACGTGCCGCGTTCGGTGGAGGCACCGCCGAAGATCGCGCCCCCGACAATGCGCTGCACCTGCAGGTCATTGAACGCCGAGCGCGGCGCCAGGCGCAGCGACTCGGTCTGGTCGAAGTGGATGCGCAGCGCGTGCGCGACGTTCGATTCCTCCGCGGCAAGCGCGGCAATGACCTCGAACAGGTCGGCCAGCGAGCCGCCCAGGCCACCCTGCTCCACCGGGAGCCGGAGCACGCCAAGCCCGGACTCGCGAAACAGCGCGAAGGCCTCATAGGGCAGCAGCCGCCGTGCCTCGCGGGCGGCCGCGTCGACGCCAATCTTCCGCGCCAGCGCCGGCACGGCGTCCAGCGCGGCGCGCAGCGCGTGCCGCGCATCGAAGTCCAACGGGGCATTCATAAAGGATTCCTTCCTTGCGGATGAGCAGGCTCACAAGATAGGGAACCCTGCATCACACGGGAACGAATGAATGCCTATATCGTTATCTACCCAATGGACTACAGCCGACTCCGGAATAAGTGCCACTAAGTGCACTCGACTGAAATTGTAGAGATCGCTACAGAGTTGATCCACACTCTACAAGCACTTAGTATCGGCCCATGGAACCAGCTCCGGAACTGTGGACCCTCCTCGTCATCAGCCTGCCAACCAAGTGCGCCACTGCCCGGATGCGCATCTGGCGGGCCCTCAAGGCACTAGGCTGCGCTGCACTGCGCGACGGCGCCTATCTGTTGCCGACGCCAAGCGCGCAAAGCGCTCAACTACGTGACCTGGCCGATGAAGCCATCCAGGAAGGCGGCCAGGCCTGGCTGCTGAATGTGCGCGCGCATGATCCGGCGGAGGCTCACGCCTACCGGACCCTGTTTGACCGCACGACCGACTACGCCGTCTGGCTGGCCTCCCTCTCCGAAGACCGCAAGAACTTGTCCGGCCAGGACGAAGCCGGGATCGCCCGCCTTCTGCGCCGGCACGGCCGTGCCTTTGATGCCATCGCCGGGACCGATTTCTTCCCCAATGACGCATCGGTCAACGCCTCCTTGCAATGGCGGGACTTCACCAGTGCGATCGAAACCCTGCGTTCGCCAGGCGAGCCCCAGCCTGCAAGCGGCGGCATCCCGCGCCGGGATCCTGCCCAATACCAGGGGCGCGATTGGGCAACGCGGCGCCACCTTTGGGTGGACCGGGTCGCCAGCGCGTGGCTGATCCAGCGTTTTATCGACCCCCATGCGCGCTTCCTGTGGCTGGAGCATCCCGCGGACTGCCCGCATGACGCGCTGGGTTTCGACTTCGACGGCGCCGCCTTCACGCATGTGGGCGACAAGGTTTCATTCGAGGTGCTGCTGGCCAGCTTCGGGCTGGACGCCGACCGCGGGCTGGCCCGCCTGGCCAACATGGTCCACGCCCTGGATATCGGCGGGGCCCAGGCGCCGGAAGCCAGCGGCTTCGAAGCTGTGCTTGCCGGCGCGCGCGAGCGCCTGGCGGATGACGACGCGCTGCTGGCCGAAATCGGCCGTACCCTCGATTCTCTTTATGTGCATTTTTCCGGAAAGCGATAGCACCATGCCCCTGAGGTCCACGACGTGAGCAACGTCTCGCAGGCCCCAACCCCTAAGGCCGCGCTCACGGAACGGCCGCGCTACACCCTCTGGCAGCTGGTCGGCTACATGCTGCGCCTGGGTACGCTCGGCTTCGGCGGTCCGGTGGCGCTGGCTGGCTATATGCATCGCGACCTGGTGGACCGGCGCCAGTGGATCACCGACGCCGACTACAAGGAGGGGCTGGCCCTGGCACAGCTGGCACCCGGCCCGCTGGCCGCGCAGCTGGCCATCTACCTGGGCTATGTCCACTACCGCATCGCGGGCGCGACGCTGGTCGGGATCGCGTTCGTGCTGCCGTCATTCCTGATGGTGCTGGCGCTGGGCTGGGCCTATGTGCGCTTTGGCGGCCTGACGTGGATGCAGTCCGTGTTCTACGGCGTCGGGGCCGCGGTGATCGGCATCATTGCGATCAGTGCGTACAAGCTCACGACCAAGAGCGTGGGCAAAGACCGCCTGTTGTGGGCGATCTACCTGGTGCTTGCCGCGGTCACGGTGGTCACCGAATCCGAAATCGCGTGGATGTTCCTCGCGGCCGGGCTGCTGGTGTGGTTCTGGCGCGCCCCGCCGAAATGGCTGCGCCAGGGCGGCCTGCATGCGGCCGCGGCGACACAGCTGCCCCTGGCCGGGGGCGTGGCTGGCGCCATTGACTGGCCGCTGCTGGCGCAGATTGCGGTGTTCTTTGCCAAGGCGGGCGCCTTCGTGTTCGGCTCGGGGCTGGCCATTGTGCCGTTCCTGTACGGCGGCGTGGTCACCGACTTCCACTGGCTCAATGACAAGCAGTTCGTCGATGCCGTGGCGGTGGCCATGATCACGCCCGGCCCCGTGGTGATCACCGTCGGCTTTATCGGCTACCTGGTGGCCGGCTTGCCCGGCGCCTCGGTTGCGGCGCTGGCCACCTTCCTGCCGTGCTACCTGTTCACCGTCCTGCCGGCCCCCTACTTCAAGAAATACGGCAAGCTGCCCGCCATCCTGGCCTTTGTCGATGGCGTGACCGCTGCCGCGGTGGGGGCCATCACCGGCGCCGTGATCGTGCTGGCCAGGCGTTCGATCGTGGATGTGCCGACGGTACTGCTGGCGCTTTGCACAGTGGCGCTGCTGCTCAGGTTCAGGAAGCTGCCCGAACCCGTGATCGTGGCCGGCGCGGCGCTGATCGGCCTGGTGGTCTATCCGCTCATGCATCATTGACGGGAGCGCCGCGCCGGGTCCATGAAATCGCTTTGCGAGCTTGGGCGCACAACCGGCCCACTGCCCTGGTGGCCGAAGCCACTTGCGATGGACGGCTTTGGGGAATCTAATCCGACGGAGAGGCGTCCCGAGGAGGGTCCCATCGCGCAATGCACAAAATGCGGATCTGAGAACCCCGTGGGCGCCAATTCTTGCCAAACGCCATGCCAGCCTCCCACTCAGGAACCACCGGCTTCCCCACGATCCTGTTTGGCGCTTTCGATCGCCACAACTTCGGCGACTTGCTGCTGCCGCATGTGATGCGAAGCCTGATCGGGCCGGCCAACCCGTTCTACGGGGGCCTGGCCGAGCGCAACCTGAGAATCCATGGCGGCCATCGGGTCCACACCCTGGCGCGGCTTGCAGCCAGCGTGGGCGACAGCGCCGTCGATGTCATCCATGTGGGTGGCGAAACCCTGACCTGCTCGCTCTGGGAGGCGGCCGTGATGCTGCAGCCTCCCGGGCAGGCCCGGGCAGTAGTGGCAATGCTCGATGCCCGGCCGCACGAGCGGACGGTCTGGGCCCAGGCGCAGCTGGGCATACGGGACCTTGTCCCCTACCTGTTGCCGGCCGGCATCTTTGCCAACGTCCGGCGTGTCATTGTCCACGCCGTCGGCGGCATTGAACTTGGATCGGTTGAGCCTGCCATGCGGGCCGAGGTGGTGGCCAAGCTCGGGGCCGCCACCAGCGTCGGGGTACGAGACCATCAGACCCGGGCCATGCTCGCGGAGAACGGCATTGCCTGCCGCCTGGAGCCCGATCCGGCCGTGCTGGTGGCCGAGTTGTTCGGCCCCTGCATCCGCCGGCGCGCCCGCCAGGGCGAGTGCGCCCGCATCGTGTCAGGGTTCTCGGGCGGATACCTGGCCGTGCAGTTCAGCGCGGATTTTGGCGACGACGATACCCTTTCACAGCTGGCGGCCCAGCTCGAACGTATCGCCCGGGCCAGGGCCCTGGGCATGGTGCTGTTTCGCGCCGGCGCCGCGCCCTGGCACGACGACCTGGCTTGCTACCAGCGCCTGGCGGCACGGCTGCGCGGCACGCCTGTGGTCCTGTTCGAATCGCTCAATCTGTGGGATATCTGTGCGCTGATTGCGCACAGCCAGGGCTTTGTCGGCAGCAGCCTGCACGGCGGCATTGTCGCCGGCGCCTTTTTCCTGCCACGGCTTGGCCTGCTCCGGCCCGCACAACCTCCTGGCACCAGCAAGCAGGTCGCCTTTGCCGCGGCCTGGGGCGCGGCCGGGGCGCCGGCCGCGGTGATCGTTCAGGATCTTGCGGACGGCCTGGACGAAGCGATGGCAACCCGGACCGCGCAGCGCAGGGAACTGGCCTGGGAATGGGCCAAGGCATGCAGGAGCGCATTCCAGCTGGTTCAGGAGAACTAGCGCGATCGAAGTGCCCGCCCGAGACGCAAGTCCCCGGTACGAAAAAGCGGGCTTCCGAAGAAGCCCGCCCGGTTTGCCGCTAGACGCCTGTATATCGGCCGGTCAGGCTGGAACCTGCGTCCCCGCCGCCGCCGTCTCCTTCGAGAAAAGACTCCTGGAAGTCGCTACATGGCTGGCCAGCACCGGCCGCAAGACCATGATCGCCAGGAAGGCCGCGCTCAGGTCCATGGCCGCCACCGTGTAGAGGACCGTCGACCAGGTGCCGCTCGCCTCCATCATCAGGTTGCCGACCGGCACGAACAGTGCGCCGATGCCCTTGGCCGTGTAGAGCACGCCATAGATCTTGCCGATATGCTTGGTGCCGAAGGCATCGCCGGCCAGTGCCGAGAACAGCGAGTAGACCTCGCCCCAGGCCAGGAACACCACGCCCGACAGGATCAGGAAGGCGTACGGGTTGCTGCCGAAGTAGCCGAGCGCGATGATGCCAAGGCCTTCCAGGGTGAAGGCGATGACCATGGTCTTCTCACGGCCGATGTTGTCCGAGATCCAGCCGAACAACGGACGCGAGATGCCGTTCATGATCCGGTCCAGCATCAGCGCGAGCGGCAGTGCGGCCATCACGAAGAAGTGCAGGTCGACCTTGAACTCCTTCACACCCAGGTCCTTGGCGATGACGCCAAGCTGGGCCACGGCCATCATGCCGCCGGTGACGACCAGGATGAACATCACAAACATCAGCCAGAACAGCTTGGTGGACATCGCTTCCTTGAGCGTGTAGTCGCGCGTGGCCTGGACCAGCTTCTGCGATGCCTTCACCTCGCTACCCTTCGGTGCGCGCAGGAACCACGCCGCGACAAAGGCGAGTCCGCCCTGCAGCAGGCCGAAGAACAGGAAGGTGTGCTGGAAGCCCTGCGACTCGATCATGGCCGCGATGGGCAGGATGGTTGCCGCGGAACCGGCGCCGTAACCGCCCGCGGTCAGGCCCACCGCAAGGCCACGGCGGTCCGGGAACCACTTGAGCGCGTTGTTGATGCAGGTGGCGTAGATCGAGCCCACGCCAAGGCCGCCAACGGCTGCGCCGACGTAGAAGCCCATCAGGGTGGTGGCCTGGGAGTTGATGCACCACGCCGCGCCGATGAAGACCGCGCCGAAGGCGACCATCATGCGCGGGCCGAACTTGTCGATGAAGTAGCCTTCGATCGGCGCCAGCCAGGTCTGCACAAGGACGAAGACGGTGAAGGCGATCTGGATACTGGCGCGCGACCAGCCGTAGGTACTCTGGATTTCAGGGACGAAAAGGGTCCAGGCGTATTGAATATTGGCGGTGGCGATCATGCAGATCACACCGACAATCAATTGCAGCCAGCGTGTGCCTTCCGGGACCTGGCGATTAGCGCCCAGCGCTGCGGACGGATTACTCATTTGCGCGCTCCTTGAATCATTTGGCCATTCAGTTGCGGGGGTGCGGGCGGGTATGCGGACGCACTGCGCCTCAGCATAAGGGTGGCTGCTGGCATTTCATGTCTCCTGTGTCATTGGCATTTATTTGCCTCTTATTCCGACGCCGACCTGAGGTCTCCGCCCTCACCTCTCTCAAGTTCGGAGTGGCGATGGAATACACAGTATGTGATATATCAGGTAAGTCAAGGGAAAGGCATGGCAGGGTTTTCACTGAATTTATGATTGCGAAGGATGGGTTCCGGATATTCACGCTGAAAATGCATCATCGCCCCTGGAAGGAGGCCCGGCCGGGCACCGCCGGATAACCATGAAACCCTTTACTGGAGCCACTTCCGGGCGCGTCGCCGCCGATAGATGAGGGTTCGTTTTGAATGGATGAGGAAAACGACTTAAATCCCATCATTACAAATTTGTCATACCCGGAAGCCGTCCGTTCCGGCCAGAACAGCATGATTACGAAAATGTCATGATTACAGAAATGTCATGATTTTGACCGCACCGAATGATGAACGAAATAAATCAGAGCGATTAATACGGCATAAACCGCACCGGCGCGCCAAAAAAAATGCCCGCAGGCAAGCCTGGCGGGCGTAGGCATGATGCGTGACATCAGCCGCAGCATGTAGATGAAGTTATAGGCGATTATTCGGGCCAGACAAATAAATAAAAACGCTTAGCGCGGGGTGGCGGTCAGGGATTCTCGAAAACCCTGAGGGATTTACCGAAAAACCCTGAGCGCGATTTGGCGAGATTCAGCAGATGGCAACTTGTCATGATGGATTTCGATTTGCTGGCCAGATGCGCTGCTGCCCGTAGCACTGTAGACAAGATCATCCAGGCTGCCCATGAAAGTAGATGAAACGGTAAGTACTGTAGAACTCCTGGAAGCCCGGCGGCCAGGTCGCCCTCCATTGCTATAGATAGAATGGAAAGCAGCGGGTATAGAAGTAGATCTTTTGGTAAGTTCTGTAGAAACTCTGGTAAGCTCCCGAGCAAACCGGCATCCAGGAATTGCGACCATCTATGTCTCATGCGCCACTTGGCTACGACGCGCTTATCCGCAAGTTCGGGCTGCGCGTGCCGCCGCTGCGCTCGACGTCCGCCCTTGCCGACAAGACCGGGGTCCTCAGCACGCACACCGGACCGGACGGCACCACGCGCACCGTGTACCCAAGGAACCGCTACCGCGGCGGCGATACGACCGTGGACCACCTGACTTTCGCGCTGAAGAAGGAGCAGCTCGACCTGACCGTCCTGGCGGCGCTGTTCGAACATGCGCCAGCGGTGCAGGCCGTACGGGAGTGGCTGGCGGCCACCCCGACCTCGCGCTATGCGAGGCTGAGCGCGTTCTATGCCAAATGGCTTGCCGGAGCGCAATTCGACTACAAGCTGCCCGCCGGGGCGCCCAGGGTACTGGCGCTGGACGAGAGCCGGTACCTGACCGGCCCGGCAACGCCGGACCTGCAGTTCGGCATCCAGAACAACCACCTCGGCCCGGCCGCGTTTTGCCCCCTGGTGCGCCGCACCGAGAAGCTGGCGCAGTACATTGCCGCCGACCTCCCCGGCCGCGTGGCCGCGGCCATCAAGCGGCTCGAGCCAGAGTTGCTGGCGCGCGCGGTGGACTACCTCTACCTCGCGGAGACACGATCGACCTACTCCATCGAGCACGAGATCCCCGATAACCAGCGGGTTGCCAAGTTCAGGCGGCTGCTGGAATATGCCGGCAATCCCGCGCCGTTGACCGAAGCCCAGCTGTGCGAGTGGCAGAACGAAATCATCTCGGGGCTGCGCGCCGAATTCTCCTACCGCGACAAGCAGAACTGGCTGTCCCGCGGCGGGCGCATGCGCAACATCGCTGACTATATTCCCCCGCCGCCCGGGCAGCTTGGCGCGATGATGGACGGGATTGCCGCGGTCGCGGGCCTGGTCGAGGCACAGGCGGCGAACCCCATCGTGGCCGCGGCGTGCGTATCGTTTGGCTTTGTCTTCGCCCACCCGTTCTACGACGGCAACGGCCGGCTCCATCGATTCCTCATCCACCATTTGCTGCGCCAGGCCGGTGTCACGCCAGATGGCGTCGTGCTGCCGGTGTCGGCACGGATGCTCAAGCAGATCGATACCTATGCCGCGCTGCTGAAGTCCTATTCCGCCCCGCGGACGGCCCTGCTCAACTACGCGCTGGATTCGGACAGCGACACGATCCTGATCAAGTCGCCACAGCCCGGCTGGCTTTACGCATCCTTTGATGCAACAGCGCTGTGCGAATTCGTCTTCGAATGCATCGAGCAGTGCGTCGAGCAGGACCTTGCGCAGGAGATCCAGTACCTGCGCGCTTACGATGCCAGCGTCGCACGCCTGGAAAGCTGGCTCGACCTGCGCCAGTCACGCCTGTCGAACCTGATCGACCTGATCGTCCAGAACCACGGCGAGCTGTCCAGGCGCAAGCGCAAGCTGTTCGAAGACATCACGGACGACGAGCTCGCCCGCATTGAAGCCGTCGTGCGCGACGAATTCACGGAATACCTCGAGCTCAACGGCAGCCGCTGAAGCGGCGGCACAGCATTGGCACTGCCCGGTGCCGCCACCATGGGGCGGCACCGGCGCCACTATGTATCGCTTTGTATCCCGGGCCACGGCAGACATGAAAGCTTGCACGGATGCCGGGAAGCGGAAACAACCCGGATACGTGCGGACGGTGGAATGCGTCTATCGCCAACACCGGGAGTTCTCCGCCATGTCCGTCGTCGCCATCCATCCGCCGCCGCCCTGCCCCTGCTATCGTGCCTGCCACGACACCGCGCACGCCGACGGAAGCCATCCATGATCGACGCCTTCCTTGCCTTTGCCGCCGGCGTGCTGACTATTGCCTCGCCCTGTGTGCTGCCGGTGCTGCCCATGCTGCTGGCCGGCTCGGTGGGCGAATCCGGCCGGCTGCGCCCGCTGGCGATAGCGCTTGGCTTCGTCAGCGCGTTTTCCGCGCTGGGCATAGTCTTTGGCGCACTGTCCAGCGCCTTCAGCGAAGCCCCAGGCGTGGTGCGCAACGCGGCCATCCTGTTGCTGCTGGGTGCCGGCCTGGCACGGCTCTGGCCGGCGGGCTTCGAGCGCCTGGCGGCCCCGTTAGCCGGCGTGGTCGACCGCCTGGCGGGCGCCGGCGGCCGGACCGGCACCGGCGTGGCCGGCGGCTTTGTGCTGGGCATGACGCTGGGCGCGGTGTGGACCCCGTGCGCCGGGCCGGTGCTGGCGTCGATCCTCGCGCTGGTGGCCAAGGCGCAAGACCTGCATCGCGCCGCCGGCCTGCTGGCGCTGTTCGCGGCTGGCGCGGCCATCCCGATGCTGGGCATTGCCTATGGCGGCCAGTTCGCCACCACTCACGTGCGCCGGCTGGCGCGTCACACGCACCGGCTGCAGCAAGGCTTCGGCGTGCTGGTGGTGGCGACCGCCATCGCCATGTACTTCCAGTACGACACCCTTGCCGTCGCCTGGCTGACCTCCCTTTTCCCTGCCTCCCAACCTGGAGCCTGAACCATGCATCGCTTGCTTCGTACCCTGCTTGCCACTACCGCCATCGTCGCCGCCCAGCATGCCGCCGCCGCCCCTGCCGACTATGGCAAGGCGCCGGAATTCACCGGCATCGACAAGTGGCTCAACTCTGAACCGCTGACCGTTGCCGGGCTGCGCGGCAAGGTCGTGCTGGTCGATTTCTGGACCTATAGCTGCATCAACTGCATCAACACGCTGCCCCATGTGCGTCAGTGGTACGACAAATACCGCGACAAGGGCCTGGTCGTGGTCGGCGTCCACACCCCGGAGTTCCCCTTCGAGAAGTCCACCGCCAACGTGCAGGCAGCGCTCAAGCGCTTCGATATCCGCTACCCGGTAGCGCAGGACAACGCCTATGCCACCTGGAACGCCTGGCGCAACCAGTACTGGCCGGCGCTCTACCTGGTCGACGCCAACGGCACCGTGGTCTACAAGCATTTTGGCGAAGGGAATTACGCCCAGACCGAAGCGGCCATTCAGAAGGCGCTGGGCAAGAACAAGTAAGCCTGCCATATCGCTTACAAGCGACCATTGAGCGCGAATGGCGAACGAGCCTGCCGCGCGCTGGGCCGTGCTCTCCGGCACGGCCCAGGCCTTGGAGCCTGTTCTCGCTTCCAAGACACATCCGAGCCGAAATCGAGGAGCTGAAGGTGGGCTCCACCAATCTCGCGACCATGCTGAGCAAGCTGATCCCGGGCATGGCGGACTCCAGCCGCACGGTCACGGACTTCGGCCAGACGCTGCGCGGGCGCGGCACGCTGATCCTGGTGGATGGCATTCCGCTCAACACCAACCGGGATTCGGCGCGCAACCTCGCCACCATCGATTCCAGCAACATCGAGAAGATCGAAGTCATGCGCGGCAGCAGCGCGATCTATGGCGCCGGCGCCAACGGCGGCATTATCGCGATCACCACGCGGCCCGCGGGCGGCGCGCCCAGCGCGGATACCACGGTGACGCTCGGCACCCCGCTGACACGGCTGAGCAAGGAAGGGCTCAGCGCCAATGTCCAGCAGCATTTTTCAGGCAGCCAGGGGCCGATCGACTACGCGTTCCACCTCGGCGCGCAGCGTATCGGCGGCTCCTACGACGCGCACGGCCACCGCATCGCGCCGGAGCCCAGCCAGGGCGACCTGTTCGATTCCAACGTCTACAACGTCAGCGGCAAGCTGGGCTGGCGCATCGACAGCCAGCAGCGCATCGAACTGAGCGTGAGCCAGTACCAGGCCAAGCAGAACACCGACTACGCCTCCGATCCGTCGGTGGCCAGGCTGACGCCGGGCACCGCCGCGGCGCGGGCGATCAAGGGGCTGCAGCTGGAAAACCAGAACGAACTGCGCAACACCGTGGTCAATCTGGGCTACCAGAACCTGGACCTGCTCGGCAGCACGGTGTCGACGCAGATCTACTACCGCGACTACTTCACCCGCTTCCCCCCGTTCGATGCGCGCGCGGTGGCCACGCGTGGCGGCAATGTGGACCAGGTCAGCCAGAACAGCGACGTGTTCGGCGGGCGCCTGACCATCAGCACCCCGCTGGGTGCCGACAAGAAGACCAAGCTGCTGTGGGGCGCTGACTACAACCAGGAGCGCAGCGACATGCCGCTCGACGTGTTCGATCCGCGCGCCTACGACCAGAGCGGCGGGCTGGTCTTCAACAAGACCGGTTCGCTGACCTACATGCCGCCGCTGACCACCCGCAGCGGCGGGATCTTCGGGCAGCTTCAGCACAAGTTCAACGAGCAGTGGTCGATGGAAGGCGGCGCGCGCTATGAACGCGCCAGCGCCACGTTCGACGACTTCGTGCCGCTGTCGCAATCGCGGGTCAGCAACCCGGTCGCGGTCCAGGGCGGCACCGTCAACTACGGCGCGTGGCTCTTCAATATCGGCGGTGCGTACGCGCCGGTGAAGAACCAGGAGTTCTATGCCTCGTTCGGCCAGGGCTTCCAGTTGCCCGATATCGGCCTGCAGATCCGCAATGCGCGGCCGGGCTTCAATATCAATTCGTCGAGCCTTGAGCCGGTCAAGACCAACAACTATGAAATCGGCTGGCGCGGCGCATTCGGCAATACGATGGCGAGCCTGGCGCTGTTCTACACCACCTCGCAGCTGGGCGACGTGCAGAGCTTCAACAATGGCCTGATCCTGACCCGGACCAAGGAGCGCATCGCAGGCGTTGAGGCTTCCGCCGACTACCTGAGCGACAGCGAGACCTGGGGCGCCGGCGGCACGTTCACCTGGATCAACGGCCGCGAGCAGCCGCAAGGCAGCAGCAGCTTCCAGAACATGACGGGCTATCGCATCCCGCCGCTGAAGCTGACCGCCTACGTCCAGTACCGGCCGATCAGCACTTGGAGCAACCGCCTGCAGGTGACCTACTACGGCGGCCGCGACTACCGGCTCAACGACCAGAACAGCTTCGGGCGGCGCGAGGTCAGCAGCTACACCACCGTCGACCTGATCAGCCGCTACCAGGTCAGCAAGAAGGACACGATCACGGTGGGGATCGAGAACCTGTTCAACCGCTACTACTACCCGTTGTACAGCCAGCTGATGCGCAACAGCAATAACACCAGCCGCCTGCCGGCTGCGGGCATCACGCTGACCGCGATGTACCAGCACCGCTGGTAAGGCTGCCGCCGGACGGCGCTGGCCTGGTCCCTTGACCGGCCGCGCCGTTTGCGCCGGGTTGGCGCAACGGCCGCGGAAGCGGCACGCCGGCGCACGGCGCCTCTCCCCGCTCCTATATCCTCCCGCGCAAGGGAGTTGATACAAATTGTATGCAATTTTTGTATCACGGAGTGCTTATCCCTGCTATTCTTGCTCCCCGGTTGCGGCCTGGAATTGGATCCAGGCCACGCTCGCGGCAGGCGGTCTCCGCCTGCCCGTCAGCGCGCAATGACAGGGCCGGGGGCAGCCCCTTCCCCGGCGCCAGAAGAACAAGACAGTCCGGAAACCTATCCGGCCAGACAACAGGAGACATGAATGGCGCCCTTGCTATTCAAGGTGGAAGACCGCCCCCCTCGGCTGACGACGTTTTTGCTTGCGCTCCAGCATCTGCTGGCCGCCCTGGGCGGCATCATTGCGGTGCCGCTGGTCATTGGCGGTGCGCTGAAGCTGCCGCCGGACCAGGTCATTGCCCTGGTGAATGCGGCCCTGCTTGGCTCGGGCATCGTCACCATCATCCAGTGCAAGGGCATTGGCCCGGTGGGCATCCGCATGCCATGCGTGATGGGCACCAGCTTCGCCTTTGTCGGCGCGGCCATCAGCGTGGGCGTCGAACACGGCGTGGCTGGCATCCTGGGCTCGGCGCTGGCGGGTTCGCTGGTGATGATCCTGGGCAGCTTCTTCATGCCGGCGATCCGCAAGCTGTTTCCGCATACCGTCACCAGCGTGGTAGTCACCATGATCGGCCTGTCGCTGATTCCGGTGGCCATCGACTGGGCCGCAGGCGGCCAGGGCAGCAGCCGCTATGGCGCACCCGGCAACCTGGCGATTGCCGTCGCGGTGCTGGCGCTGGTGGTCGCGGTGGTGCAGTGGGGCAAGGGCATGCTGTCGGCCTCGGCCATTGTGGTCGGCATTGCCGGCGGCTACCTGCTCTGCCTGGCGCTGGGCCTGGTCGACTTCACCCAGTTTCACCAGGCGCCGATCATCGCGGTGCCGCAGCCGCTGCACTTCGGGATGTCGTTCCCAATCTCCGGCATCGTCGCCATGTCGATCGCTTTCCTGGTGACCATCGTCGAATCCACGGGCACGTTCATGGCACTGGGCGCGGCCACGCAGCGGCCGATTTCCGGTAAATGCCTGTCGCGCGGCATCCTGTGCGATGGCTTTGGCTCGGCCTTTGCGGCACTGGTGTCGAGCCCGCCGCTGTCCACCTTTGCGCAGAACGTCGGCGTGGTTTCGCTGACCGGCGTGGCCAGCCGCCATGTGGTCGCGCTGACCGGTGTCATGCTGCTGCTGGCGGGGCTGTTCCCGGTGCTGGGCGCGCTGGTGGTGACGATTCCGCAGCCGGTGCTGGGCGGCGCCGGCCTGATGATGTTCGCGATGATCGTGTCGGGCGGGATCCAGATGCTCAGCACCGTCAAGTTCACGCAGCGCAATACCCTGATCGTGGCCGTGTCGATCGGCTGCGGCCTGGCGGTGACGTTCCGCCCGGAACTGCTGTCCAAGCTGCCTGCCTTCGTCCATGAAGTGTTTGGCTCCGGCATCACGGTGGGCTCGCTGTCGGCGGTGATCCTCAACCTGCTGCTGCCCGGCGGCAAGGACGAGCCAGCCGAACAAGCCGGCCACGGCACCGTCGGCGAGGCTGCCTGAGCAGCCTGCCTTGAAGCCCGCGGGCGCGCGCTAGCGTGCGCCGCCTCGCGCGGCCGCCCCGCCCCCTGGCGCGGGCGCCTTCAGCAGCGGGTAGGGATTGATCGCCCCGCCCGCGGTGTAGACGCCATAGTGCAGGTGGGGCGGCGTGCCCCGCGCATTGCCGCTTGTGCCGACATAGCCCAGCACCGTGCCGGGCACAATCACGTCGCCGGCACGCACGCCGGCGTAGTCGTCAAGATGGGCGTAGTAATGCAGCTGGCGCCCGGGCCCCATCACCCACACCACCTTCCCGCCCAGCTTGTTGGTGCCCACGCGCGTGACAATGCCCTCGGTAGCCGACACCACCGGGCGGCCGCGCGGCGCAAAGATATCGATGCCCTCATGCTTGCGTCCGCCGGAGCGCGCGCCGTGCCAGGTATCGCGCAGCGCGCCCGGGACAATGCCCTCGACCGGCACCGGCAATGCCACCGGCGCGGGGCGGACCGAGAGCCGGGCCACGTAGATCGCGCGTTCGAGTGGCGGCCGCAACCAGGGCCAGGCGAGCCAGATCAGGCCGATGCTCACCACCAGCCAGATCAGGCCGGCGAAAGCGCGGGGACGGGAAGACAGACGGGAGGCATGCATATGCCTTCGACGGCAGCCAGCCCCGCAAATTCCCCGTCAGGCGGGCCTGCGCGCCACATCAAACGGCCCCGGCACCACTTTCGAAAGCACTCTCCGGCCGAACCATACGGGCTGGCGCCGGTCATACCCTGACTGTTTTCACTGCAATGAGGAGAAGCAATGGATTGTCCGGTGTGCCCGCAAACGCAACTCGTGATGTCCGAACGCCAGGGCATCGAGATCGATTACTGCCCGAAATGCCGCGGTGTCTGGCTGGACCGGGGCGAACTCGACAAGATCCTTGAGCGCTCCGTGGCAACCGCCCCGGCACAGCAGGCGGCGCCGATGCAGCAAATGCCGCAGCAAACCCCGCCCCCGCGACAGGAATACCAGCGCGGCCATGGCGACCGCGACCGGTACTATGAGCGCGAGCAGAAGCACTATAAGAAGAAGAGCATCTGGCACGAACTGTTCGACTGAAGCCGGATTGCTAGTGCCACTGGTTCCAGCACAACGTTTGTGTGCTCGCTCTCCCGCTTGCGGGAGAGCAACCGTGTCAAGTCGGCATGCTGTCGAGCAATTCGACCTTGTTCTTCCACACGTCGCTGGTGCGCAGCTTGTGCGTCATGTCGATGTCGTGAGACTTAATGCGGGCGTCCAGCCACGCTATATGCTCCTTCAAACTCTTAAGTGCGACTGGCGGGGCAGTGGCAACCCATGCCTTCTCCTGCGCGCGCATCGCCACCAGTTGGCTGCGTCTATCCAGTAGATCGGCAAACTCGCGCTGCGCCTCGTCGGGCAGCGGCCGCGCCGGCGGGCGAATCTGCAGGGCGAAGCGTGCCAGTACCATCGCATCAAGCCGATCGGTCTTGGCCAGGATCCCGCAGGCCGAAGGCCCGGCTTGATGTCGTTTCTAGCTAAACCACCCCTCACCCCGGCCCTCTCCCCATGAGGGGAGAGGGAGAACACCTTGCTTAGGCTAGTTCGGGCGGCTTTGGCGCACCCAAAACCGTTGGCTTGCTGTCTGGGTGCTCCCAGCCCTCACGCCGCCTTGCGCCGGCGCCGCGAAGCTTCCGCGGCAGCATCGCGCAACTCAGGCGGCAAGGCACGCAATTCCACGGTGAAGAAGGCACGCTCGGCCGGCCGCAGCGCCGGCAACTGGGCGGCCAGCCGCTCCACCGCGGCACACGCTATGGCGGTAGCGCCTTGCTCGTGGGTGAGGTACCAGGCCGATTCGAGCAGCAGGTTGGCCAGCTGCAACGGCCCCAGCCTGACGTGGCCGGCGTCATGGTCTTCCAGCGCGAACGCAGCCACGGCGGACCAGCGCACGAAGCCCTTGGCCGGTGCGAACGGCGCGTGGAACGGCCGCAGTGCGTCGACAGCGTCGGCAACGGACAGCGGGCGCTGGCGGCGGAACGCGGCCATGCTGTCGTTGGCCCTGGCTGGCCGGTCGGACGGCGGGGTATCGGGCCCGCAGCTGCCGCGTGCGATGCGCAACAGGAAGATCGCGTTCCACGCCGTGCCACCGCCCACGCCGAACCGGTCGCAGATCCACTCCGACAAGCCCAGCCAGCGCATCGCCTGCCGCTGCACCGCGCTGGCGGACAAGGTGCGCGCGGCATCGACCAGGCCGTGCTGCCAGAACAGCCACAGGCACAGGCCGATATTGGCCGCGGCATGCTGCACGGCGTCGACGGAATCCGCCTCGTAGGCGGCCTGCAGCGCACCGGCGAAGGTATCCAGCGCCAGCTGCGCGGCCCGCGCCGTGCCGGCATGCCCGGCGCGCATGGCATCGGCCTTGTGCAGCAGCGCTTCGAGGTTCAGCACTTCAAAGCGCACGCGCGGGTTGTAGCGCACCACCAGGCGCAGTTCCGGATCGGACTGCAGCCCTTCCAGGCCGGCACGCGCGCCGTCGCTGTCACCGCGGGTATAGCGTTCCCAGGCCCGCACGATATGCGCCATGGCGCAGAACGCGGGCGTCGCTGCGCCGGCCTCAGCCGCCTGCACCAGGCGGTCGACACGCCTGAGTGCCGCCCGGCTCTGATCGAGGCGGCCGCAGCGCCGCCACGCCAGGCTTTCCTTGAGCAATGACAGCGCTTGCTGGAATCCGTCGCCGGCACTGCGGCCTGCCGCGCGGAAGGACTCGGCCACGGCCGAGCCGTGCATGCCCGCGTGGCCGTCCTGCGCGCCGCGCATGGCCTGGGTCAGCTCGCTCCAGAAGGCCATGTCGCGCATCACGTAGCCGACGCCGTCCGGCTGGCCCGCCGGCGCCGCTTGCGGCCCCGTGGGAAAGCCAAGGCGGCGGGCCAGCGCGGCCGGGCCCAGCGTGCGCCCGTCCGCCACAAAGCGCAGGTGGCGCGCGCACGCTGCCGTGATCCAGAACGGCCCGCGGCTGCGCTGCGCCGGATTGGCCGCGGCCGGGTCGCGCTGGCGGTCGCCCCCCCATCCGACCACCACCTGCCAGCGCGCAAAGTCCGCGAACGCGCGCGACACCAGCATGCGCAGGTTGGCCGCCGTCGGGAAGGCGCTGCGCACCACCGCCGCGGTGACACCGCCCTCCCCGGTGCGATGCGCATGCCAGATGCGCGCCAGCAGCCAGACCGACTGGTAGCGCGCGGGTTGGCCGTCGACCCGGTACGGGGCCGACACGTCGATACGGATCGGAGCAGGCGTGGCTGGCATCAGGTAGGCAGGGATCAAGTGAAAACCGCTGGTGGCGCCCGTCATGTTACGCAAGTTACAGCCAACGCGGTTGGCCTTATCCGGACGCTCTCCTATGCTGCGCACCACGGTCCGGGCCCGGATTGCCATCCCCTCAACTCTTCTGCAAAGCCATGAACAAACATCTTGCTCGTCTGCTGACACCGATGGCGATCGGCTTCGGCCTGCTCGCCTCCACCCTGCCCGCCCTGGCGGCACCGAAAGAAGTCCCGCTGGATGCCGCGGCGCTGTTCCGCCAGGCCGATGCCACCGGCACCATGGTGATCTACGACCTGCGGCGCGACCGCATGCTGACCTACAACAAGCCGCGTGCGGCCACGCAGTACTCGCCGGCGTCGACCTTCAAGATCCTGAACTCGATGATCGGCCTGGAGAGCGGTGCCGTGGCCGACGTCGACCATGACAAGCTGCCGTGGGACGGCAAGGTCTGGCTGGTCGGCGGCAAGGCTGTCCTGCCCGACGCCTGCAACGCTGACGTGCCGCTGCGCGTCGCCTTCCCGAATTCCTGCGTGCCGGCCTACCAGGCGCTGGCGCGGCGGGTTGGCAGCGCGGCCTACCAGCGCTACCTGACCGCATCGCACTATGGCAATGCCAACAGCTCCGGCCAGGTCGACCGCTTCTGGCTGAACGGCACGCTGCAGATCTCCGCCTACCAGCAGATCGACTTCCTGAAGGGCGTGGTACAGCGCACGCTGCCGTTCTCCCCGACCACCTTCAAGGCCGTGGACGACATCACTGTGATGGAGCGCACCGCCGGCTACACCCTGCACGCCAAGACCGGGTGGGCCGATTCGGCCAAGCCCGCAGTGGGCTGGCTGGTGGGCTGGGTTGAGCGTGGCGACGACGACTACCTGTTTGCACTCAATCTCGACATGGTGCAGCCCGAACACGCCAAGGCGCGCATGGAGATTGCGCGCGCGGCGCTGCGGCAGGCGGGGGCGTTGCCGGATTGACGCAGCCGAAGGCGCCCGCCGCACGCGCGGCCGCCTGCAGTGACTGCCCTCGGATATTCATACAGGCAATTTCTCCCCCGTATTTCAGATCCGTCTGATTTACCTGCCGACCCCGGATCGATAGCTTTGGCCGGTCGGCATTTCCCACCGCGTCGCCCGACGCAACCATTCCGTAGTGGGATCTGCCCGACGCCCATATGCAACGGGACAGCTAGACCTTTCCCACAATCCGGAGGTGAAATCCAATGAGAAAAATGGCAATGCCGGCAGCCCTGCTGTCGGCCATCGCGCTGCTGGCCGCCTGTGGCGGCGGCGGGGACGACACAACGACCACACCGGCGGCACAAACGCCACCTTCCGAAAATAATCCGGCACCGGCGCCTGCACCAAAGCCCGAGCCCTCGCCCGAAGCAGCACCGCAACCTGCACCCACTGGCGAGCTGCCGCCGAGCCTGAGCGCACCGCAACCGGGCTCGACGGCAGCGGTCGGCAATGGCAGCGAAGGTCTCTGGGTCGGCCTCATGAACGCCACGCTGGTCGACAACAGCGGGAAGTTCGTGCACGCGAGACCGACGGGCGTGCTGGCAGGCGCGTTCCAGTTTTCTGGCTCGGCCTGGACGCTGGGCCCCGGCACGCTGTACGAAACCGGCTTTGCCTACCCGGCCACCGGGGCCGGCACCATTACCCCGGGGCAGCGCTTTGACGGCAATTTCGTCGCCACGCCAAGCAACCCTATCAATTTGCTATCCGGTACCTATGATCCGTCCAACGCGCTAGCCGTGGACCAGGCTGCCATCGCCGGCAACTGGAAGCAAGACGGCTTTGCCATGCAGATCGATGACGCGGGCAACGTCACCGGTACCTATACCAGCGGCACCCGCATTTGCGACCTGCAGGGCACGGCAACGCTTGCCACCCCGGGATCGGCCAAGAACCTGTATGCGGTCAGGATCGTTGCCGAAAACTCCACGCAGCCGGGCAGCACCGGCTGCGCGCTGTCGACCGGCGTGCCGCACAACGGCTTTGCCGCGATCCGCCTGATGCCGGCCGACGGCAGCATCATCGTGAGCAGCAGCACGCGCTATGCACGCACGCTGGTGATGGCCGCCAGCACCGGGACCGGCGGGTACTTCACCATGCAGATGTCCAAACAATAAGCCCGCCCCCCGCAACGCCCCCGGGCGGTCCTCCTGCGGGCGGACCGCCGCTACCTTCTTCCTTCCGAGCCATGGCAGTGGCTTCCCGATCACCTGACACCCAGGCGGCGCATCCGCCCTCCGGGTTTCCCCGCGGTTGAGTTCTGCGCACCCATATCATTTAATTCAACATGAATTAATTAATAGCGGACGGAGACAAGATGACCGCATCCAAAGCGGGCCGTGGCGTGAATTCCGCCAGCCTGCGCCTGTACAACGAACGCGCGCTGCTGCTGGCGCTGCGCCGTGCCGGCGAGGCCTCCAAGGCTGACCTGGCGCGCATGGCGCAGCTGACCAATACGGCGGTGGGCAGCATCGTGCAGACCCTGTCCGAGGAAGGTCTGGTCGAACAGTCCGGGCGCCGCACGGAAGGCCAGCGCGGCCAGCCGGCCAGCCTGATCCGGCTGCAGCCCAAGGGCGCCTTCGGCATTGGCGTACGGCTGGACCGCGGCAGCATCGAGGTGGTGATGGTGGACTTTGCCGGCCATATCCTGGCCAGCCGCGCCCACCAGCTGGTCCTGCCCCACCCTGACCAGGCGCTGGAAATGGTGCGGCACGATATTGCCGAGCTGCGCGCCCTGCTCACCCCCACCGAACAGAAGCGCCTGCTGGGCATCGGCGTGGCGCAGCCCTATAACCTGGGTGCCTGGCTGCGCGAGCTGGACGTGCAGGGCGAAGCCTTCCAGGCAAGCTTCCGCGCCTGGGACCAGGCTGACTTCCCGGCAATGCTCAACGCCGCCACCGGCTTGCCGGTCTTCGGCGAGAACGACGGCACCGCCGCCGCGGTGGCCGAACTGTTCTACGGGCGCCACCATGCCCGGCATTTCCTCTATGTCTTCCTTGGCCCCGCCATCGGCGGCGGCGTGGTGCTCAATGGCGACTGCGTGCGCGGTGTCTCCGGCAATGCCGGCGATATCGCGATGATGCCGGTGCCGCCCAGCACCCTGCCCTCCGCGCCGGTTGCCACCGGCACCGGCAAGCGGCGCGACATCCTGATCTCGCGCGCGTCGCTCAACGCCCTGACCCGCCACCTGCGCCACCACGGCGTGGTGGTCAACGGCCATGCCGACCTGCAGCGCCAGGTCGAGCTGGGCCACCCCGCGGTCGAGGAATGGATTGCCGACTGCGTCGATGCGCTGGCGCCGGCGCTGCAGTCCGCCCTCGCCGTGCTCGACGTGCCGCTGGTGATCTTCGATGCCGATATCGACGGCGGCCTGGTCGCCACGCTGATTGCGCGCCTGCAGCAGGTGCTGGATGAAAGCGCCCCCGAAGCCCGCGCGCCCGCCACCGTGGTGCGCGGCTGCTTTGGCGCCAACGCCGGCGCGGTGGGTGCCGCGTCGCTGCCGATGTTCATGAACTTCTCGCCGCGCGCCGAACTGCTACGGGGCGCGTCTGCCATCGTTCCGGAGGCCGGCCATGCCATTGTCTGAAGCACCGCGTACCTCGCCCATGGCAGCGCACCTGCATGGCGGCCATGCGGGCCCAGCGCCGCTGCTTGAACTGCGCAATATCTCCAAGACCTTCCCCGGCGTGAAGGCGCTCAGCAACATGGAGCTGACCGTCTACGCCGGCGAAGTCCATGCCCTGATGGGCGAGAATGGCGCCGGCAAATCCACGCTGATGAAGATCCTGTCCGGCGCCTACATCGCCGACCCGGGCGGCGAGTGCCGCATCGCCGGCAAGCCGGTGGCCATCGACGGCCCGGCCACGGCGCGCGCCCACGGCGTGGCCGTGATCTACCAGGAGCTGAGCCTGGCGCCCAACCTGAGCGTGGCCGAGAACATCTACCTGGGCCGCCACCTGCACCACCGCGGCATGGTCGACCGCGCCGCCATGGCGCGCGCCTGCGAGGCCACGCTGGCCCGGCTGGGCGCGGACTTCACGCCGCAGACGCCGGTGCATACGCTGTCGATCGCGCAGCGCCAGCTGGTGGAGATCGCGCGCGCGGTGCATTTCGAGACCCGCATCCTGGTGATGGACGAGCCCACCACGCCGCTGTCCACCCGCGAGACCGACCGCCTGTTCGCCCTGATCCGCCAGCTGCGCGCCGAAGGCATGGCCATCATCTATATCAGCCACCGCATGGCGGAAATCGATGAGCTGGCCGACCGCGTCACGGTGCTGCGCGACGGCTGCTTTGTCGGCACGCTCACGCGCGACGTTCTGACGCAGGCGGCGCTGGTCAAGATGATGGTCGGGCGCGACCTGTCCGGCTTCTACACCAAGACCCATGGCGCGGCCGCGCCGGGCGAGATCATGCTGTCGGTGCGCAATATGTCCGATGGCCGGCGCGTGCGCGGCTGCAGCTTCGACCTGCGCGCCGGCGAGGTGCTGGGCCTGGCCGGGCTGGTGGGCGCCGGGCGCACCGAGCTGGCGCGGCTAGTCTTCGGCGCCGATGCCCGCACCGATGGCGCCGTGTTCGTGGCCGGCACGCCGCTGGCCGTCACCGGCCCGCGCCAGGCGATCGATGCCGGCATTGCCTACCTGACCGAAGACCGCAAGCTGCAGGGCCTGTTCCTGGACCAGAGCGTGCACGAGAACATCAACCTGATCGTGGCCGCGCGCGATGCGCTGCGCGGCGGGCGCCTGAACCGCGCCAGCGCGCGCCAGCGCACCGCCGCGGCGATCCGCTCGCTCGGCATCCGCGTGGCGCACCCGCAGGTCAACGTGGGATCGCTATCCGGCGGCAACCAGCAGAAGGTGATGCTGTCGCGGCTGCTGGAAACCCGGCCGCGCGTGCTGATCCTGGACGAGCCCACGCGCGGCGTGGATATCGGCGCCAAGGCCGAGATCTACCGGCTCATCAACGAGCTGGCGCGCTCCGGCGTGGCGGTGCTGATGATTTCCAGCGAACTGCCCGAGGTGGTCGGCCTGTGCGACCGCGTGCTGGTGATGCGCGAAGGCGAGCTGGCCGGCGAAGTGCCGGGCTGCGCCGATGCCGCCGCCATGCAGGAACGGATCATTGCGCTGGCCACCGGAGCCGGCGAGCAACCGCCCCCAGTCCTGCACTGAACCGCTGAATTCCCGTACAGGCCGGCAAAGAACGGCCGCACCGGGGCGGCATCCCGCCTCGCAGCATCAGGAGACACATATGCGCAATCCCCTCTCATCCACGGCCCATGGCGTCACCGCCCAGGCTGCCACGCCGGTGGGCCACGCCACCGGCCGCGCCACCACGCAGGAACGCCTGCGCGCGCTCGGCATGCTGCCGGTGCTGGTGCTGCTCTGCTTTGGCTTCACGCTGCTGACCGAGAACTTCGCCAGCCTGCAGAACCTGTCGATCATCGCCCAGCAGGCGTCGATCAACCTGGTACTGGCCGCGGGCATGACATTCGTGATCCTGACCGGGGGCATCGACCTGTCGGTGGGATCGATCCTGTCGGTGTCGGCCGTGGTGGCGATGCTGGTCTCGCTGATGCCGCAACTGGCGGCGCTGAGCGTGCCGGCAGCGCTGCTGTGCGGATTGCTGTTCGGACTGGTCAACGGTGCGCTGATCGCCTTCATGAAGCTGCCGCCGTTCATCGTGACGCTGGGCAGCCTGACCGCGGTGCGCGGGCTGGCGCGGCTGGTCGGCAACGACAGTACGGTCTACAACCCGGATATCCCGTTCGCATTTATCGGCAACGGCGACCTGCTGGGCATCCCCTGGCTGGTGGTGATTGCCGTTGCGGTGGTCGCGGTGTCGTGGCTGGTGCTGCGCCGCACGGTGCTGGGGCTGCAGATCTACGCGGTCGGCGGCAATGCCGAGGCGGCGCGCCTGTCGGGCATCAAGGTGTGGGTGGTGCTTCTGTTCGTCTATGCGGTGTCGGGCCTGCTGTCGGGGCTGGGCGGCGTGATGTCGGCGTCGCGGCTGTATGCGGCCAACGGGCTGCAGCTGGGGCAGTCCTATGAGCTGGATGCGATCGCCGCGGTGATCCTGGGCGGCACCAGCTTTGTCGGCGGGGTCGGATCGATTGCCGGCACGCTGGTGGGTGCGCTGATCATCGCGGTGCTGTCCAACGGGCTGATCCTGCTGGGCGTGTCGGATATCTGGCAATACATCATCAAGGGCCTGGTGATCATCGGCGCGGTCGCGCTCGACCGCTATCGCCAGAAGGGCTCGGCCCGTACCTGAGCTGCGGCCGCACAGGAGACAGACCGTGATCCAACCCATCCTCAAAGCCCTTGCCGCGAGCGCGCTGGCAGCGCTGTGCGCGGTGCCGGCCCTGGCACAAGCGCCCGCGCAGACCGCGCCGGCTTCAGATGTCCAGTCCGTGCAGCGCCCGCTCAAGAAGGTTGGCGTGACCCTGGGTTCGCTGGGCAACCCGTATTTTGTCGCACTGGCCCGCGGTGCCGAGGCCGCGGCCCTGCAGGCCAACCCGAAGGCAAAGGTCACCGTGCTGTCGGCGGACTACGACCTGAACAAGCAGTTCATGCACATCGACAGCTTTATCGTCGCCGGCGTCGACCTGATCCTGATCAACGCCGCCGACGCCCGCGCCATCGAGCCGGCGGTACGCAAGGCGCGCAAGGCCGGCATCGTGGTGGTGGCGGTCGATGTGGCCGCCGCCGGCGCCGATGCCACCGTGCAGACCGACAACACCCAGGCCGGCGAACTCGCCTGCGGCTTTATCGCCGACCGGCTCAAGGGCCGCGGCAACGTCATCATCCAGAACGGCCCGCCCGTATCGGCGGTGCTGGACCGGGTCAAGGGCTGCAAGACCGTGCTGGCGCGCCACCCCGATATCCGCATCCTGTCCGACGACCAGGATGCCAAGGGCTCCCGCGAAGGCGGGCTGAACGTAATGCAGCTGTACCTGACGCGCTTTCCCAAGGTGGATGCGGTCTTCACCATCAACGACCCGCAGGCCGTGGGCGCGGACCTGGCCGCGCGCCAGCTCAACCGCCGCGGCATCGTGATTGCCTCGGTCGACGGCGCGCCTGACATCGAGGCGGCATTGAAGGCCGACACGCTGGTGCAGGCCTCGGCCAGCCAGGACCCGTGGGCCATTGCCCGCACCGCTGTGCAACTGGGCGTGGGCATGATGAATGGCCAGCGCCCGCCCAACCCGACCGTGCTGCTGCCGTCCACGCTGGTGACGCGTGCCAATGTAGGCCAGTACAAGGGCTGGGCCGCGCCGCGGTAAGCGGCACGGCCGGTCCTTCCACCCTCTTTTCCATTTGCTGATTCCATGATGGCTAGCCCCCCTGCCGGCGCTCCGGCACCTGAACCTGCTCCAGAGTTCGATTTCGTACTGTTCGGCGCCACCGGCGACCTGGCGCGGCGCAAGCTGCTGCCGGCACTGTTCGATGCCCACGCCGCCGGTTCGCTGCATCCGCGCGGGCGCATCCTGGCACTGGGCAGCCAGCCGCTGTCGCATGACGCCTACCTGGCGATGCTAAACGACGAAGTGCTGCCAGCGCTGGCCGGCAACGCCGCGGCCGCAGCGTGGCAGGGCTTTCTCGACCGCATCGTGTATCTGCAGGTCGATGCCAACGCCGATGCCGGCTTCGGCGCGCTGGCCGAGCTGGTCAATGCGCGCGCGGCGCCAGTGGTGGTGTTCTACCTGGCCACGGCCCCGCACCTGTTCGTCACCATCTGCGAGCAACTGGCGCGCGTGGGCCTGACCGGCCCGCGCAGCCGCATCGTGCTGGAAAAACCGCTCGGGCACGACCTGGCCTCGTCCGAGGCCATCAACGCGGAAGTGGCGCGGCACTTTGCCGAGGACCAGATCTACCGGATCGACCACTACCTGGGCAAGGAGTCGGTGCAGAACCTGATGGCGGTGCGCTTTGGCAACGTGCTGTTCGAGCCGCTGTGGCGGCGCGAATGGGTGCGCCAGGTGCAGATCACCATCGCCGAAGAGCTGGGCGTGGAGCGCCGCGGCAACTTCTATGACGGCATCGGCGCGCTGCGCGACATGGTGCAGAACCACCTGCTGCAGCTGCTGTGCATGGTGGCGATGGAGCCGCCCACGAGCCTGTCGGAAGACGCCATCCGCGATGAGAAGCTCAAGATCCTGAAGGCGCTGCGGCCGATCCGGCCGGAAGACGTGGCCGAAAAGGTGGTGCGTGGCCAGTACTCCCGTGGCGCCGCGGGCGGCGACCCGGTGCCCGGCTATGCCAGTGAACCCGGCATCGCGCCCGACAGCCGCACCGAGACCTTCGTCGCTATCCGCGCCGAGATCGCCAACTGGCGTTGGGCCGGGGTGCCGTTCTACCTGCGTACCGGCAAGCGCATGCAGTCGCGCGTGGCGGAGATCGTAATCCATTTCCATGACGTGCCCTACCCGCTGTTCCCGCACCCGCTGGGAATCATGTCCGGCAACCGGCTGGTGATCACGCTGCAGCCCGAGGAGAGCATCCGGCTGTATTTCCTGACCAAGCAGCCGGGCGACACGCAGGCGCTGATTCCCGCGTCCCTCGACCTGCAGCTGAACACTGCCGCCCCACGTGTACGGCGCGTGGGCGCGTACGAGCGCCTGCTGCTCGACGTGATCCGCGGCCGGCTGGGCCTGTTCGTGCGGCGCGATGAGCAGGTACAGGCGTGGCGCTGGGTCGCGCCCATCCTGAAGACGTGGGAGAACTCGCCCACGCCGCCCAAGCCTTACACCGCCGGCACCTGGGGCCCGGCAGCCTCCAGTGCCCTGCTGTCGCGAGACGGCATGGCCTGGCATGAAGAGATGTAGCCCACGTATTGCGGAGTATCTGACATGACCACTTCCCTGCCCGCCTGGCAAGCCCTGCGCGCGCACGCCGACACCCTGCGCGGCACCCATATGCGCGACTGGTTCGAAGGCCCGCGCGGCCCGCTGCGCGCCGAGCGCTTCACCGCCGAAGCCTGCGGCCTGACGCTGGACTACGCCAAGAACCGCATCACCGACGAAACGCTGGCGTTGCTGTTCACCCTGGCTGGCCAGGCGCGCGTGGCCGAGCGGCGCGACGCCATGTTCGGCGGCGAACCGGTCAACACCACCGAGCACCGCGCAGCACTGCATATCGCGCTGCGCGCCTATCCGGAGGACGGCTATCGCGCGCTCGGCGTGCCCGTGGGCGCTGACGTAGCCACGGTGCTGGCACAGATCGAGCGCTTTGCCAACGCGGTGCGCAGTGGCGCCTGGACCGGGTTCGATGGCCGCGCGATCACCGACGTCGTCAATATCGGCATCGGCGGGTCGGACCTGGGCCCGCGCATGGTCTGCCGCGCGCTGAGCGATGCACAAACCACCGGCCCGCGCATGCACTTTGTCGCCAATGTCGACGGCAGCGATCTGGCACGCACGCTGTCGGGGCTGGATGCCGCCACCACGCTGGTGATCGTCTGCTCCAAGACCTTCACCACGCTGGAAACCATGGCCAACGCCTGCACCGCGCGCGACTGGTTCCTGCAGCAAGGCGTGACCCGCGCCGGGCTGGCGCGCCATTTCGTGGCGGTGTCGACCAACCGCGATGCGGTGGCCGAGTTCGGCATCGACCCGGCCAATATGTTCCCGTTCTGGGACTGGGTGGGCGGACGCTTCTCGCTGTGGTCCGCAGTGGGACTTTCGATCGCCGTGGCCATCGGCTTCGAGCGCTTCCGGCAATTGCTGGACGGCGCGCGCGCGATGGACCTGCATTTCGCCAGCGCACCGCCCGAGCGCAACCTGCCGATGATCCTGGGCCTGCTCGACGTCTGGTACCGCAGCTTCCTCGGCGCCGGCAGCCGCTGCGTGGCGCCCTACTGCGAGCCGCTGGAACTGCTGCCGGCCTTCCTGCAGCAACTGGAAATGGAAAGCAACGGCAAGTCCGTGCGGCTTGACGGCGGCGCGCTCGATGCGGGCTCGGCCGCTGTGGTATGGGGCACGACCGGCACCAACGGCCAGCACGCCTACTTCCAGATGATGCACCAGGGCTCGCAGCTGGTTCCGGTAGACTTCATCGCCACGCTGGAACCCGTGAGCGACTTGCCCGGCCACCATACCAAGCTGCTGGCCAACTGCTTTGCACAGGGCGAGGCGCTGCTGCGCGGGCGCACCGCCGACGAAGTGCGCGCCGAGGGCGTGCGCGACGAAGCGCTGGTGCCGCACCTGGTGTTCGAGGGCAACCGGCCCAGCAATACGCTGCTGCTGCAGCGGCTGGACCCGTACCACCTGGGCGCGCTGCTGGCGCTGTCGGAACACCGCACCTTCGTGCAGGGTGCGCTGTGGCAGATCAATTCGTTTGACCAGTGGGGCGTGGAACTCGGCAAGAAACTGGCCGCGCCGATCCAGCGCGAACTGGAAGGCACGGCCGGCGCCGCCGCGCATGATGCGTCGACGGCCGCACTGATCCGCCGCGCCCAGGCAGTGCGGGCAACGGCCGCAGGCTAACCCGCGGCAAACAACACAGGAGACGCCGATGTCCACGCCCCTTCCCCGCTATGTCGTGTTCGGAGAAGCCCTGACCGACATGGTCCGCCAGGCCGACGGCAGCTGGCTGGGCCTGCCCGGCGGCTCATGCTGGAACGTGGCGCGCGTGGGCGCCCGGCTGGGCATTGCCACCGCCTTTGCGGGAGCCGTCAGCCAGGACCTGTTCGGCGATGACCTGGCCCAGGCCAGCGCTGACGCCGGCCTGGACAGCCGCTTCCTGCAGCGGGTGGCGCGCTCGCCGTTGCTGGCCTTTGTCGCGTCACGCCATCCGCCGCAGTACTTCTTTGTCGGCGACGACAGCGCGGACCTGCATTTCGATCCGGCGCGCCTGCCAGAGGGCTGGCGCCAGGCGGCAGAGGTGATCCACTTCGGCTCCATCAGCCTGGTGCGCCAGCCGCTGGCGGCACGGCTGTGTGAAGAAGCCACGCTGGCCGCAACGGCGGGCAAGCGCATTGCCTTCGACCCCAACTTCCGGGACCTGATGCGCGCACCGGGCTACGCCAACGTCCTCGCACACATGCTGCGGCTGGCCAGCTACGTCAAGATCTCCGACGAAGACCTGGCCGGACTCTTTCCCACGCTCGATATCGACGCGGCACTGGCACAGGTACGCGCCATGGCGCCCGATGCAACCGTCATGCTGACGCGCGGCGCGCATGGCATGACGTTGCTCAAGGGCAGTATTGTCGTCGAGCAGCCCGCGCTCGCAGTTGATGTGGCCGACACCGTCGGCTGTGGCGATGCGGCGATGGGCGGCTGGATGGCCGGCGTGCTGTCCGGCGCGGCGGGCGACCTTGCCGCGCAGGCGCGGCTGGCTGCCGCCGCGGCGGCAATTGCTGCGACCCGGGCCGGCGCGTATCCGCCGCGGCGCGAGGAAGTGGAAGAATTGCTGGCTGCCTGAAGGGCCGGCGACAGGAGCCGCAAGCGATCAGCAACGGAAAAGCCGGAGCCAGCAAGGAAAGCCCTTTGGGAAAGCTCTGAATATGCGCCAGATTTCCAGAAAATAACCTCCTCGTTACATTGTCGGTGGCAAAGTGATGTGCTAACCAGACGGGCCTTGGCCACAGACAAACGTTGTTCGGGCGTCCTATGGACGTACGAAACTATGCAAGCGGTCGGGCTCGCTATACTTATCACACTGTGATAGCATACCTATGCGCGACCGTAGCCTCGACACACTATTGGACCTGGATGGGCTCCGCTTCGTCATGGATGACGAAAGCTTGTATTGGGTGAAAATCGTGGTGCGCACCTGCGCTGTCTCGCAGGAACGCCCTCACGGACTGAGGTATTCGCTGACACTGCATGACAGGATTGGCTGCCGTTTGCTTGGCTTTGACAATGCGCACGGCATCAATGAGGGATCCGGGCCAGGAGTGCGGACGCGCATTGAATACGACCACCAGCACATGGCGGCGGGCGTTCGATTCTACGACTACCACGATGCTTCCACGTTGCTGGAAGATTTCTGGACAGAGGTCGACAAGATCCTGCAGCAAAAGGAGTGAATGATGAGCGGCAACCTCAAGATTGGCATCGCCTCACTGGACGACTTCAAGGCCCGCACCATGGCGATCGCCCGCGGCAAACTCAAGCCCGGAAAGGATGAGCCCAAGGTCTGGTTTCAATCGCTGGACGTGCTGGCAAAGGTCCTGTCCCCAGCCAATCGCCAATTGCTTGCGCTGATCGCGGAAACGAATCCTGAATCGCTCGAAGAGCTATCGCAAAAAACCGGACGGGCCGTGTCGAACCTGTCGCGGACACTCCGCACGATGGAGGGCTATGGCTTGATTCACTTTGAACAAGGGCCACGCCGCAGGCTTGCTCCGCGCGTTGACTACAGCGGCGTGGAGCTTGAGCTTGCTTTTCACTAGCGTCCGCTGACATGATTGGCTGCATGGCCGGCGCGCTTGCCACTACAGCAGGAACGCCGGCCACAGCAGCTGCCCGGGGTTGAGCGCCGCGAAACTGCTGCTCTTGAGCAGGCGGCAATGTCCGGGCGGCAAATACTCTCAACGACGCGATCACCCCGAGCCATGCGCCACGCGCATGCATTCATGCGGAGATATCGCTACCGTCTGCGCCCCGCCTTCTCCTAACATCAGCTGCACCATCTGCCCGGCCGGCCTGAGACGACACCGGCCCTTGCCCCCGGCAGCTGTCACAGAGGAGGAAACACCCATGCAAAACAGCGCTGCGCCAACGAGCGCGCCCTACACACCGGCTGCGCCAGCGGCGCCCGCCATCCAGCCCAGCCAGCGCCGCCGCGCCATCATCGCGACGGTGATCGGCAATGGCCTGGAATGGTTCGATTTCACCGTCTACAGCTTCTTCGCGGTCATCATCGCGAAGCTGTTCTTTCCCACCGGCGACGACCTCAGCTCGCTGCTGCTGGCCGTGGCCACCTTCGGCGTGGGCTTCTTCATGCGCCCGGTGGGCGGCATCGTGCTGGGCATCTACGCCGACCGCGTGGGCCGCAAGGCGGCACTGTCGCTGACCATCCTGCTGATGGCGCTCGGCACCACGCTGATCGGCATTGCGCCCACATACGACCAGATCGGCCTCTTCGCCCCGCTGCTGATCGTGGTGGCGCGCCTGATGCAGGGCTTCTCCGCCGGCGGCGAGATGGGCGGCGCCACCGCCTTCCTGACCGAGTACGCCCCGGCGCGCCAGCGTGCCTACTACTCCAGCTGGATCCAGGCCAGCATCGGCGTGGCCGTGCTGCTGGGCGCGGCGGTGGGCACCTTCGTCACCAGTTCGCTGAGCACCGAGGCACTCAACAGCTGGGGCTGGCGCCTGCCGTTCCTGCTGGGCATCGTGATCGGCCCGGTGGGCTACTACATCCGCCACCACCTCGATGAAACCCCGACCTTCCGCGACAACGCCGAGCGCGCCGATTCACCGCTCAAGGAAATCGTGCAGGCCTACCCGCGCGAGACCCTGGCCAGCTTCTCGATGGTGATCCTGTGGACGGTGTGCACCTATGTGCTGCTGTTCTACATGCCGACCTACGCGGTCAAGGTGCTGAAGGTGCCGCAGGCCGATGGCTTTATCGCCGGCATGGCGGGCGGCAGTGCCATCATGGTGTTCGCGCCGCTGGTGGGCCTGCTGGCCGACCGCATCGGCCGGCGCGTGCTGCTGAGCGGCTCGGCGCTGCTGATCCTGGTGCTGGCGTGGCCGATGTTCGCGTATATCAACCATGCGCCCGGCCTGGCTTCGCTGCTGGTGTTCCAACTGGTGTTCGGCGTGCTGATCGCCACCTATACCGGCCCGATCCTGGCGGCGTTCTCCGAACTGTTCCCGGCGCGCGTGCTGTCGACCGGCCTGTCGGTGGCCTACAACTTCGCGGTGACGATCTTCGGCGGCTTTGCCTCCTTCATCATCACTTGGCTGATCGCCACCACCGGCAGCAGCATGGCCCCGGCCATCTACGTGATGATCGCCGCCGCCATCAGCCTGGTCGGCACCCGCTTCGTGCGCGAACCTTCCTACCTGCAACAACGCTGACATGTCCCAGAGTCCCCAGATCCTTTTCCACGGCGGCGATGTGCTCGAACCCGGCACGGGCGAGCTGCTGCGCGGCCACGATGTCCTGGTTGAAGGCGAGCGCATTGCCGCGGTCGGCCCGGCCATCGATGCCCCCAACGCACAGCGCATCGACGCGCGCGGCAAGACCGTGATGCCCGGCCTGATCGACTGCCACGTGCATGTGCTGGCCTCGCTGGCCAACCTCGGCCTGAACGCGGTGCAGCCCAACGTGCTGGTGGCGATCCGCGCGCTGCCGATCATGCAGCGCATGCTGGAGCGCGGCTTCACCACGGTGCGCGATGCCGGCGGCGCCGACTGGGGCCTGTCGCAGGCGGTTGCCACCGGGCTGGTGCCGGGGCCGCGCATCTTTGCGTCGGGCAAGGCGCTGTCGCAGACCGGCGGCCATGGTGATTTCCGTCCGCGCTCGGATGTGCTGGAGCCCTGTTCGTGTGCCTTCCGCGCCGGTGCCATCGCGCGCGTGGTGGATGGCGTCGATGCCGTGCGCCTGGCCGTGCGCGAAGAAATCCAGAAGGGCGCCAGCCAGATCAAGATCATGGCCTCGGGCGGCGTGGCCTCGCCTACCGACCCGATCGGCAACACCCAGTACAGCGAAGACGAGATCCGCGCGATCGTTGCCGAAGCCGAAGCCGCACAGACCTATGTGATGGCCCACGCCTACACCGGCCGCGCCATCACGCGCGCGGTGCGCTGTGGCGTGCGCACCATCGAGCACGGCAACCTGGTCGACCGCGACAGCGCCGACGAGATGCGCAGGCACGGCGCCTTCGTGGTGCCGACGCTGGTCACCTACGACGCGCTTGCGCGCGACGGCGCCCGCCTGGGCCTGCCGGCCGACTCCGTGGCCAAGATCGAGACCGTGCGCCAGGCCGGCCGCGACTCGCTGCGCATCTATGCCGATGCCGGCGTGCCGATGGGCTATGGCTCGGACCTGCTGGGCGAGATGCACGACCACCAGGCCGAAGAGTTCCGCATCCGCGCCGATCTGCTCGGCAACCTGGAAGCGATCCGCTCGGCCACCTCGATCGCGGCCGCCATCCTGCAGCGCGAAGGCGAGCTTGGCACCGTGCGCGCCGGCGCGCTGGCCGACCTGCTGCTGGTCGACGGCAATCCGCTGGCCGATATCGGCCTGATCGCCGGCCAGGGCGAGCGCCTGAGCGTGGTGATGCAGGCCGGCCGCATCCACCGCCGCGCCGGCTGATCCGGGCGGCGCGCCCCTCCCGCTGGCCTCCAGCTGGATGCGCCGGCGGTCTATCATGGCGGCTTCTCTGACCGGAAACCCCATGCGCATTTCCCCGCTCCCGCCCCTGCCCAACCTGGTCGCGTTTGAAGCCGCGATGCGCCACGGCAGCTTCACCCGCGCCGCGGCCGAACTGCACCTGACCCAAAGCGCGATCAGCCGCCAGGTGGCCCAGCTGGAAGACTTTCTCGGGCGCAAGCTCTTTATCCGCGAACCGCGCGCGCTGCGCCTGACCGTCAGCGGCCAGCGCTATGCCGAGGTGGTGCAGCGCCTGCTGGTGGGCTGCGCCGAAGCGACCGAAGACGTGATGAAGGTGCGCAGCCATACCGCCCTGACGGTGGCGTGCTCCAGCGGCGTGGCGGTGCTGTGGCTGACGCCGCGGCTGGCCTCGTTCCGCGAGGCGCACCCCGAGATCCAGCTGCGCCTGACCGTCAACGACAGCCTGGCGTCACTGTCGCCGGCGGAGTTCGATATCGGCATGTACTATCTGCGCGAGGGCCCGCCGCCGGGACTGGCAGCACGACGGCTGTATGGCGAGGAAGTGTTCCCGGTGTGCGCGCCGGGCTACCTGAACGGCCGCACGCTGGCCCCGGCCGCGCTGGCCAATGAAACGCTGCTGATGCTCGACGACGGCCAGCGCCAGTGGATGTCCTGGCAGACCTGGCTGGCCAACCAGGGCCTGCCCGACGCCACGCTGCGCAACGTGCTCACCTCCAACCAGTACCCGATCCTGCTGCAGCTGGCCATGGAAGGCCATGGCATCGTACTGGGCTGGCGCCATATGATCGACGCCTGCCTGCGCGAAGGCCTGCTGGTGCGCGCCAGCGAGGCCAGCGCCAGCCTGGGCGGCGGCTACTACGCGGTGTGGCCGCGCGACCGGATGGAACCGGCCGCGGCGCGCGCGTTCCGCAGCTGGCTGGTGCGGCAGGCGACGCCTGCACCAGCCTGATCGCTCAGGAACCCGCCTTGTAGTTCGTATCCTTGACGATCTTCGCCCACCTTGCCGCATCCTCGGCAATGGTCGCGGCAAACTGCTCCGGTGTGCCACCCACCACCTCATAGTCGATCGCTGCCAGGCGCTGCTTGATCTCGGGCTGCGCCAGGATGCGGTTCACCTCCTGGTTCAGCCGCGTGACGATTTCCTTGGGCGTGCCAGCCGGTGCCAGCAGCCCCGCCCAGGAATTGAAGGCCATGCCGTCATAGCCGGCCTCATGCATGGTCGGCACGTCCGGCAGCGCGGGCGAGCGCTTGGACGCGAACACCGCCAGCGGACGCAGCTTGCCGGCCTTGATCATCGCCATGCCGTTGAACGGGTCGATGGTCATGTCGACCTCGCCTGCCACCACTGCCTGCATCTGCGGCCCGGTGCCGCGGTAAGACACGCTGACGACGTCCGGCGTGCCCGCCGCGGACTTGAAGGTGGCGCCGATCAGCTCGATCATGCTGCTGCCGGCCGACAGGCTCAGCGGCTTGGTCTTGGACTTGGCCAGCGCCACGAACTCCTGCACGGTCTTGGCCGGCACCGACGGATGGACCACCATCACGAAGCCGATATTGCTGATCTGCGAGATCGGCGCAAAGCTCTTCAGCGGCTCATAGCCCGCCTTGTACAGCACCGGGCTGAGGGTCTGCGCGCCGGCGCTGTTCAGCAGCAGGGTGTAGCCGTCCGGCGCCGCGCGCGCCACGATGTCCGTGCCGATGATGCCGTTGGCGCCGGGACGGTTTTCCACCACCACCGACTGCTTGAGCGCTTCGCCCAGCTTCTGCGAAATCAGCCGCGCCACCACGTCTGTGGCCCCGCCTGGCGCAAACGGCACCACCATGCGGATCGGCTTGCTGGGATAGGTGTCACTCCAGGCCAACGCGGGCATCGCGCCCAGCATGGCGGCGCACAGCATCAGGCGGCGGCGCAAGTTCGGTTTCATCGGGTTGTCTCCTGGACGGCGGTTGTCGGAAGCCGGCACCGGCATGGCCAGCCATGGCTGGCACCTGCATTTATTCATAGTTGTGAATTAGATTTTACCCACATAAATTATCCCGTCAACCGAGGGTATGTGCGGACAGGCGGCCGACCGTGACGCTGACGGTACCGACCCCGCCGGAAGTGCAGGCGAAGGACGCGGCCAACACGGTCTGCACCTGAGCCGCTGGGTTCAATCATGCAAAAAGGGACGCCAAGGCGTCCCTTTTTGCTACTGCTTCCGAACCTCCGATTGGGGCGGAAGATGGTCACGTACCGGCCCTTGCGGGCAGGGAAATCGGCCGCTATCCGGATGCTCGAAGGCGCGTCACAGCATTGATCGCTACCACGGAATCGGCTGGCGATCGCGGAAGAAGCCGCCGGTGGGACCATCGTCGGGCAGCGTTGCCAGCCAGATCACAGTGTCGATGCACTGCTCCGGCGAGCGCGGCGCATCGGGGCCGCCCAGATCGGTGCGACACCAGCCCGGGCACACGGAGTTGACCTTGGCGCCGTGATCGGCCATCTCGGCGGCCAGGATGCGCGTGACGGCATTCAGCGCCGTTTTCGAGATCCGGTAAGCCGGCACGCCGCGGCCCATCTCCGCCAATTGCCCCATGCCCGAAGCCAGGTTGACCACCCTCGCGGCGCGGCTGGCGCGCAGCAGCGGTGCCAGCGCCTGGGTGGTCCGCAGCACGCCGAACAGATTGGTTTCCAGGGTGCGGCGCAGGGTCGCGAGCGGCAGTTCGAGCAGGCTGGTGTGATAGTGGTCGAGCGAAACACCAGCGTTGTTGATCAGCACGTCCACGCGTCCGAAGCGTTCGCTCAGCCAGTTGGCCAGTGCGGCCGCCGAGCCTTCTTCCGTGACGTCAAGGCGGTGGCATGCGATCGGATGCCCCGCGAGCCGGAGCTCTGCCTCAAGCCCAGCGAGGTCCGCCGGCGTGCGCGCCGTGGCGACGACCAGATGGCCTTCAACAGTGGCCAGACGGCGCGTGGCTGCGCGGCCCAGGCCGCGGCTCGCGCCGGTGATGACGGTAATGGGTTGGTTGGCCATGCCTGAGGTCCTCCTCGCTGGCGCAGATAAGCCATCTATACACCGTCGGTTACGACTTTTGTTAGGCGGATTTCCGTGCCGGAACAAATCAGGACCGAATTGGTTCTAATTTAAGAAACACTGGTGGCGACGATGCTCAGACTTAGCAAGCTGACTGACTATGGCACGGTGATCATGACGCACCTGGCGCGCAACCCGGGCCGGATCTACAGTGCGGCCGAGGTCGCCGCCGCGATCGGTGTGGCGGTTCCGACGGCAAGCAAGATTCTGAAGATGCTGGCAAGGCACCACTTGCTGGAGTCTCTGCGCGGTGCCAATGGCGGCTACCTGCTGGCGCGACCGCCGGAACAGATTTCGATCGCACAGGTGATTGACGCCATGGAAGGCCCGGCCGGCATGACCGAGTGCAGTGTCGCTGCCGGCCTGTGTGCGCAGGAAAGCCTGTGCGCCATCCGCGCCAACTGGCAATCGATCAATCGAGTCATCTTTAGCGCACTGAATGGCGTGACGCTGGCGGATATGGCGCAACCGGTGTTGCACCCGGTGGATATCGGCGCCTTGCGCGCCCGACGCGCAAACGGGCCGCAAGCTGACATTTTGTGATTCAGGTGACAGTGGCAAGCGAAGGCAAACCATGGCAACCCCGGCACGCAAGCTCGATGAACTGATCAGCCACGGCTATAAGCATGGCTTCTACACCGCCGTTGAGACGGACACGGTGCCGTGCGGGCTGGATGAGGACGTGATCCGCATGATCTCGGCCATCAAGGGCGAGCCGGAGTTCATGCTGGAGTGGCGTCTCAAGGCCTTCCGCCACTGGCTCACGATGTCCGAGCCGCACTGGGCGACGGTGACGCACCCGCCCATCGACTACCAGGCAATCGCCTACTATGCCGCGCCGCGCTCCCAGAAGGCCGGACCGAAGACGCTGGCCGAGGTCGATCCGGAGTTGCTGCGCACCTACGAAAAGCTGGGCGTGCCGCTGCACGAGCGCGAGCTGCTGGCCGGCGTGGCCGTGGACGCGGTATTCGACAGCGTCTCGGTGGCCACCACCTTCAAGCAGAAACTGGGCGAACTCGGCATCATCTTCTGCTCGTTTTCCGAGGCGGTGCGGGAGCATCCGGCGCTGGTGCAGCAGTATCTCGGCTCGGTCGTGCCCTATACCGACAACTTCTTCGCCTCGCTCAACTCCGCCGTGTTCAGCGACGGCTCGTTCTGCTATATCCCGCCCGGGGTACGCTGCCCGATGGAGCTGTCGACCTACTTCCGCATCAATGCCAGCAACACCGGCCAGTTCGAGCGCACCCTGATCATCGCCGACCAGGGCGCTTACGTCAGCTACCTGGAAGGCTGCACCGCGCCGATGCGCGACGAGAACCAGCTGCATGCCGCGGTGGTGGAGCTGATCGCCCTGGAAGACGCACAGATCAAGTACGCGACCGTGCAGAACTGGTATCCGGGCGACAAGGACGGCAAGGGCGGCATCTACAACTTCGTCACCAAGCGCGGTGACTGCCGCGGCGCGCGCTCGAAGATCTCGTGGACCCAGGTGGAGACCGGCTCCGCCATCACCTGGAAGTATCCGAGCGTGATCCTGCAGGGCGACGACTCGGTCGGCGAGTTCTATTCAGTCGCGCTGACCAACCACTACCAGCAGGCCGACACCGGGACCAAGATGACGCACCTCGGCAGGAACACCAGGAGCACCATCCTTTCCAAGGGCATCTCGGCCGGCCACGGCCAGAATGCTTATCGCGGGCTGGTGAAGATGGCCAGGAGCGCGGTCGGCGCACGCAACTACTCGCAGTGCGATTCGCTGCTGCTGGGCGACAAATGCGCCGCCCATACCTTCCCTTATATCGAGGTGAAGAACGCCACCGGCCAGGTCGAGCACGAGGCCTCCACCTCGCGCATCGGCGAGGACCAGTTGTTCTACTGCCAGAGCCGCGGCGTCAGCGCGGAGGATGCAGTCTCGATGATCGTGAACGGCTTTTGCAAGGAAGTATTCAAGGAGCTGCCGATGGAATTCGCGGTGGAAGCCCAGAAGCTGCTGGGCGTGAGCCTGGAAGGCAGTATCGGATGAAAGAAGCCAGCCATGCTTGAGATTCGCAAGCTGCACGTCAGCGTAGACGACAAGCCCATCCTGCACGGCATCGACCTCAGCGTGAAGGCCGGCGAGGTGCACGCCATCATGGGCCCGAACGGTTCGGGCAAGAGCACCCTGGCCCACGTACTGGCCGGGCGCGACCGCTTTACCGTGACAGAGGGCGAAGTCCTCTATGACGGCACCAGCCTGCTTGGCATGCCGCCGGAAGAGCGCGCCCGCGCGGGCATCTTCCTCGCCTTCCAGTATCCGGTGGAAATCCCCGGCGTCTCCAATATCTACCTGCTCAAGGCGGGGCTCAACGCGATCCGCAAGCACCGTGGCGAGCCGGAGCTGGACGCCATGGATTTCCTCGCCCTGGTCAAGGACAAACTCCAGCTCATGGAGATGGACCAGGACCTGCTTTACCGATCGGTGAACGAGGGCTTCTCCGGCGGCGAGAAGAAGCGCAACGAGATCCTGCAGATGGCAGTGCTGGAGCCGCGGCTCGCCATTCTCGACGAGACCGACTCCGGCCTCGACATCGATGCACTCAAGATCGTCGCCAGGGGCATCGAGGCCATGCGCAGCCCGCAACGCGCGATTGTGCTGGTCACGCACTACCAGCGCCTGCTCGACTACATCGTGCCGGACCAGGTCCACGTGCTTGCGCAAGGCCGCATCGCCAGGTCCGGCGGGCCGGAGCTGGCGCGCGAACTGGAGCGGCACGGCTATGCCGCGATGGAGTCTTCGACATGAGCGCAAGCGGACTGGAGCACTATCTCGCCGAGTTCGCCCGCGTCGAGGCCGCACTGCCCGGCCGCCGTCTGGGCTGGCTTGCGCACGCGCGGCGGCAGGCGCTGGATCATTTCGCCCAGGCCGGGTTCCCCACGCTGCGCCACGAGGACTGGAAATACACCAGCGTGGCCGCACTCGAGCGAAGCCGCTTTGCCGTGGCACTGCCGCAGGCCGGCGACAGCCTGGACCCCGCGGTGGCAGCCCAGATCGAGGCGCTTGCCCTGGCCGGCGCGCAGCTGATGGTGTTCGTCAATGGCACGCACCAGCCGCAATGGTCGCGCATCGGCACCCTGCCTGCGGGCATCGAGCTGGCCAGCCTCGCCGCGACGCTGGAGCGCGCGCCGGACTGCCTGGAAGCGCTGCTGTTGTGTCGCACAAGCGACTACCCGTCCGGCTTCGCCGCCTTGAACATGGCGTTCATGACCGACGGTGCCTATATCCGCGTGGCGGCCGGCACCGTCCCGGAACAACCGATCCACTTGCTGTTCCTTGCCACCGCTGCCGAACTGGCAACCCATGCGCGCAACCTCGTGGTGGCGCAAGCCGGCAGCCAGGTCTGCATCGTGGAGCACCACGCCGGCCTGGATGGCCTGGCCTATTGCACCAATACCATCACTGACATCGTTGCCGAGCGCGATGCGCAGGTCGAACATCACAAGCTGCAGCAGGAGAGCCTCAAGGCCTTCCATATCGCCGGAGTGAACCTGGACCAGCGGCAGGGTAGCCGCTGCGCCTCCAGTTCCTTTGCCCTGGGCGGCGCCCTGGCGCGGGTCGACATCAATGTCGGGCTGAATGCCGAGCATACCGAGTGTTCGCTGGACGGGCTGTATATGACCGCCGGGCGGCAGCATGTCGACCACCACACCCGCGTCGACCACGCCAGCCCGCACAGCAAGAGCCGCGAGTTGTACAAGGGCGTACTGGCGGGCGCCTCGCGCGCCGTCTTCAACGGCAAGGTGGTGGTGCATGCCGATGCCCAGCACAGCGATGCGCACCAGTCCAACCGCAATCTGCTGCTGTCCGACCAGGCCGAGGTCGACACCAAGCCGCAACTGGAGATCTATGCCGACGACGTCAAATGCGGCCACGGCGCCACCGTCGGCCAGCTCGACGCCGAGCAGATCTACTACCTGCGCTCGCGCGGGATGGACGATGCCGCGGCGCGTGCGCTGCTGACCTTTGCCTTCGCCGAAGAGGTCGTCAGGCGGCTCGGCCCGGCCCCATTGCGCACGCGGCTGGAAACGCTCTTGCGCGGCAAGCTGCCGGAGCCTGTGAAGGAGCTGCCATGAACACGGCTGCGCATGAACGGATGGCCGTGGAGCACGCGGTGCCGGCCGCCAGCCTGGAGGTGGAGCGGTTGCGGAAGGATTTCCCGATCCTGCGCCAGACCATCAACGGCAGGCCGCTGGTCTATCTGGACAACGCCGCCACCACCCAGAAGCCGCAAAGCGTGATCGATTGCGAAGCGCATTACTACGCCGCGCTCAACGCCAATATCCACCGCGGCGTGCATACCCTGAGCCAGCGCGCCACCGATGCCTACGAGGCCGCGCGCGACGCAGTGCGAGACCTGATCAACGCCGCCGGGCGCGAGGAAATCGTGTTCGTGCGCGGCACCACCGAGGCCATCAACCTGGTGGCGGCAAGCTTCGGCCAGCGCCTGCGCCCGGGCGACGAGGTCCTGATCAGCGCGATGGAGCACCACTCCAATATCGTGCCGTGGCAACTGGCGTGCCAGCGCACCGGCGCCTTGCTGCAGGTGGCGCCGATCAACGATGCCGGCGAGCTGATGCTGGAGCAGTTCGCGCGATTGCTCGGCCCGCGCACCAGACTGGTCGCGCTGACGCACCTCTCCAACGCGCTTGGCACCGTCAACCCGGTGCGGCACATCATCGAGCTGGCGCATGACCATGGCATCCCGGTGCTGATCGATGGCGCCCAGGCCGTGCCGCACCTAAAGGTCGACGTGCAGGCCCTCGATTGCGATTTCTACGCGTTCTCCGGGCACAAGCTTTACGGGCCCACCGGCGTCGGCGTGCTCTACGGCAAGGCCGCGCTGCTCGATGCCATGCCGCCTTACCAGGGCGGCGGGGACATGATTCGCGAGGTCACGTTCCGCAAGACCACCTACAACGAGCTGCCCTACAAGTTCGAGGCGGGCACCCCCAATATCGCCGGCGTCATCGCCCTTGGCGCCGCCATCGGGTACGTGCGCGCGCTCGGCCTGGAAGCCATCGCCGCCCACGAGCACGCGCTGCTCGCTTACGCCAGCGCGCAGGCAGCAAGGATCGCCGGCCTGCGCATGATCGGCACGGCTGCCGACAGGGCGAGCATCCTCTCGTTCACGCTGGACGGCATCCATCCCCACGATGTCGGCACCATCCTCGATCAGCACGGCGTCGCGGTCCGTGCCGGCCACCATTGCGCCATGCCGGTGATGGAGCGCTTCGGCGTGCCCGCCACGGTGCGCGCTTCCTTCGCGCTGTACAACACGCGTGAAGAGGTGGATGCACTGTTTGCTGCCGTGCGCGCGGCACAGGAGGTATTCGCCTGATGTCTGACCTGCGCAACCTCTACCAGGAAGTGGTTGTCGACCACAGCCGCTCGCCGCGCAATTTCGGGCGGCTGGCGGCAGCGAACCGCCGCGCCGAGGGCTTCAACCCGCTGTGCGGCGACCGGCTGACGCTGTACCTGAGAATCCGCGACGCGGTGATCGAAGACGCCAGCTTCGAGGGCTCGGGCTGCGCCATCTCCACTGCCTCTGCGTCGCTGATGACGGAAGCGCTCAAAGGCAAGACCGAGGCGCAGGCGCGGGCCT
This sequence comes from Cupriavidus sp. GA3-3, assembly GCF_000389805.1. Lineage (NCBI taxonomy): Bacteria > Pseudomonadati > Pseudomonadota > Betaproteobacteria > Burkholderiales > Burkholderiaceae > Cupriavidus > Cupriavidus sp. GA3-3. The sequence goes on from NZ_KB944474.1 coordinate 59,549, forward strand.
TGTTCTGCGGCTTCCACGCGCTGGTCACCGAAAAGCCGGGGCAGTCCGAAGTGCCGATGGGAAAGCTGGAAGTCCTGGCCGGCGTGCGCGAGTTCCCGGCGCGCGTGAAGTGCGCCACCCTGGCCTGGCATACCATGCAAGCCGCTTTGGAGAACAGCGCCAGGCCGGTCTCGACGGAGTAGAACCCCATGAGCATGATCGATTGGCTGCACAAGGCCAGGGAACACGAAGACAGGTTCGAGGCTGAGCCGGACAGCCTCGAGGGGCGGGTGATAGCGGCCTTGCGCACGGTGTACGACCCCGAGATCCCGGTCAATATCTACGACCTTGGCCTGATCTACCAGCTATCGGTGGACGAAGCCAGCGGCAAGGTCGGGATCCGCATGACGCTGACCGCGCCGGGCTGCCCGGTGGCGCAGACCTTCCCCGGCGTGGTGGAGAGCGCGGTGATGGAAGCCAGCGGGGTGGACGCGGTCGAGGTAGAACTGGTGTGGGACCCGCCCTGGTCGAGAGAACGGATGAGCGAGGCGGCACGCCTGGAACTGGGGCTGCTCTGAGATGAGCGAGTGGATCGATGTCGCCCGAGCCGAGGACTTCGCGCCCGGCACTTGCCGCAGCGTCGATATCGATGGCGTCCAGGTCGCGGTATTCAATGTGGATGGCAATTACTACGCCATCGAGGACCTCTGCTCGCATGAGGCCGAGCCGCTCTGCGGCGGCGACGTGGAAGGCCAGGAAGTCGTCTGCCCGCGCCACGGCTCGCACTTTTCCCTGCTGACGGGCGAGGCGCTGTCCCCGCCCGCCTACGAGCCGGTGGCGACGTTCCCGGTCCGGGTGGCGGACGGCAAGGTGCAGGTCAGGGACGAGCGCGGGGAATAAGCGTACAACCCCGATCAGTCACTTGGCCGGGGGCGGGTCTGGACGCACTGTCGCCAGGCTGCGCCGCCTTGCCATCCCCGCCGATCCCATCTCTAATAGTCTTGAGTACCGTCCAGGCAACCAACGACGGCCAGGAGGCGAAATGCGCTGCACCAGTTGCGGTTTCGCGAACCTCGCGGGAGCCAACTTCTGTGAGGCGTGCGGAGCAAAGCTTGGCCGAGCCTGCCCTCAGTGTGGTGAGGAAGCCACTGCAGCCGCGAAGTTCTGCCGCGCTTGCGGCTTTGCGCTGACCGACGCCCCGGTCGGCACCGCTGCCACGCCAGCGCCGCCCGCGGCCACGGCCCCGGTCCTCTACACCCCGCCCCACCTTGCCGGGCGCATCCTGGCCGAACAGGCGGCAATGGAGGCCAGGGGCGAGACCGCCGGCGAGCGCAAGACCATCACCGCGCTGTTTGCCGACATGGCCGGCTCGACCGCGCTGACGCAGGACCTCGACCCCGAAGACGCGCGCCGGCTGATCGACCCCGTGGTGACGCTGATGATGGAAGCCGTCCACCACTATGAGGGCTATGTGGCCAAGTTCCTCGGCGACGGCATCCTGGCGCTGTTCGGCGCCCCGATCGCCCACGAGGACCATGCCTTGCGCGCGCTCTACGCGGCGCTGCGCATGCAGGACGCGATGCATCGCCACAGCGACCGCGTGCGGCTGGAGCAAGGCATCCCGCTGCAGATCCGGATCGGCGTCCATACCGGCGAAGTCGTGGTGCGCTCGATCCGCAAGGATGACCTGCACACCGACTACGATCCGGTCGGGCACACCATCCATATCGCTTCGCGCATGGAGGGGATTGCCACGCCGGCGTCGATCCTTGTCAGCGAATCGACCCACAAGCTCACCGAAGGCTATTTCGAGTTCACGGCGCTGGGGACCACCCATGTCAAGGGCGTGCGGGATCCGCTCGCGGTATATGAAGTCGTCGGCCTGGGAGCCTTGCGCACGCGCCTGCAGGTGGCCGCGCACCGCGGCCTCGCCAGGTTTGTCGGGCGCCAGGATGAGCTGGCGCACTTGCACGCGGCGCTGGGGCAGGCCAAGGCTGGACACGGGCGCATTGTTGCGGTGGTCGGCGAAGCGGGGGTCGGCAAGTCCCGGCTGTTCCATGAGTTCAAGGTCAGATCGCAGCAGGGCTGCCTGGCGCTGGAGACCTTCTCGGTCTCGCACGGCAAGGCGTTTGCCTACCTGCCGCTGATCGAGATGCTGAAGAGCTATTTCCAGATCACGGCGCAGGACGGCGACCGCAGCTGCCGCGAAAAGGTGACCGGCAGGCTGCTGACCCTGGACCGTTCGCTGGAAGAACACCTGCCCTACCTGCTCTACCTGCTCGGCACCATCGAGCCCGACTCGCCGTTGCCGACCATGGACCCGACCATCCGGCGCCAGCGCACCTTCGAGGCGATTGCGCGGCTGCTGGTCCGGGAAAGCCTCAACCAGCCGCTGGAAGTCATTTTCGAAGACCTGCAATGGCTGGACGGCGAGACCGAGGCCTTCCTCAATATGCTGATCGACCATGTGCCCGGCGCGCGCATCCTGCTGCTGGTGAACTACCGGCCGGAGTACAGCCATCGCTGGAATGCGGACGGGCATTATTCGCAGCTGCAGCTGCAGCCGCTGGGGCAGGCGGAGGCGCAGGAACTGCTGACCGCGCTGCTCGGGGACGACCGCAGCCTGGTGCCGCTGAAGCGGCTGATCCTCGACAAGACCGAAGGCAATCCCTTCTTCATGGAGGAAGTGGTCCAGACCCTGGCCGAGGAAGGCGCGCTGCTCGGCCAGCCCGGCTGCTACCGTATCGAGACCGCGCCGGCCCTGCTCCATATCCCCACCACCGTGCAAGGCGTGCTGGCCGCCCGTATCGACCGGCTGCCGCTGGCCCAGAAGGAGCTGTTGCAGACCCTGGCCGTGATTGGCAAGGAGTTCCCGCTGAGCCTGGTCCTGCGCGTGACCGGCTTGCCGGAAGACCACCTGCATCCGCTGCTGTCCGACCTGCAGGCTGCGGATTTCATCTACGAACGGCCGGCATTCCCTGAGGTCGAGTACGCCTTCAAGCACGCGCTGACCCAGGAGGTGGCCGGCAGCTCGCTGCTCACCGAGCGGCGCAGCGCCTTGCATGAAAGCTCCGCCCAGGCCATCGAGGCGCTCTTCCATGGCCGGCTCAAGGACTACTGCAGCGAACTGGCGCACCACTACAGCAACAGCGGCAACATCCCGAAGGCGGTCGAGTACCTGCACTGCGCCGGCCAGCAAGCCCTGCTGCGCTCGGCGCAGGCCGAAGCGATCCGGCACCTGAGCATGGCCATCGACCTGCTCAAGCGGCAACCCGACAGTGCCGAACGCGCGCGCCAGGAACTGACGCTGCTGCTTGCGCTCGGGCCGGCCCTGATTGCGGCCCGGGGCCAGGCATCGCCCGAAGTCGAGGGCAATTACCGGCGGGCGCTGGCCTTGTGCGAGCAAGGCCAGCAGACGCCCTACCTGTTCTCGGCACAGCTGGGGTTGTGGGCGTTCTATCAGCTTCGTGCGCAATACGAGGTCTCGCTGCCTTTGGGCAAGCGGCTGCTTGCGCTGGCCATGAAGTCGCAGAAGCCCAAGCAGCTGGCGGAGGGCCATCGCGCGATCGGCGCCACGCTGTTCCGCCTTGGCATGCTGGACGCCGCGCGCAAGCATGTTGAGGCGGTGCTCGCGGTGCCGCATCCTGAGCAACCGGCGTACGACTTCCTCACGGGCTACGGGCGCGACCCGGCCGTCCACGCCACCAGCACGCTGGGCTGGATCCTGTGGTACCAGGGCTTGGCGGACCAGGCACTGGCGCGCTGCCAGGAGGCGCTGGCCATGGCCCGTGCCCGCCCGGATGCGTACAACCTTGCCCTGTGCCTGGTCTTTGCCGCGGAACAGCATCAATGCCGGCACGAAGTCCGGCTGACACAGGAGTACGCCGAAGCCGCCATCGCCATCTCGGGCGAACAGGGTTTTCCGATCTACCTGGCGTGGGGCACCGTCCTGCAGGGCTGGGCGATGGCGGCGCTGGGCAGTCACCAGGAAGGCGTTGCGCTGATGCGCCAGGGCGTGGCCGCCTATGAGGCCACCGGCGGCAGACTGGGCATGCCGAACCTGCTGGCCCTGGTTGCCGAGGCCTGCGGCAAGGCAGGCCAGACCACCGCCGCGCTGGACGTGCTCACGCAGGCACAAGCGCTGGTGGAAGAGACCGGAGAACGGCTGGATGAGGCAACCGTGTACCGGCTGCGCGCCGAGACGCTGCTGCAGCTGTCGGCAGAGCGCCCTGCGCCGCCGGCCGCGCAGGAGGAAGCCGAAGCCTGCTTGCACCGGGCCATCACGGTCGCCCACGAACAAGGTGCAAAGCCGCTGGAGCTGCAGGCCACCCTGAGCCTGGCCCGGCTGTGGCGGCAACAAGGCAAGGTCGACGCGGCGCGTCAAGTGCTGGCGCGGGTCCACGGCAGCTTCAGCGAGGGCACCGACACCGCGGACTGGCAGGAGGCCCAGGCGCTGCTTGCAGCGCTGGCGGCCGACCAGGCCAATACCCCGGAGCGCCCCCACGCATGACCTCGACGCCAGGCCTCCCCCTGCAAGACCGCTTCGTCGCGCTGTGGACACGTGCGGGCGGCACGCACGCGGCCGACGCCTATGCCGATCTCGCTCGTTGCTACGGTGAGCCGACGCGGCACTACCACACCCTCGACCATGTCCGTCGCTGCCTGCAAGACCTGGACTGGGCGCGCAGCGCGATACCGGATACCGACGAGGTGGAACTGGCGCTCTGGTGCCACGACGTCATCTACGTGCCCGGCGCCACGGACAACGAGCAACGCAGCGCCGCATGGTTGCGCCATTGGTCGGGCGGCAGCATCGCCGCCGCCGCGCGCGTGGCCGCCCTTATCCTGGAAACCACCCACGCCGAAGTGCCGGCAAGCCTGGCCGGCCGCTTCACCGCCGACATCGACCTGGCGGCGCTGGGCTGCAGCCGCGCGCGCTTCCAGGAAAATGGCGCCAACCTGCGGGCCGAACGCACCGACCTGGACGACGCCGCCTATGACGCCGCCGAGCGCGCCTTCCTGAGTGCGCTGCTGGCCAGCCCGCGCATCTACACCACCGACCTGTTCCAGGCGCGCTACGAGGCGCAGGCACGCGCCAACCTGACGTGGCGGCTGGCGCAGCCGGCCTGGCCTACAGGAACTCCCCGCTGATATCGATGCTGGAGCGCCGGCCCACGCTGTCGTAGTGCTGCTCCAGCCACCGGCTCGCTTCTGCGCGGCCCTTGTCGCGCAGCGAGCACAGGAAATTCCAGTCGGCGTTGTACTTGGTGGAAACCCCCAGCGCGGCCATGGTCTGGTCCGAGCGGATCGAATGGATCCACACCTCCTTCATCTCCGTGCCGTCGAGCTTGCCCTGCTGGATCAGCGACGTGACGAAGGCAATGGCGCGCATCTCGCGCATCAGCGACGAGTTGAAGCTGACCTCATTGACGCGATTCAGAATATCCGCGGCCGTGGTCGGCACGCCGTGGCGCACGATCGGGTTGATATGGACGATCACCACATCGTGGGTCTGGCAGTGATAGATCAGCGGGAAAATCGCCGGGTTGCCGACATAGCCGCCATCCCAGTAGTGCTGGCCGTCGATGCTGACCGCCTGGAACAGCGTGGGCACGCAGGCCGAGGCCAGCACGGCGTCGATGCTGAGTTCCTCGGGCGGGAAGATGCGTATCCGGCTGGTCTCGATATTGGTCGCACACAGGTAGAGCCGGATCGGGCAATGCTCGCGCAGTGCCGCAAAGTCGACCTGGCTGCCGAGCACGTCGCGCAGCGGATTGAGGTTGTTGGGGTTGAACTGGTACGGCGACAGCAGGCGCAGCGCGATGTCGGCCATCGCATACATCGGCGAATGGTTCAGCCCCAGCGTATGGCTGCTCTTGAACCAAGGCAGCCACCGGAACGGGTTGTAGCGCTGCGCCGAGTGCGCGATCGCCTCCCAGAAATCATGCAAGGCCAGGCGCGCGCCGTCACTGCCGCCCTGCAGCAGCCCGTAGGCCAGCACGGTGGCGTTCATGGCCCCGGCGCTGGTGGCGCTGACGCCTTCGATCGCCAGCCTGCCGTCCTCCAGCAGCCGGTCGAGCACGCCCCAGGTAAAGGCGCCATGCATGCCGCCGCCCTGCAGGGCGAGCGCCACAGGCTTGGGTTGTGCAGGCTCTGGCTGCATGCGGTCTTCCCTTCAGCGGCGGCAACCCGCCATGCTCAAGTGTAGGGAAGAACTGTGCGTGCAGCGTAGTGCCGGACGCGCGCAGCGGCACACAGCACGTGTGCCCTGGCCGGGCAGGCCCAGGGCCGCAAGCTCCGGGACGATGCGCTGGCGCATAACGCAACTGAGCCAGGCTGCGGCCAGGTACTACAATGGCCGCATAAAAGCAGAACAGCTTTCCTTCGTGCGTCAAATACCTCACTTTCCGGCCCGCAAAGCCATTTCCCGCCCGGCCTCCCTGATCGTTGCCGCCAGCCTTGTCCTGGTCTGCATGATCGCGGCCCTTGGTGCGCTCGCCCTGGTGCAGATGCGCAGGGATGCACTGGACAATGCCAGCGAGGCCTCGGCCAACCTGGCGCTGACGCTGGAACGCAGCATCACGCGCAACCTGCAGATCCATGAGCTGGCGATCGGGGGCATAGTGGAAGCCATGCACGATCCCGCACTGCTGGCGCAACCGCCGGCGCTGCGCCAGCGGCTGCTGTTCGACCGCCTGATCAACGCCGAAGACATGGGCTCGCTGCTGGTCACCGACGCCAACGGCACGCTGGTGTTCGACTCGCACCAGTGGCCGCCGCGCCCGGTCAACGTTTCTGACCGCGACTACTTCCAGGCCCACCGCAGCGGCGATCACAGCGGCCTGTTCCTGAGCCGGCCGTTCCAGCCGCGCCTGGCGCCGGAGAACAAGTCCATCGGCATCAGCCGGCGGCTTTCCGCACCCGACGGCAGCTTTGCCGGCACCGTGGTCGGCACCTTGCGCCTGAACTACTTCCGCAAGCTGTTCGATGGCGTAAGCCTTGGCGCGGGCGGCACCCTGACGCTGCTGAGCACGGACGGCACCATCATCATGCGGCGGCCCTATGAAGCCGAATCGATCGGGCGCGACATCTCCGGCAGCCCGTCATTTGCACCGCTGCTGCAAGGCACGCAAGGCACGTTTATCGGCGTCGCGGCAGTCGACGGGGTGCAGCGGCTCTACAGCTTCAGGCGCACTCCGGGCTTTCCGCTGCTGGTCGTGGTGGGACGCGCCACCCACGACGTGCTGGCACCCTGGCACAAGCGCGCCTGGGTGTTCGGGGCGATGATCATCGCGCTGGACGCTGCCATCATCGCGCTCTCGGTATTGCTGTCGCGCCAATGGCGGCGCCGTGTCGAGATGGAAGAGCACCTGCGCTGGATGGTCAACACCGATGGCCTGACCGGCCTTGGCAGCCGCCGTGCGCTGGACGATGCCGCCGACGTGGAATGGCGGCGCGCGCGCCGCCACAGCCAGCCTTTGTCGCTGCTGATGCTGGACGTCGACCACTTCAAGGAATTCAATGACCGCTACGGCCACCAGGCCGGTGACGATGCGCTGGCAGCGGTGGGCGCCTGCATCCAGCGCCAGGTGCGGCGGCCGGGCGACTATGCGGGGCGCTATGGCGGCGAAGAGTTTGCCATCCTGCTGCCGCACACCAACGCTGCCGGCGCGGCCGCCATGGCGGAGGCCATCCGCGCTGCCGTCCAGGCCTTGCAGATTCCGAATGCTGCCGGTGCCGACGGGCACTTGACGGTCAGCATCGGTGCGGTGACCGATGCCAACGGCCCCGGCAACGAAAAGGATTTCGCCGAGCTGCGCGCCTTTCTCCGTGCCGGCGACGAAGCGCTCTACCTGGCCAAGCGCTCCGGGCGCAATTGCGTCGCAACCTTCGGCGCCACGGCAGCGGCGATGGCGTCCTGAGGGCCCGGCGCCGCGGCTACGCCAGTTCGAACCCATGCCGCGCCAGCGGCAGTGAACGGATGCGCTCGCCCGTGGCAGCAAACAGCGCATTGGCCAGCGCCGGCGCCAGCGTCGGCACCGCCGATTCCCCCACGCCGCCGATGCGCTCGCCGCTCTGCACCAGCACAGCCTCGAAGCGCGGCGTCTGGGCCAGGCGCAGCAGTGGGTAGTCGTGGAAATTGGATTGCTGCACGCGCCCGTCGCCAATCGTGATGACGCCGGACAGCGCCGCGCTCAGGCCCCAGATGCTGGCGCCCTCAAGCTGGCGCTCGACCGTGGCGGGGTTGATCACGGTGCCGCAGTCGATAGCATTGACGATGCGGTGCAGCGTGATGCGCTTGTCCCGCACCGACAGCTCCACTACCGTCGCGCACAGCGAGCCCCATGCCTGCGACAGCGCCACGCCCTGGAAGCGCCCCGCCGGTGCGCCGCCCCAGCCGGCCTGCTGCGCCAGCCGGCGCAGCAAATCCGCCTGGCGCGGGCGCTCGGCCAGCAGGCGCAGCCGGAACTGCAGCGGATCAGTCCTGGCATGGTGGGCCAGCTCGTCGACGAAGCTCTCGGCAAAGAACGTGTTCTGGGTATAGCCCACGCCGCGCCAGAAACCGACCGGCACGGCGGTATTGACCATCGCATGGCGCACGGCGATATTGGGCAGCGCGTAAGGCAGGTCCACCACGCCTTCGACCGACTTGGGATCGACGCCGCCCTTGACCCGGTCCGGGAAATTGCGGATGTAGATCGATGAACACGCCAGCCGCGCATCCAGCGCGCGGATGCCTGCCGCGCCGGGTGCCAGCACGGCGCTGAAGCGCGCCGCCGCCGCGGGGCGGTAGAAGTCGTGCTGGATATCTTCCTCGCGCGACCAGATCAGCTTGACCGGCTGTCCTGCCGCTTTCGATGCCAGCGCCGCCTGCAAAAAGACGTCGAACTCCTCGCGCCGGCCGAAGCCGCCGCCGACAAAGGTCGAATGCACAACGATGCGTTCGGCCGGCAGGCCGAGCACAGGCGCCAGCCGATGCGCGATCTCGCCGCAGACCTGGGTCGGCCCCCAGATCTCGGCACGGTCGGCGCGAACGTCGGCCGTGGCATTCATCGGCTCCATGGTCGCGTGCGCGAGGTACGGGACCTCGTATTCGGCGGTATAGGCCTGGCCGGCCTGCATGTGCGCATCGGGGTCGCCATTGCGCAACGCCAGCGCCGAAGCGCTCCGCGCGGCTTCCCGGTAGCCGGCCATCAAGGCAGCATCGCCGACGGGTTCGCCTTGCGGCAGTTTCCAGTCCGGCCTGAGCGCGGCCAGGCCCTTGCGCGCGGTCCAGTAGCTGTCGGCCAGCACCACCACGGCGTCGTCCAACGGCACCACGCGCCGCACGCCGCGCACGGCCAGCGCCGGCCGGGCCTCGACACGGTGCAGCTTGCCGCCGAATGCCGGGCAGGCCATCACCGAGCCCACCAGCATGCGCGGCACCTTGACATCGACGCCGAACACCGCAGCACCGCGCGTCTTCAGCGGAATGTCGAGCCGGTCAGTCGGGCGGCCCAGCAGCTTCCAGTCGCGCGGATCCTTCAGCGCCACGCTGGCCGGGCGCGGCAAGGCGGCAGCCCGCGCTGCCAGCGCACCGTAGCCAAGCGTCCGGCCGCTGGCCTCATGACGCACCACGCCCTGTACGGCACGGCACTCCGCGACCGGCACTTTCCAGCCCTGCGCCGCGGCTTCGCGCAGCATCTCGCGCGCCGTAGCGCCGATGCGCCGCAGCGGCTCGAACGACCAGCGCGCGGAGGTGCTGCTGGCGGTCGCCTGTACCTTGAACATGCGGTTGTTGTAGACCGGATCGGTGGGCGCCAGCTCCGCGCGCACCTGCTTCCAGTCGCACTCCAGCTCTTCGGCAATCAGCATCGGCGCCGATGTCATCACGCCCTGCCCCAGCTCGGCGGAAGGCACCATGATGGTCACGCTGCCATCGGCATCGATGCGCAGCCACGCGTTGATATCGTCGGGATCGCGCGCGGGCGCATCCGCGGCCTTTGCCAGCGGCAGGTGGAAGCCCAGCACGAACGCTGCCGGCACGGCGCTGGCAGCCTGCAGGAAGCGGCGGCGACTGGTGTGGCATTCGCTCACGATTGCGCCCTCCCGTCGGTATCGGCCATGTTCTGTCCCCTGGCGGCGCGCAGGATGGCGCGCTCCACGCGCGGGTAGGTGCCGCAGCGGCACAGGTTGGTGATGCCGGCGCGAATGTCTTCAGGCGCGGGCTCCGGGTTCTCCTTCAGCAAGGCGCAGGCGGCCATGATCATGCCGGACTGGCAGTAGCCGCACTGCGGCACCTGCTCGACAATCCACGCACGCTGCACCGGATGCGAATTGTCGGCCGACAATCCCTCAATGGTCGTAATGTCGGCACGTGCCACGCTGCCCACGGGCGTGATGCAGGCGCGCACGGCCTTGCCGTCGACATGCACGGTGCAGGCCCCGCACAGGCCGGCACCACAGCCGAACTTGGTCCCGGTATAGCCCAGGTAGTCGCGCAATACCCACAGCAGGGGCATGTCGCGGTCGGCATCGACGGCATGGCGCTTGCCGTTGATCTTCAGCTGCAGTTTCATTGGGGGTCTCCTCGTCGCGCACCGGCTTCGCAGTGGCCGGTTCGGTGCGGCCCAGTATCGGCCGCGCGGCATGGCAGGACAATCGACTTGTTTTGCCATGACCTGTGAGGCAAGATCACAGCCATGATCCGCAGGCTCCCCTCGATGCAAGTCCTCCAGGCCTTTGCCGCCACCGCGCGCACGGGCAACATGACGCGCGCCGCCGATGCGCTGTGCGTGACGCACGGCGCCATCAGCCGCCATATCCGTGCGCTGGAGGCACAGCTGGGCTGCACCCTGTTCCTGCGCGCCGGCCGGCAACTGGAACTGACCGCCACCGGGCGCGAGCTTGCCGATGAACTGGAAAATGCCTTGCGCGCGGTCGAACTGTCGCTGGCCGGTGCCACCGAGCGCCGCGCGCGTGAACGCCAGTCGCTGAGCGTCAATGTCAGCCCCGAGCTGGCCGGCGCCTGGCTGGTACCCAAGCTGCCGCGGTTGCGCGAAGCCCTGCCCGGCCTGGACCTGTCTATCGCAGCCAGCACCGACGACCCGGACTTCGCCCGCTCCGACCTCGACGTCAGCCTGCGCTACGGTCCCGCGCCCTTCACCGGCTACCAGTGCGTGAAGCTGCTGGACGACGACATCATCGCGGTATGCAGCCCCGACTTCGCGCAGCGGCACGCGGGCATGACGGCCGCAGACGCCGCGCACCTGCCGCGGCTGCGGCACGCGCGCTTTCGCTGGGCGCAATGGGGCGCGGCGGCGGGGGTGGTGCTGGACGAGCCGGAAGACGGCATCGTCTTCGACTGCCGCGCACTGCTGATCGAAGCCGCCGCCAGCGGCCTGGGGCTGGCGCTGACGCGCGCCTTGCTGGCACGGGAGGCTATCGCCGCGGGCAGGCTGGTGCAGCCGTTGGCCGCCAGCTTTCCCGCGAGCCACAACTGCTACATCGTCTGGCGTGGGGACAATCCCAAGCAGGCGCTGATCCGGCGCTTCGCGCTGTGGCTGCGCGACGCTGCGGTGCAGGCGTGACCGGCACCGCCCAGCCGCTAGCCCTTCCCTCCCCGCCACACCTGCAGCAGATCCCACGCCGGCGCTTCCCCTTCCGGCTGTGGCAACGCTTGCGCCTCGACCAGCATCGCGCCGGCCTGCGCCTGCAGCTTGTCCAGGCAGCGCGACAGCACGCGCGCCTCTTCCGCCGTCAGGCAGGCAGCCAGCCGCGTATTGAAGTCCCGCGCCTGTGCGAACGCTGCACGGTAGACGGCTTCGCCTTGCTCGGTCAGCGTGAAGGCTGCTGCGCGCCGGTCCTGGGTACGCGTTTCGCGGCGGACCAGACCGCGTTCCACCAGGGCGTGGACGGCGCGGCTGGCCAGCACCTTGTCCAGGCCGGCGCTTTCGGCCAGTTCGGTCAGCCGGGTGCCTGGCTGCTCGCCAAGGAAGGAGATCATGCGCCATTCGCGCCGCGTGACGCCCGCCCTGGCGCGCAGGTGCAGCGCCGTGGCGCCCAGCGCGACGCGGTTCAGGTGGTAGATCCGGTAGTTGATGAAATCCGCCAGCCGCTGCGGCCGCTGCAGGCGGTTGCCGCTGTTGTCGTGTGCCATGCCACACCTGCCAATTAGTTGACTTTGTCAATTATATCGACGGGTGTTAGCTTGCATCGACGCCGCTCGCCGGCGGACAACAAACTGGAGACATCGTGAGCCCTCGCACCTTCCTTCCCCGCTTCGCCGCGTGCCTGCTGGCGGTTGCCGCTGCATGGTCCGCGCCCGCCAGCGCGCAGTCGGACCGTCCGCTGCGCATCCTGGTGGGCTACCCGGCCGGCGGCACCGCCGACCTCGCCGCACGCCTGGTCGGCGACAAGCTGCGCGAGACCCTGAACCAGACCGTGGTCATCGAGAACAAGCCCGGCGCCGGCGGGCGGCTGGTGATGGACTACGCGCGCACGCAGCCGGCCGACGGAAATACCCTGGTGGTGGCCAACTCGGCGGTCATGACCATTGCGCCGCTGGTCTACCGCAAGCTCAACTACGATATCCAGCGCGATTTCACGCCCGTGGCGCAGGCCGCCAACTTCCAGCTGGCGCTCGCCACCGGGCCGGCCAGCCCGGCGCGCACGCTGAAGGACTATGTGGCATGGCTCAAGGCCGGTGCGCAGAACAACTCCTACGCCTCGCCGGCGCTGGGCAGCATCCCGCATTTCTTCGGGCTGATGATCGGCAAGCAGGTTGGCATCGACATGCTGCACGTCCCCTTCAACGGCTCTGCGCCGCTGATGAGCGCGCTGGTCGGCGGGCAGGTGCCGGCTTCGGTCGACACCCTTGCCGACCTGACCGAAATGCACCGCGCCGGCAAGATCCGCGTGCTGGCGACTTCCGGCACCCACCGCTCGGTGGCGCTGCCCGATGTGCCGACCTTCACCGAGCTTGGCTACAAGGGCATCGAAGGTGAAGGCCGCTACGGCCTGCTGGCACCCGCGGGCACGCCGCGCCCGGTGCTCGACAAGCTCAACGCCGCCATCGTCAGGGCCGTGCAGTCGCCGGACGTGCGCGACAAGTTCCTCAAGCTGGGGCTGGAACCCGCAACCGGCCCGGCCGACGCCTTTGCCGGCGTGCTCAAGGCCGACGCCGGCAAGTGGGCACCGGTGGTCAAGGCGTCCGGCTATACCGGCGACTGAAACCCGGCAAACCGACCATGACGATCCGCAATACCCTCTTCATCATGTGCGACCAGCTGCGGCGCGACCACCTGGGCTGCTACGGGCATCCGGCGCTGCGCACGCGCAATATCGATGCGCTGGCCGCGCGCGGCGTGCGCTTCGACCGCGCCTTCGTCACCTCCGGGGTCTGCGGCCCCAGCCGCATGAGCTTCTATACCGGCCGCCATGTCAGCAGCCACGGCGCCACCTGGAACCGCGTGCCGCTGTCGGTCGGCGAAGTCACGCTGGGCGAATACCTGAAGCACAGCGGCCGCGCGCTGGCGCTGGCGGGCAAGACCCATGTGATGCCCGACAACGCCAACCTGAAGCGGCTGCACCTGGACGGCGGCACTGAGCTGGAAACGCTGCTGCGCAGCGGCCACTTCACCGAAGTCGACCGCCATGACGGCCACCACGCCGAGCCGCACAGCGCCTACGCCGACTGGCTGCGCCAGCAAGGCTACGACAGCGCGGATCCGTGGACCGACTACGTGATCAGCGCCGAGAACGAACGCGGCGAGATAGTCTCCGGCTGGCACATGCGCAACGCCGGCCTGCCCGCGCGCGTGGCCGAGCCGCATTCCGAGACCGCGTACACGGTGGACCAGGCGATGCGGTACATCGCCACGCGCGGCGACGATCCGTGGGTGCTGCATCTGTCGCTGGTCAAGCCGCACTGGCCCTACCTGGCGCCCGCGCCCTACCACGCCGCGTATTCGCTCGATGACTGCATGCCGCTGCAGCGCCACGACGCCGAGCTGGAAGACCCGCACCCGGTGCTGTCGGCCTACCGCACGCAGGAAGAATGCGCCAACTTCATGCGCCAGGAAGTCTCGGACACGGTGCGCCCCGCCTACCAGGGCCTGATCCAGCAGATCGACGACCGGCTCGGCCAGCTCTGGGAACAGCTCGAACGCCTGGGCCGCTGGCAGGACACTCTGATCGTCTTCACCGCCGACCACGGCGATTTCCTGGGCGACCACTGGCTGGGCGAGAAGGAGCAGTTCTACGACACTGTGCAGAACATCCCGCTGATCGTCTACGACCCCTCGCCGGCAGCGGATGCCACGCGCGGCAGCGCGCAGGCCAGCATGGTCAGCGCGGTCGACGTGGTGCCGACGGTGCTGGACGCACTGGGCCTGCCGCCGGCCGACCACCGCGTCGAGGGCCGCTCGTTGCTGGGCCTGACGCGCGCGGGCGAGCGTGCCTATGCCGGCAGCTGGCGCGATTTCGTCGTATCCGAGCTGGACTATGCCTATCGCGGCGCTCGCGTGGCGCTGGGCCGCCATCCCGGCGAGTGCCGCGCCTGGATGGTGCGTGACGCGCGCTGGAAATATGTGCACTGGCAAGGGTTCCGGCCACAGCTGTTCGACCTCCAGAACGATCCGCAGGAGTATTTCGACCTGGGCAGCGACCCCGGCCACGAAGCCGTGCGCAGCGCCATGCGGTTGCGGTTGCTGGAGTGGTTCTGCACGCTCAAGCCGCGCGTGACGGTAACCAACGAAGAGGTGGCGGCCAAGACCAATGTGTACAAGCAGGCCGGCGTGTTCTTTGGCGTGTGGTGACTACGCCCGGCGTCATCTGCGGTCCGGTGACGTCCCCCTGCCCGGATGGCGTATCCTTTGAAGCGAGGGATGGGGGACCGGTGTTCGCACCGGCAACCGGAGCGATCATGAAACACACCTGGATTCTTGTGGCGGACGAATCCCTCGCCCGCATTTTTGCCTCGCACGCCTCAACCGCGCCAATGGCTCTGGTTGAGGAAATCACTGACGCGGCAGCACATGGCGACCGCGCCAACCTGCGTCGCGACGCCTACGGCCGGCGCGGCCACGCCGCCGTACAGGGCGACGCCGGGCACCCCGGTGCCCACCAGGCCGGGCCGTCCACCGTCACATCGTCGGCCGGCGAGGATGAACTGCACCAGGAAGCGCAGCTGTTTGCCCGCCGCGTGGCGGACTACCTTGCCGATGCGCGCAACAAGCAGCGCTTTGACTCACTGGCGCTGATCGCGGCGCCGCGTTTCCTGGGCCTGCTGCGCAAAGCCCTTCCCGCCGGCGTCACCGACGTCATCACGAAGGAAATTGGCAAGGACTTTACCCACGTGCCCAACAACGACCTGCAACAACGGCTGGCCGACGAGGACATCATTCCCGCGCGCCGCGACGCGCGCGTTGTTACCGGCCGGGACCGATAGTGAAGCCGCGCCGCCTCCGGTGCCAGGCCACCGGCGGCGGCGCCGGCGTCAGCGGGCCGTGCCCGAGCCGCTGGCTGCACCGCTGCTGCCGCTGGAGGTGCCGCTCGGGCTGGTCGTGCTGGTAGCGCCGGACGTGCCGGTAGAAGTGCTTGAGCCAGGGGTGGCGCTGCGGCTGCGGCTCTGTTCGGTGACCGAACCGGAGCCGGACAGCGAGCCAGAGCCGGTGGTGCTGCCGGTGGCGGAGCAACCCGCCAGGATGCCAAGTGCGAGCAGGGCTGTGCCGATGCCTAGTGTTGTTTTCATGTCTTCCTCCATCTAGCAGGTTGGCGGCAAGCCTTGCTGCACGGCGCAGGCTGCCGGTGAGCGCGCTGGAACGCAGCTCTGCTGCGGAAGACGCAACTGACGTACCAGCGGCGCCATACGACGAGCGGCGCGGGCCGGGTTGGCAACGCGGCGCCCGGCAATGCGGGAAAGTGACATGACTGCGGTCCGGCCACAGTAAGAAGTGCGCGCCGCGGGTAAAAGTTACCGCGCCGGCGCAGTTCAGTATCGACTGAAGATGGCAGGCATCCGTGCTAGCGCGTCAGTGTCCACTTGTAGGCATAGCGGTCCGGGCGGAACAGCAGTTCGCCGCAGAACAACGGTGTGTCATCGATATCATGCGGCGTGCTGCGCAGGCGCAACAGCGGTTCGCCCTCGGCAACACCGAGCCGGCGCGCCACGTCCGCGGGCGCGGCAACGGCGGTAGCTTCCATCGCCACTTCCTTGAACCGGTACCCGAGCCGGCTTTCAAACAGCGACATGGCGTCGTTGGTTTCCAGGTCCTCCTGCACCAGGCGGCGCATCAGCGGCTCAGGACCCATCAGGGTGAAATGCGCGACGGCCGCGTCATCCCAGTACCGCACGGTGGCCACGCTCAGCACTTTCTCGCCAGGTTGAAGACGCAGCGCCGCCGCCACATGGGCCGGCGCGCGCACCAGCCGTACCGACGCCAGCTTGCCGTAGGCGAGCTGGCCACGGGCGCGTGCGGTTTCATAGAAACCGGTCAGCGCGCCAAGGCTGGGCGTGTCTGAGGGACGAGTCACGAAACTGCCCTTGCCGTTGACCTTCTCGATCAGGCCGGCGTTGTGCAGCCCGGACAGGGCCTGGCGCACGGTGATCCGGCTGACCGCGAATTCCGCCACCAGCTCCGCCTCGGACGGAAGCTTGGCGCCCGGCCCCCATGTGTTGCTGGCGATTCGCTGGCGAATCTCGTTTTCGATCTCTTTGAACCTGGGCAGCGCCACTTATGTTCCGCCTTGGCGGCGGCTCCGAACTGGGTGGAAGGGATTATACCTATCATAACAGCCTGCGGCGTAACCCTATTGACCTGTTATAACAGGTAATGGCAGTATCCGTCGTCACCAGATATGCGCGCGCCCCCGCAGATCACCGCATGCTGGCAACTCAGGAGACACGTAAATTGAATACCAAGACATCACAAGACACCGCCAGCGCGGCGGCGGAGTTCGACTACATCGTGATCGGCGCGGGATCGGCGGGGTGCGCCGTGGCGGGGCGCCTGGCAGAAGACCCGAGTGCGACCGTGGCGCTGCTCGAGGCCGGGCCGCATGATCATCACTTCTCGATCTGGGCGCCGGTGGGCATTGCCGCGGTGGTGCCCAAGGCCGGCCCGCGCAACTACGCCTACTACACGGTACCGCAACCGGGCCTGAACGGCCGCCGCTCCTACCAGCCGCGCGGGCGCGGCCTGGGCGGCAGCTCCTCGATCAACGGCATGGTCTATATCCGCGGCCATCGGCGCGACTACGACGACTGGGCCGCGCTCGGTTGCCGGGGCTGGGGCTTCGACGACGTCCTGCCCTACTTCCGCCGCAGCGAGCGCAATCCTAGCCTGGCCGGCCAGGAACATCCGCTGCACGGCAATGACGGGCCGCTGCATGTGAGCGACCTGCGCTCGCCCAATCCGTTTGCACAGCGCTTTGTCCAGGCAGCGATCCAGGCCGGCCTGCCTCACAACGACGACTTCAATGGCCACAGCCAGGAAGGCGTCGGCCTGTACCAGGTGACGCAGCGCAACGGCGAGCGCTGGAACTCGGCGCGGGCCTACCTGCACAACGGCAATGCCGCGGACACGGCGCTCAATGGCGGCCGTCGCGGCCTGGCGGTGCTGACCGATACGCAAGCGCTGCGCATCGTGTTCGAAGGCAGGCGCGCTGTCGGCGTGGAAGTCGTGCGCGGCGGGGCGGTGCAGACCCTGCGCGCACGGCGCGAGATCGTGGTCAGCGGCGGCACCTTCAACTCGCCGCAGTTGCTGCTGGCATCCGGCATCGGCCCGGCCGCGCACTTGCGCAACTTCGGCATCGACGTGGTCCATGACCTTCCGGGCGTGGGCGAGAACCTGCAGGACCACCTCGACATCATCGTCAACAAGCAGCTGCAAACGACCGAGCTGTTCGGCAAGACCGGCCGCGGCATGTTGCGGCTGGCGCGCGAGGTGATGCGCTACCGGCGCAACCGCACCGGCATGGTGTCGTCCAATATCGCCGAGGCCGGTGCGTTCCTGCGCAGCCGCCCCGAGCTGGACATCCCGGATGTGCAGCTGCACTTTGCCGTGGCGCTGCTCGGCAACCGCAACCTGGGCAAACTGGGCCACGGCTACTCCTGCCACGCCTGCGTGCTGCGTCCGAAGAGCCGCGGCCATGTGCGCCTGCGCAGCGCCGACATGCGCGAGACGCCGGTGATCGATCCGCGCTTCCTGTCGGCTGAGGAAGACATGGCCGGCATGGTCGCAGGCGTGCGGGCAATCCGCCGCATCTTTGCGCAGCCTGCGCTGGCGCAGCACGGCGGGCGCGAAATCCTGACCGACGCTTTCGGCCCCGACAGCAGCAATGAAGCCGCCATCCGCGACTTCGTGCGCACGCACGCGGACACGGTCTACCACCCGGTCGGCACCTGCAAGATGGGCGTCGACAACATGGCGGTAGTCGACCCGGAACTGCGCGTGCAAGGCGTGGAGGGCCTGCGCGTCGCTGACGCATCGATCATGCCGACGCTGATCGGCGGCAACACCAACGCCCCCGCCATCATGATCGGCGAAAAGGCTGCGGACCTGGTCAAGGCCTCGCACCGCTAAGCCGGCTATCCCCCTGCATTGGCAACCACCACACCGAGGAGACACCCCATGCAAGCCACTGCCGCAACCACCATCAGCCCGGAAGCCTACCGCGCGCTGGACAATGAAGCCTTTCCCTTTGCCGTGCGCCGCTGCACGCCGACGATCGGCGCCGATGTCGAAGGCATCGATTTCCGCGAGCCGCTGGACGACGACACCTATCTCTCACTGCGCCGCGCACTGCTGAAGTACAAGGTGCTGTTCTTCCGCAAGCAGGCAATCACGCCAGCCCAGCACGTGGCCGTGGCGCGCCGCTTCGGCGAGCTGGAAGTGCATCCGATGTTTACCAACCACCCGGAACATCCCGAACTGGTTGTATTCGGGCGCGATGGCACGACGCGCGGGCGCGAGAACCTTTACCACTCGGACGTTAGTTGGCGTGAGATCCCGTCGATGGGTTCGATGCTGCGCTGCGTGGAGTGCCCGGAGGTCGGCGGCGATACCATGTGGATCAATATGGCCGCGGCCTATGAAAACCTGCCGCAGGACATGAAGGCCCGCATCGCCAACCTGAAGGCCGTGCACGACGCCATGCCGACCTTCGGCTCGGCGCTGAACGAAGAAAAATACGCGGAGATGCGCGCCAAGTATCCGCCGATGGTGCACCCGGTGGTACGCACGCACCCGGAAACCGGCGAAAAGATCCTGTTCGTCAACGAAGCCTTCACCACGCATTTCGCCAACTTCGTCAAGGAAGCGCCATATCGCATCGGCTCCGACTACCGCCCGGCCGAACTGGACCTGCTGCAGTACCTGTACCGCCAGGCCGCCGCGCCAGAGTACCAGGTGCGCCTGCGCTGGCAGCCGGACACCATCGCGCTCTGGGACAACCGCTCCACGCAACACTACGCGGTGCAGGATTACTTCCCGGCCGTGCGCCATATGAACCGCGCCACCATCATCGGCGACCGCCCGGTCTGACCGTCCCCACCCAAAGCCAATCCGAGGCAACCGGCATGAACATCGTCGACAAGTTCTATATCAATGGCAAGTGGGTGCAGCCCGCAGCGGGCGCGACCCAGGCCGACATCATCGATCCTGCCACCGAAGCGGTCGCGGGCACGCTCGCCATGGGCACCGCGGCGGACGTGGACCAGGCCGTGGGCGCGGCGCGCGCAGCCTTCCCGGCCTGGTCGGTGTCCACGCGTGAAACACGCATCGCCCTGCTTGAGCGCATCATCGCCGCCTACCAGGCGCGCATGGGCGACCTGGCGCAGGCGGTGCGCCAGGAGATCGGCGCACCGATCACGCTGGCCACCAATCTGCAGGCCGCGATCGGCCTGGCACAGCTGCAGGCAACGCTGCAGGCGCTGCGCGACTTCGAGTTCGAAACCACCCGCGGCAACAGCTGCATCCTGCGCGAGGCCATCGGCGTGGCGGCGCTGATCACGCCGTGGAACTGGCCGCTGAACCAGATCGCGGCCAAGGTGGCGCCGGCGCTGGCGGCGGGTTGCACCGTGGTGCTCAAGCCATCCGAGATCGCGCCGCTGGACGCCCGGATCTTCGCCGAGATCATGGATGCCGCGGGTACGCCGCCGGGTGTCTTCAACATGATCTATGGCGAGGGCCGCGCGGTGGGGGCCGCGCTGTCGTCGCATCGCGACGTCGACATGGTGTCGATCACCGGCTCGACCCGCGCCGGCGTGGAAGTGGCCATCAGCGCCGCGCCCACGGTCAAGCGCGTGGCGCAGGAGCTGGGCGGCAAGTCGCCGATGATCATCCTGGACGATGCCGACCTGCAGGCGGCGGTGACCAGCGGCGTGGCGCAGTGCACGGTCAACACCGGACAGACCTGCATCGCGCCGACGCGCATGCTGGTGCCGCGCTCGCGCTATGAGCAGGCCGTGCAGATTGCCGCCGCCGTCGCCAACGCGGTCAAGGTGGGCGACCCGTCCGACCCCGAAACCAAGATGGGCCCGATCTCCAACCGCGGCCAGTACGACAAGGTGCAGCGCCTCATCGGGGTGGGCATCGAGGAAGGCGCGCGCGTGGCCGCAGGCGGCCCCGGCCGCCCCGACGGGCTGCAGCGCGGCTTCTATGCGCGCCCGACCATCTTTGCCGACGTGCGCAATGACATGACCATCGCGCGCGAAGAGATCTTCGGGCCGGTGATATGCCTGCTGCCGTACGACTCAGAAGAAGAGGCGGTGGCAATCGCCAATGACACCGAGTTCGGCCTGGCCGCCTACATCGCGTCGTCCGACGCGGCGCGGGCACGCAAGCTGGCCGCCCGCCTGCGCGCCGGCAGCGTGCGCATCAACGGCGCGACAATGGACCTCACCGCACCGTTCGGCGGCTACAAGACGTCCGGCAACGGGCGTGAATACGGCCCCGAAGGCATTGCCGAGTTCCTTGAAACCAAGACGGTGACAGGTTGAGCCTGCGCGCTCCCGCCCGCAGTCACCGTACCGCCCGGTCGTGCAGCGCCATGCTGCCGGCCGGGCGGTGTCGCTTGTAAGGCGCCTCGCTGCCGAGCTTGTCTGACATGCGCAGGCGGCGGCGTCCGACAGCCGCAGCCTGCCGGCCAGCTATCTTCATAGCAGCGCCAGGCCTTTTGCCAGGGCGCCCGACTATGTCGACCATTCCCGATTCCGCGCCTTCTTCGCTGCCCCCTGCTTCGCCCGTTCCGTTGCCCGCCGACGGCAGCCCGCATGCCGGCGCCGACACCGAGGGCGCCGCCGGGTCCCGCACGATGGCGGAGATGGCTGACTCAGTCGTGCCGGCCGATGCCGTCACCGCCTCGCTGCACCGTGCCAGCGTGGCACTGGTGGTGCTGGCGACGCTCTTTTCGCTGTACGCCGTGCATATCGCACGCGAATTCCTCATTCCGGTGGTGCTCGCGATCGTCCTGGCCTACCTGCTGGACCCGCTGGTCTGCGCGTTGCAGCGGCTGGGCCTGCCGCGCGCGCTGGCGGGCACCGTGGTGTTGCTGGCCGTGCTGAGCGCCCTGCTCAGCGGCGCCTACCTGCTGCAGGGGCAGGTGGAATCGATCGTCAACAGCCTGCCCGAGACGGCCAGCAAGCTGTCGCGCTCGGTCGGCGCGCTGATGAGCGGCGACGATTCCATGTGGCAGAAGGTACGTCGCGCCGCCACCGTCCTCAGCGGCACCGGCCAGCCCCCGCCCGCACGCGGCACGCAGGTGGTGGTGGAGCAAGCGCCCGCCCAGATCCACAACATGCTGCTGGCCGGCTCGGTCAGCATCTTCACCATGGCCGGACAGGCGGTGGTAGTGGTCTTCCTGCTGTACTTCCTGCTGCTGGCCGGCGATACCTTCAAGCGCAAGTTCATCAAGATGGTCGGGCATACCATTTCCGAGAAGAAGATCAGCGTGCACATGCTGGACGAGGTCAACCGCTCCATCCGCCGCTACATGGGCATGCTGCTGGTGACCAATACGGCCCTGGGCGCCTGTACCTGGCTGCTGCTCAAGTGGCTGGGCGTGCACAACGCCGGCAGCTGGGCAATCGCGGCCGCGGCGCTGCACCTGGTGCCCTACTTCGGCGCCCTGGCAATCGCGGTCTGCCTGGGGGTGGTGACCTTCATGCAGTTCGGCACGCTCGGCATGGCAGCCGCGGCAACGGTCGGATCGCTGCTGATCGCCACGCTGATCGGGTCGGTCGTCACCACCTGGATGACCGGCCGCATGGCGCGCATGAACGCGGTGGCCGTATTTGTTGCACTGCTCCTGTTCACCTGGCTCTGGGGCGTATGGGGCATGTTGCTCGCCATCCCGCTGATCACCATCGCCAAGGTGGTTGCCGATCACATTGAAGGGCTCGAAGTGGTGGCAGAGTTCCTTGGCGAATAGCCGCCCGCCATCGCCCAACGGCACTATCGATCCGCCGCTATACTGGAAAAGCGAATGCTGCACCACAGCATTCTTGCTACGCCGGGGATCGTGCGGAGGAAAACAATGATGTCTATTTGCGACCTGTGCGAGTCGCAGCTGGACCGGCCGGGCCACGTGCCGCCGCATCCCAGGCTGGTGATGTCGGCGACCTTGCGCACCGCCAGCGGCCAGAATGCGTTTGTGTACCGTTGCGCGCACTGCGGCCAGACACTGCTGCTGGCCTCGCCCGATGGCGAGGCGCCCGACCGCTGGACCCGGCTGGATGCCGACGGATGGGACTAAGCGGGATGGCTCCCGGCTGACTTGTGCTTGCGGTTGCGCAAATCGACGGCTTGCGGGTGTGGGCATAATCGTCTCAGCAGTTCCCAACCGCAAGCCATGGCCAAGAGATTTCCCCTTCATCCCCGCCACCCCGAGCGCATCTGCTGGGGCTGCGACAAGTACTGCTCCGTAGACGACATGGGCTGCGGCAACGGCTCCAGCCGCACGCAGCACCCGATTGAACTGCTCGGCGACGACTGGCTGGAGTACGGCGACTGGGGTATCGAAGCACCTGCCGGTCCGCCAGAGACCTCAACCTAGACCGCCGGATTACAATCGTTGTCTCAGGCTTCCACAAGACGTCCGGCACCGCCGGCATCCACCGAGACAACCATGCTGAACCTCCAGGACTCCTCGCTGCTGCGGCAGCAGTGCTATATCGACGGCCGCTGGGTCGACGGCGAGCGCCGCATCGACGTCACCAACCCGGCCACCGGCGAGCGCGTGGGACAGGTCCCGCAACTGGGCGCCGATGAAACCCGCCAGGCCATCGAAGCCGCCAACCGCGCGCTGCCGGCATGGCGCGCCCGCACCGCCAAGGAGCGCTCGGCGCTGCTGCGCAAATGGTTCGAACTGATCATGGCCAGCCAGGAAGATCTCGCGCGCATCATGACCGCCGAACAGGGCAAGCCGATCGCCGAAGCGCGCGGCGAAATCGCCTACGCGGCCTCGTTTATCGAATGGTTTGCCGAGGAAGGCAAGCGCGTCTATGGCGACACCATCCCGGCGCCGGTCAGCAACCAGCGCATAGTCGTGACCAAGGAGCCGGTGGGGGTATGCGCAGCCATCACGCCGTGGAACTTCCCCGCCGCCATGATCACGCGCAAGGCCGGCCCGGCCCTGGCGGTAGGTTGCACCATGGTGCTCAAGCCGGCATCGCAAACCCCGCTGACAGCGCTGGCGCTGGTGGCCCTGGCCGAGCGCGCGGGCATTCCGGCCGGGGTGTTGTCGGTGGTGACCGGCTCGGCCGGCGCCATCGGCGGCGAGATGAGCAGCAACCCGCTGGTGCGCAAGCTCACCTTCACCGGATCGACCGAGGTTGGCCGCGTGCTGATGGCCCAGACCGCGTCGACGATCAAGAAGGTGTCGATGGAGCTGGGCGGCAATGCGCCCTTTATCGTGTTCGACGATGCCGACCTGGACGCGGCGGTTGAAGGCGCGATCGTGTCCAAGTACCGCAATGCCGGGCAGACCTGCGTCTGCGCCAACCGCATCTACGTGCAGACGGGCGTGTACGAGGCGTTTGCGCAGAAGCTGGTGGCGGCAGTAGCGGCCCTGAAGGTCGGCAACGGCATGGAAGATGGCGTGCGCATCGGCCCGCTGATCGACGACAAGGCCGTGGCCAAGGTGGAAGAGCATATCGCCGACGCGCTCGGCAAGGGCGCGCGCCTGCTGCAGGGCGGCCAGCGCCATGCGCTGGGGCATTCTTTCTTCCAGCCGACCGTACTGGCCGACGTCGGCGCCGGCATGCTGGTCGCGCGCGAGGAAACCTTCGGCCCGCTGGCACCGCTGTTCCGCTTCGAAACCGAGGATGACGTCGTCGCCATGGCCAACGACACCGAGTTTGGCCTCGCCAGCTACTTCTATGCCCGCGACCTGGGCCGGGTCTGGCGCGTCTCCGAACGCCTGGAATACGGCATGGTGGGCGTCAATACCGGCCTGATCTCCAACGAGGTGGCGCCGTTCGGCGGCGTCAAGCAGTCTGGCGTGGGCCGCGAGGGCTCGCACTACGGCATCGAGGATTACCTGGTCATCAAGTACACCTGCATGGCCGGCATCTGATTGCCGCGACTCAGTACGCCGTGTCCGCGCACACGGCGTGCCGGGGCTCGGGGCAGCGCCCGCCGTGCCGGCAGGTGTCGCGAAAGCGCGCGATCCGGTCATGGACACGCTGCATCTGCTCCAGCTGATAGCTGGCGCGCGCAGCGCTGTAACTGGCGCCGAACTCATACAGGGCGCCAGCCGCGGCGCGGGATAGTCCTTCCAATGCCTGCGCCAGCTCCCGCCCTTCCACGCTGCGGTGCCGGCGCAGGCGCCAGGACAAGGCCTCCTGGCCCCGCGCAAGCAGGCTCTGCTCAAGGTAGCCAAGCTGCTCGGCAACGGCCTGCGCGCCATGCAGCGCCGACAGGTAGGCGCACACCACCGCCAGGCGCTGGTTCATCTCCCCGCCGCGGCCCAGCAGTTCGCGGGCGCAGGTGCGCAAGGTATCCGCGTCAAACGCCTTGACTTCGTCGGTGGCTTCCTGTGCATAGGCGGCCAGCGGCAGCACCGTGACTGCCAGGCCCGGCGGCAGCACGCTGGTGAAACGGCTGGCGATCGCGTGCTGCACGGTGCAGTCCAGTTCGCAGCAGGTCGGCACAGCGGCATCGACATAGAATTCCAGCGCCGGCGGCCGCCCGTGGTCCATCGACACCACGGCGCGCGCAGGCGGGTGCCCGGCCATCGCAAGCACCTCGAGGCCGGCCTCGACACAGCGCTGCTCATCGGGCTCCGCCCCCAGTGCCTGGACAATATCCTGCATCTGCAGCGTGCCAGAGAGTTCCATGCGGGTTGGCCCGGGCGGGTGGTCCCCCCTGCGGCCGCGGTCGAGCGCCATCCGCTTCCATTCGACTTGCGTCATCGCATTGCCCGTCATACAGCCTCCGATTTTGGTTCCACTACCCGCGCTGCGCGGCCATCACGATGGCCGCGTGCATGTTCTGCAGGGCATGCAGCGGCTCGGCGCCGGTCAGCGCGGCCACCAGCATGCTGTCTTCCAGCCTGAAACGGCACAGCACCAGGTTGGAGCGCGCCAGTGCCACCATCTGCTGCGGCGTGAGCGCGGCCAGCACACGGCCCACTTTGCGCTCGATGCCAAGCCGGAACAGGGCCTCGGGCTCGTTCTCGCGCATCAGCCGCTGCACCAGCAGCAGGTAGGAGAGGTTCAGGTCCGTGATTTCCCGCAGGCTCTCGCCGACCAGGTCGCTGGCCGTCTCTTCAGCCGCGGTGCCGGCCGGTGTTGCATGTTCCATTCGGTCCTCGCGCTGGCCGGGCTTGGTCATTCGGCTGCCACAGCCTGGCCACCGGCCGTGCGCGGTGCAAGCCGGCGGGCATCGTGCGGGCCGCGCCGGGGCACCTGCCGATCGCACGCAGGCGCGTGCGCGGAGATCATCGGGCGCTCGGCGATGGCCCGCAAGGCGGGCTTGTCGAGCAGCGAGATGGTGCGGTGCCTCACCCGGATCAGCCCGCAGTCCGCCAGCCGCGAGAACTGCCGGCTGACTGTTTCCAGCGTCAGGCCGATATAGCTGCCGATTTCCTCCCGGCTCATGCGCAGCACGAACTCCGAGGACGAGAAGCCGCGCGCCGCAAAGCCTTCAGCCATCCACAGCAGGAAGGTCACTAGCCGCTCTTCGGCGGTCATCAGCGCCAGCATGGTCTGCAGCGCGCGTGCGCGCTGCGCCTGTCCGCCGAGCGCCAGGAACAGCTGGTTGGCAAGCTCCGGCATGCCGGCGGCGGCGCCGCGCAGCGCGTCCATGCCGAGCATGCACAGCTTGGTGTCCTCCAGCGCGGTGGCGTAGGACGCATAGTGCGGATGCGCCAGGCTGTCCAGCCCGACCAGGTCGCCGGGGAAGTGGAAGCCGACCACTTGCGTGCGGCCGTCTTCCGTGGTCACGTGGGTCTTGACTGTGCCGACGCGGATTGCGTAGAGCGAGGTCACGGGGTCGCCCAGCAGGTACAGGCACTGGCCCTTGCGCAGGCGCACCGTGCGGTGGAAGCCCCGGGCGCCGCCCGGCAAGCCCCGGGCGCCTCCCAGGTAGAAGCGGGCCAGTTGGCAATCTGCGCTGCACGGCATGCCGTCGCACGGCAGGTGGCATTCGTCTAACTGTGTCATTGGCGCCTCTGGATGGAAGAGCTGAAAGCCCTTGTGCAACCATTCTATGGAGCCAGTTTCCCTAGACAATCCGCACATTCTGATTTGCAGTACAGAAGCTTCTGATCCGGACCTGCGCTGCCGGGGCCACCGGCATCCCCGGCCATTGGCCCTGCCAGGCTGCTTGCGGGGTATCCTTGCTACAAGACCAGCACCGGATGCGCTGGCGGGCCACGCCGGCAGGACGCCGTTCAGGACATGCCATGACAAGACACCCCGAGGACCCGCAGCAACCCGCCGGAAGCGTACCTCGCCCCGACGCTGGCGAGCCATCGGGCGGGCGTTCGCAAGAGATCCGGGCCGACCTGCCCGATGTGCCTTACCAGACCCTGGTGGACTCCGTGCAGGACTACGCCATCTTCACGCTCGACGTCGGCGGCCATGTCTCCAGCTGGAACAAGGGCGCGGCGCGCATCAAGGGCTATGCCCGCGAGGAGATCCTGGGCAAGCATTTCTCGCAGTTCTACACGCCGGATGCGATCGCCCGGAGTTGGCCGCAAGCCGAACTGAAGGCCGCGGCCGAACAGGGCCGGTTCGAGGACGAGGGGTGGCGCGTGCGCAAGGACGGCAGCCGCTTCTGGGCCAATGTCGTCATCACCGCCCTGAAGGACGCCGAGGGCCGGCTGATCGGCTTCGCCAAGGTCACGCGGGACATGACCGAGCGGCGCCGCGCCGCCGAGGCCCTGCACCAGAGCGAAGAAACCCTGCGGCTGCTGGTGGAGGGGGTCAAGGATTACGCGATCTTCATGCTCGATCCCGGCGGCCATATCGTCAGCTGGAATTCCGGTGCCTCTTATATCAAGGGCTACCGCCGCGACGAGATCATCGGCCGTCATTTCTCGGTGTTCTATCCGCAGGAGGATGTTGCCGCTGGCAAGCCGTCACGGCACCTGGCACTGGCGCAGCGCGTCGGGCGCGTGGAAGACGAAGGCTGGCGCGTGCGCAAGGATGGGTCGCTGTTCTGGGCCAATGTCACCCTGACAGCGGTATACGACGAGTCACGCACGCTGCGCGGCTTTGCCAAGGTGACGCGGGACATGAGCGAGCGCCGCCGCCGCGAAGAGCTGGAACGCTCCAGCCAGCGCATGAATGAGTTCCTGGCCACCCTTTCGCATGAACTGCGCAATCCGCTGGCGCCGGTGCACAGCGCGCTCGCGGCGATGCGGCTGGCGCCGGAGGATGCGGTGCTGGCAAACCGGAGCCTGGCCATGATCGAGCGCCAGGTGACCCACCTGAGCCGGTTGGTGGACGACCTGCTCGACATCGGGCGCATCACCTCCGGCCGGATCGAGCTGCGCATGGAGCCGGTCGAGTTCAACGAGATCATCGCGCTCGGCGTCGAGGCAGCGCAGCCGGCGCTGGATGCCAAGTCGCAGTGCGTCGAAGTGCGGACCCATGCCGGCTCGATCCCAATGCGTGCCGACAAGACGCGGCTGGTGCAGGTCATGCAGAACCTGGTGCTCAATGCATCGAAATTCTCGCCGCCCGGCTCGTCGGTGACGATCGCCACCACCATCCAGAACCGCACACTGCAGGTCCAGGTAATGGACCAGGGCTGTGGCATCGGGCCCCAGGCCATCGACGAGATCTTCAACCTGTTCATGCAGGAAAGCCGTCCGGGCACCGACTTGCATGGCGGGCTGGGCATCGGCCTGTCGCTGTGCCGGTCACTGGTTGAGCTGCATGGCGGCACCATCTCTGCCGCCAGTGCCGGGGCGGGACAAGGCAGCACCTTCACGCTGCGGCTGCCGCTGACGGCCTCGCACAAGGAGGACCCCCGGCCAGGAGCCGCACTGCCGGCCCAGGGTCCGGTCGCACCCGAGTTGCAGGCGCAGCGCATCCTGCTGGTCGACGACAACCGCGACGCCGCCGACAGCCTGGCCATGCTGCTCGAGATATGCGGCCACGAGGTGACCATTGCCTACGACGGCGCCGAGGCCCTGCATGTGGCGCCCCGCTGCCGCCCGCATATCGCGCTGATCGACCTGGCCATGCCCGGCATGGACGGCTTCGAAGTGGTGCGCGCCATGCGCCTCGTGGCCGGCACCGAGCTGACGCGCTTCGTGGCGCTGACCGGCTTCGCCCAGCCGGCGGACCGGCAGCGTACCGAGGCCGCCGGCTTCGACGCACACCTGGTCAAGCCGGTGGAGCTGGAAACGCTGTTCGGCACCATCGCCCGGCTGCGCCCGCCGGAATGACCCGTTCCGGCACCGAACCCGACCTTCGCCAATTCCAAACACGCGCCTGCCGGCGCTGCTACACACTGACGGCCATTCCATCGCAACAGATCACAGAAAGGAGACAGCGATGCAGGGTTGGATCAGGCGTGCAGCCGCGGGGCTGGTATTTGCGTTCGCGGCCACGGCCGCCGGTACCGCGCTGGCGGACTATCCCGACAAGCCGGTGCGGCTGGTGGTGCCCTTTCCGCCCGGCGGCGCCACCGACCTGCTGGCGCGCGAGATCGGCAACGCACTGTCGGCGCGGCTGCACCAGCCGGTGGTGATCGACAACCGGCCCGGCGCCGGCGGCAACCTGGCGGCCATCGCGGTGGCGCGGGCCCCGGCCGACGGCTATACGCTGCTGTTCGGCACCTTCGGCTCGCTGGCGGTCAACAAAAGCCTCTATGACAAGCCTGGCTACGATCCGCTGAAGGACTTCGCGCCGGTGGCTTCGGTCGCCTACCTGCCCAACGTGCTGGTGGTGCATCCCAGCGTGCCGGCGCGCACCGTGCAGGAGCTGCTGGCGCTGGCGCGCAAGGAGCCGGGCAAGCTGACCTATGGCTCGTTCGGCAACGGCTCGTCGTCGCACCTGGCGGGCGAGCTCTTCACCCACCTGGCGGCTGTCAATATCACGCACATTCCGTACAAGGGCAGCGCCGCGTCGATGACCGACCTGATCGGCGGGCGCATCACCATGATGTTCGACAGCGTCTCGACCGCGCTGCCGTATATCCGCGACAACCGCGTGCGCGCGCTGGCGGTGACGACGCAGAAACCCTCTGACCAGCTCCCAGGCGTGCCCACGCTGGCCGCCGCCGGCGTGCCCGGCTACGAGCTGACCGCGTGGTTTGGCGTGGCCGCGCCGGCCGGCACGCCCAAGGCAGTGATCGACCGCCTCAACGGCGAGATCGTGGCGGCGCTGAAGCAGCCTGACCTGGCCGCCAGGCTGGCCAGCCAGGGCACCGTGCCCTTCCCCGCCACGCCGGCGCAGTTCGGCAGCTATATCCGCGCGCAGTTCGAGAAGTGGGACAGCCTGATCAAGTCGGCCAACATCAAGCTGGACAACTGATAGCCTGAGCCCAGGCCGTGTCCGGCGCGCCGAAGCGCCACGACAGCCGGCGCGCCGCCTGCCGCACCAGCGCGGCAGTGGCGCCCGCGGTGCTGCTGTCAAAGCTGCCGCTCGAGCCCATCACGGCGATCACCAGCGCCAGGCTGCCGGTGTGGTCGAATACCGGCGCCGCCAGCGTGTCGATGCCCGGCACCGGGTGGCTCAGCGCATTGTCGAGCCGCGCCGCGCGCACCTGCGCCAGGCGCCCGGCGTAGGCCGGCGCCAGCTTGCCGCCGGGTTCAAGCACTTCGGCCGCGGCGGCGCCGGCCATGCGCAAATCGTCCTTTTCCAGCAAGCCCGCCAGCACGTTGGCTGGCAGGTACGCAGCGGCGGTGCGGCCAATCGCGGTATGGACCAGCGACAGCACCGTGCCCACGCGCAGGCTTACGTGCTGGGGCCGCGCCGATTCCTCCAGCCGGACCACCGTGGGCCCCAGTGGCCCCAGCACTGCCATGGCCACGCTCAGGCCGGTGGCGCCGGCCAGCTCGATCACCTCCGGTTCCGCCTCACGCGTCGGCGACAGCCGCTGCAGCGCGATCAGCCCCAGTTCCAGTCCCAGCGGTCCGCACAGGTAGTTGCCCGCGGCATCGCGCGCCAGCAGGCCGGTCTTCTGCAGGCTGACCAGATGCGGGAACGCCTTGGCCGGCGGCATGCCCGCGGCCAGCGCCAGGTCGCGCAGCGCCAGCGGCCGGCCGGCAGCCACCAGCGCCACCAGCAGCTGGCCGGTGCTGTCCAGCGACTGGATGCCGCGCTGCGGCTTGCCGCCTTCCAGGTCTTGCTGGGTTTCGGTCGCGCCGCTCATGCCAGGCGCCCCTCTTCATCGCGCAGCGCGGCGCCGATGTCCGCCGCCGCGGCCAGCAGGGCCTGCGCCGCAGCGCCGCGCCAGTCCACCTCGATGGCACCGGTCGATCCCACCAGCGTCAGCACCAGCCGCAGCACGCCAGCGGCGTCCAGCACCGGCACGCTGAGGCTGCTGACAGCCGGGCTGGGCGTGTCGATGCTGCGCTCGATGCCGCGCGCTCGGATTTCTCCCAGGCTGGCGCTGAAGGCGGCCAGGTCGGACTCGGCCGCGCCCGGCTGCTGTGCGCGCCACAGCGGCTGCCACAGTGCCGGCGGCTGGAAGGCACAGAACACGCGCCCGGTGGCCGTGGCGGCCAGTGCCATCACCGTGCCCACGTGCAGGTTGACATGCAGCGGCGCGCTGGCCGGCACATAGCGCACGATGGTCGGGCCCTGCGGCCCGGCAATGCTGATTGCCACGCTGAATCCGGACGCCTGCGCCAGCGCATCCACCCGGGGCTGCGCGGCGCGCCAGGCGGCGTCCTGCTCCAGGTGCAGCATGCCCAGCTGCAGCGACAGCGGCCCGGGCTCGTAGCGGCCGGAGAGGTGGTCGCGCTTGATCAGGCCCAGCCGCGTCAGGCTGACCAGGTAGGCATGCGCCTGGGCCGGCGCCAGCTGCGCCGCCTCGGCCAGCGCGGCCAGCGGCATTGGCGCGCGCGCGACCGCCAGCGCCACCAGCAGGCGCCCGCCCACCTCCACGCTCTGGATGCCGCGCTGCGCCTTGTCGGCACGCGCAGCGGGCTCGTCCGCCTGCGTTCCTGCTTCCCCAGCCTTGCGCCTGGCCATTGCCATCCTGTGTGATCGGAAAACCCGGATATTAATCGAACGCCTCCCGTTGCCGTGCGCACGGGGGTTTACCCGAACAAACTCCACCTGCCTCCGATGGCGTTCGCGGCATGCCTCAATTATTTGTCATAGGCTAATCATTTCGCTATTGATTAATTTTTTAACGTTTCCTAAGATTGCACTACCCCGTCCGAACACGGCGACCCACGCCGTCAGACATCCATAGAAACGGGGCGAGACAGCCCGCGGCCAGCGCAACGCAGCCATCGTGCCGGTGCCGTCTCGCCTCCCCACACAAAGGAAAGACGCCATGTCCAAGGCATTCGCATCGCAGGCCGACCTGGAAGCCAAGCAGGTCACCTTCACCCAACTGTCAGAGAACGCCTGGGCCTACACCGCCGAAGGCGATCCCAATTCGGGCGTGGTCATCGGCGACGACGGCGTACTGATCGTCGACACCACCGCCACGCCGGCCATGGCGCAGGACCTGATCGCCCGCATCCGCACCATCACCGACAAGCCCATCAAGTACGTGGTGCTGTCGCACTACCACGCGGTGCGCGTGCTGGGCGCGTCGGCCTACTTCGCCGAAGGCGCGCAGCAGGTCATCGCCAGCCGCGGCACCTACGAGATGATCGTCGAGCGCGGCGAGGCCGACATGAAGTCCGAGATCGAGCGCTTCCCGCGCCTGTTCGCCGGCGTCGAGACCGTGCCCGGCCTGACCTGGCCGACGCTGGTGTTCGAGAAGGAAATCACGCTGTTCCTGGGCAAGCTGGAAGTGCGCATCGCCCACCTGGGCTCGGGCCATACCAAGGGCGACACCGTGGTCTGGCTGCCGCAGCAGAAGGTGCTGTTCTCCGGCGACCTGGTCGAGTACGACGCCGCCTGCTACTGCGGCGACGCCCAGCTGGAAGACTGGCCGGCCACGCTGGACGCGCTGCAGGCACTCAAGCCGGAAAAGCTGGTGCCCGGCCGCGGCCCCGCGCTGACCACGCCGGAGGAAGTGGACAAGGGTATCGCCTACACCAAGGACTTCGTCACCACGCTGTTCCAGGCCGGCAAGGAAGCCGTGGCCGAGAAGCTCGACCTGAAGGCCGCGATGGCGCACACCCGGCGCGCGATGGACCCCAAGTTTGGCCAGGTCTTTATCTACGAGCACTGCCTGCCCTTCGACGTCTCGCGCGCCTATGACGAGGCCAGCGGCGTCCGCCACCCGCGCATCTGGACGGCCCAGCGCGACAAGGAAATGTGGGCCGCACTGCAGGACTGACCTCCAAAAAGAATAAGTCGGGCAACAAGCTATGGATGGAGACACAGGCATGAGCAGCATCGATTACCAGCGGCTGTCGTTCGAGTACCAGCCCTGCGCCGAGCAACAGAAAGGGGCCGATCCGGCCGTCCACCCGGTCGTCGTGGTCGGCGCCGGGCCGGTCGGCCTGGCCACCGCCATCGACCTGGCGCAGCGCGGCGTGGCCGTGGTGCTGGTGGATGACGACTGCACGCTGTCCACCGGATCGCGAGCAATCTGTTTTTCCAAGCGCACGCTGGATATCTTCGACCGGCTTGGCTGCGGCGAGCGCATGGTCGACAAGGGCGTGCGCTGGCACGTCGGCAAGGTGTTCCTGCGCGACCAGCAGGTCTACAGCTTCGACCTGCTGCCCGAGAGCGGCCACCGCCGCCCTGCCTTCATCAACCTGCAGCAGTACTACCTCGAAGGCTACCTGCTGGAGCGCGCGCAGGCGCTGCCCAATATCGAGATCCGCTGGCGCAACAAGGTGGTCGGGCTGGAACAGCGCGGCACGTCCGAGGACGGCGTGATACTGACCATCGAGACGCCTGACGGCAGCTACCCGCTGGCGGCGCGCTACGTGGTGGCCGCCGACGGTTCGCGCAGCCCGATGCGCAAGCTGCTGGGCCTGGACAGCAAGGGCCGCACCTTCCGCGACCGCTTCCTGATTGCC
Organism: Cupriavidus sp. GA3-3; assembly: GCF_000389805.1. Lineage (NCBI taxonomy): Bacteria > Pseudomonadati > Pseudomonadota > Betaproteobacteria > Burkholderiales > Burkholderiaceae > Cupriavidus > Cupriavidus sp. GA3-3. The sequence continues at coordinate 93,128 of NZ_KB944474.1, forward strand.
GACGTGAAGATGGAAGCGGATTTCCCGAGCGAGCGCTGGTTCTGGTTCGACCCGCCCTTCCACCCGAACCAGTCGGTGCTGCTGCACCGCCAGCCGGACAACGTCTGGCGCATCGATTTCCAGCTCGGCTGGGACGCCGACCCGGAGCTGGAGAAAACGCCGGAGCGCGTGATCCCGCGGGTGCAGGCGCTGCTGGGCAAGGACGTGAAGTTCGAGCTGGAATGGGTCAGCGTCTATACGTTCTCCTGCCTTCGCATGGACAGCTTCCGCCACGGCAATATCCTGTTCGCCGGCGATGCCGCGCATGGCGTGTCGCCGTTCGGCGCGCGTGGCGCCAACAGCGGCATCCAGGACGCCGAGAACCTGGCCTGGAAGCTGGCCTATGTGCTGCAGGGCCATGCCTGCGACAAGCTGCTGGACACCTACGCCAGCGAGCGCGAATACGCCGCCGACGAGAACCTGCGCAACTCCACACGTTCCACCGACTTCATCACGCCCAAGAGCGCGGTCAGCCGCGTGTTCCGCGATGCGGTGCTGACCCTGTCCAGGCGCCATGCGTTTGCGCGCACCCTGGTCAACAGCGGGCGGCTGTCGGTGCCCGCGGTGCTGCAGGATTCGCCGCTGAACACCGCTGACGATGCCCAGGACTATGCCTGCAAGCTGGTGCCTGGCGCGGTCTGCTGCGACGCGCCGGTATCCGGCGCGCAGGGCGCGGGCTGGCTGCTGTCGCACCTGGGCGGGGACTTCACTGTGCTGGTGTTCGGCAGCCCTGACACCATCGATGCAGCCACGCTCGCCGGCCTCGCCGCGCCGAAAGACAGCGGCGTGCCGCTGCGGCTGGTCTACGTGACCGACGCCGCGCAGCCGGCGGTGACCTGCACCAATGCCACCGTGCTGCGCGACGACGAGGGCCTGGCCGCCGCGCGCTACGGTGCCACGCCCGGCACCTGCTACCTGGTCCGCCCGGACCAGCATGTCTGCGCCCGCTGGCACCACCCCGACCCGGCCGCGATCCGCGCCGCGCTGGCGCGCGCCACCGGTGCCGACCTGCGCGCCCCGCAGCCCGGCCGCATGGCCGCCTGAGACCGGCCAGACCTGCACCGCGGAGACTCCCATGCCCAATACGCTCAACACCCAACCCAACCTGGCGCGGCCCGACGACTTCTACGAAGCGCTGATCGAGATGCACCGCGACCTCGACGAGGCAAAAAGCCAGGCCGCCAATGCGCAGCTGATCCTGCTGCTGGCCAACCATATCGGCGACCACGATGTGCTCCTGGCCGCCATGGCCGCCGCGCGCGAAGGCGTGACCGAAATGCCGGCCACCACGCCAGCCTGACCTGACACAGGCGCGGTACCGCCGCGCCTGTCCTGTTCTTTTCCCGGCACCATCGCGGGCCAACGCGCGCAAGACGCTGCCCACTGGCGGAACCCTCCGGCTGCCCGCCGCCGCAGCCACCACCGTACGGAGACAACGTTCATGAGCCATCCGGTCTCAGGGGATCTTTCGTCCCTATCCAGCCTGACGTCCCCCACCCTGCCTCCCGCAGCACTGGCTGCGCACGATGAGGATGCGCTCTACCGCAAGGTCTGGCTGCGCATCATCCCGTTCCTGTTCGTCTGCTACGTGGTGTCGTTCCTGGACCGCATCAACATCGGCTTCGCCCAGTTGCAGATGAAGCAGGACCTGGGCTTCAGCGACGCCATGTACGGCCTGGGCGCCGCGGTCTTCTACGTCGGCTACGTGCTGTGCGAAGTGCCCAGCAACATGCTGCTGGCGCGCTTTGGCGCACGGCGCACGTTCACGCGCATCATGGTGCTGTGGGGCCTGGCCTCGGTGGCGATGATGGGCGTCTCCACCCCGGCGCAGTTCTATACGCTGCGCTTCCTGCTGGGCGTGTTCGAAGCCGGCTTCTTCCCCGGCATCGTGCTCTACCTGACCTACTGGTTCCCGGCGCGCCGCCGCGCCGCGGTGATGGCGATCTTCTTTGCCGGCGTGGCGGTGGCGGGTGTGCTGGGCGGGCTGGTGTCCGGCTGGATCATGCGCGACATGGCCGGCGTGCTCGGGCTGCAGGGCTGGAAGTGGATGTTTGCGATCGAGGGCGCGCCCGCGGTGCTGCTGGGCCTGCTGGCCGCGCGCTGCCTGGTTGATGGCCCGCAGCAGGCCAGCTGGCTGACCGACGGCGAACGTGCCCACCTGGCGCGCGACACCGCCGCGCAAGCACATGCCGGCGGCCATTCGCTGCACGCGTTGCGGCAGGTTCTGCGCAACCCGCGCGTGTACCTGTTCGCGTTTATCTATTTTTCGCTGACCTGTGGTTCGCTGGCGCTGAGCTTCTGGATGCCGCTGATGATCCGCGACTTCGGCATCACCGACGTGATGTCGGTCAGCCTGTATTCGGTGGTACCCAATGCCGTCGGCGCGGTCGGCCTGCTCCTGATCGCGCGCCACTCCGACCGCACCGGCGAGCGCCACCGCCACTTCCTGCTGTGCACGGCAGGCGGCGCGCTGGCCCTGGCGGCGCTGACCCTGCACCTGCCCAGCCTGGCGCTGATGCTGGCCATCCTGTCGGTGGCCGCGGTGCTGATCTTTGCCGCGCTGCCGGTGTTCTGGTCGCTGCCGCCCAGCTACCTGCCGGGCGCGGGCACGGCCGCCGGCATCGCCTTCATCAGCAGCATCGGCATCACCAGCGGCATCGTCAGCCCGTGGGTGATTGGACAGATCAAGACCCGGACCGGCAGCCTGGACCATGCCCTCTACCTGCTGGCGGCGCTGCTGCTGGCCAGCGGACTGGCCATGTGGCTGGGTGTGCCAAGGCAGCCCGCGCGGCCGGCCTGAACCGGGCCGCAGGCGTCTTCAAAACCGGAATGTCCGCACCCGCGGGGTGCAGCGTTCAGTGGGATCGGCCGCAGGGGATGACGGAGGCGATTTCCTCGCGCATCACCTCGACAACGTCGTCGATCTCCAGCCCTTCGGCGGTGACCAGCACGTCCTGTCCGCGGCCGATCGCGTAGACCACGCCGCGCCAGCGGCCGGGCTCGACGGCCTCGCACAGGCGGATATTGAATTCGGTGTCCTGATCCTGGCTATACACCGTCACCAGGTCGCCCACCTGGGGAGTGCGCACCGCTTCTCCGTCGAACGCCCGGGCCACCACGGTCACCGGCGACTGCGTCAGCCCCCTGGCAAATCTTGCACGCATGGTCCGCTCCTCTTTTTGCGATCCAAGTCCAGCTTACAAGAGGCCCGACAAATAACCAGGGATTTCCATCGAAAAGTGGAACCCGGTGCCCTTTGCGGCTGTCAGACGGCGCCGGATAGACAGCGCGCGCAGATGCGCCACAATGAAAGCACCGATCATCGAGGAGACCCGACATGGGCAGCAACATACACGTCGTACCGCACGACGAAGGCTGGGATGTGATCCACGAGGGTGCGCGCTATGCGGAATCGCACCACGCCACCCAGGAAGAAGCGGTTGCGGCCGGCACCACGAAGGCGCAAAGCGAGCACGTCGAGTTGCTGATCCACGGCCGCGACGGGCAGATCCGCTCGCGCAGCAGCTTCGGCCACGATCCGCGCACCATTCCGGGCTGATCGCCGGCCACTCGTCAGGCCCCGCTGAAGACTCCGGCGCTGCTAATCCCGGATACCGATGCGAGATGCCACACCACCGGGCTGACCCCCGCGCCGCCGCCGCGATTGCGGCCGCGGCGGTTCCATTGCCGCCCATCGACGACCCGGCGGCAAGCCCGTTCCGCGGTCCGTTTGCCAATGCCACCGGCGTGCTGGCCGATTTGCTGGCCCGACACCGCGTGGTGCTCCTGGGCGAAAGTACGCACGGCACCGCCGAGTTCTATCATGCCCGCGCTGCCCTGACAGCGCACCTGGTGGCCCGGCACGGCTTCCGCATCATCGCGGTCGAGGCAGACTGGCCAGATGCCGCGGCAGTCGACCGCCACGTGCGCGGCCGCCCGCCACAGCCGGCCGAATCGCCCGGCGCAGCCTTTACACGCTTCCCGGTCTGGATGTGGCGCAACCTGGAGGTGGCGCGCTTTATCCGCTGGCTGCACACGCACAATGAAACCCTGGCGCCTGCGCAGCGCACTGGATTCTTCGGCCTCGATATCTACAGCCTGCGCGCTTCCATGGCTGCAGTGCTGGCCTACCTGGAGGGCGTAGATCCACAGGCCGCCCGAGCGGCGCGCGAGCGCTATGGCTGCCTGGAACCGTGGGGCCGGGATCCGGCGCGCTATGGGCGTGCCGTGCTGCACGGCACGCATGCCGACTGCGAGGATGCCGTCGTCGCACAGCTGCAGGCGCTGCTGGACAAACGGCTGGCCTATGCCCGGGCGGGTCACGAGGACTTTCTCGATGCCGCGCAGAACGCGCGCCTGGTCGCTTCAGCCGAGCGCTACTACCGCGTGATGTATCACGGCAGCGACGACAGCTGGAACCTGCGCGACACACATATGTTTGAAACCCTGGCGCATCTGCTGCAGGCGCATGGCCCGCAAGCGCGCGCGGTGGTATGGGCGCACAACTCGCATATCGGGGATGCTTCGCAGACCGAGATGGGCGCCAGCCAGGGGCAGCTGAGTATCGGCCAGCTGTGCCGCGAGTCCTTCGGCGACGACGCCGCGCTGGTTGGCTTGAGCACTTACGACGGCACCGTCGCCGCGGCGACATCGTGGGACGGCCCGATGGAAATCAAGCAAGTGCGCCCTGCCCGTGCCGACAGCTACGAGCATCTGTTCCATGCGGCCGGCCATGCGCAAGCCTGGATCGACCTGCGCGGTCCGTCCGGCGGCGCCAACGGCGGCGTGCAGGCCGAAGTGCGTCAGCTGCTGATGCCGGCACGGCAAGAGCGCTTTATCGGGGTGATCTACCGCCCCGAGACCGAGCTGCAGAGCCACTATGCGCGCGCCACGCTGCCGCGGCAATTCGATCTGCTGTTGTGGTTCGACCGTACGCGCGCGGTTCCGGCGCTGCCGGCGGAGCCCGCGCCGGGCGCGCCGGAGACCTGGCCTTACGGGCTCTGAAGTGGCCGCCTTGTCGCTTGCACGGACGCTCATCCGCCGGTGCGGTCCGGCGCAACCTGGATGCGATTGACGATCTCGCGCACACCGTCACAGCCGCGGACGCAGGCTTCGACTGCATCGCAGTCGGCCTGCGCGCCGATCGCGCCGCGCAGCGTCACGCGGCCTTGCGCCACGTCCACGGCAACCTCGCTCACGTCGAGGCCGGCGTCCCACAGGCGCGAGCACAGGGCCGCCTGCAGCGCCATATCCGCTGCCGTCGCGGCATTGCCACGGTGATTGGCTGGGTTCGGGGAACCGGTCATGTGCGCACTCTCCCGTCCGTGGGAACAACGCCTCAGTAGGCACGCATGCCGTGGCCCGGATGCGCTTGCGCTGCGCCAGTGCGCGCCACGTGCAAGTGGTTGACCAGATCCTTCACGCCGAAAACCTCGTCGGCAATATCCTCGATCCGGTACTTCTGCAGCCGGTCCGGCACACTGCCCTCCAGCGTCACCACGCCCTGCTCGACCCGGACTTCGACATCGTTGAGGTCCAGCCGCGCGCTGCGCGAGAGCTGCTCGCACAGGTCTTCGAGAATGCGCTCGTCCGTGCGCTGGTAATTGCGCGGCCCCACCGGACGCGCCCGCTGCGGCCCGCCCCGGTAGAGATCCATGCGCTCGTTGTAGCCGGTGAACTGGCGGTAAGGATCGGTCTGGCCCCGGGCGCGCGGCGCCGGCGCGTCCGGCGGCAAGCGCTCCGGCCGCCATTCCCACGCCCCGCGGCGCCCGCCAGACTCGTCCGGGTCCACCGGCTCGTCATAGTCGTAGACCCCGTAGGCGCCCACGTAGTGACTGCGCATATCGGCTTCAGGCACCGCGCTCTCGTGCCATGGCTGGCCGCGCCAGTTGTCTCTGCGATCCATCGTCGTCTCCGCTTGCCCCGATTCGTCAGTCAGTCAGCGTGCCGCTACTTCTGCCGCGGTGGCACCAGCCCGCGGTCCGGCGCGCGCAGTTCGCCCTTGCGCAACTGCCGCACCGCGCACGCCAGCGCGCGCGCCACGTTGTCCACTTCGCCCTGCACGCCAGTGTCTTGGTCCAGTGCCACGTGGCTGGTGGCATAGGGCTCGTAGTAGCCGATATACCGGTCCAGCCGCGCCTGCGGGCCCGCGTCGATCAGGCCCATCCAGTCGAGCCAGTCGGCCAGCGCGCGGCGCACGCCCTCGGTGCCGGCCACGTCGCCGTGCACCACCAGCCCGTAGGCGCGCCCGGACAGATGCTTGGGATAGTCCCAGCCGGACAGCTCCATCGCCTTGGCGCGCACCACGTCCTTGCCATGCGTGGTGGTGGGGTCGGGATTGCCGCCGTCGGCACAGACCAGCCGGTCCATCATCAGCTTCAGCGGGCTGGCGGCCTGGTACCAGTACACCGGCGTCACGATCAGCACGCCGTGGCAGGCCGCCCAGCGCGGATAGATTTCGTTCATCCAGTCGTTGACCTGGCCCAGCGCATGGTTGGGATAGCAGCTGCACGGCCAGTGGCACAACGGCATTGCGGTCGACACGCACGCCTTGCACGGATGGATGCGCAGGTCGGCATCTGAAGCGAGGTGGCTCAGGTCGAGCAGGTCGACCTCGATGCCGTCCGCCTCCAGCCGTTCCCGTGCGCGCCCGGCCAGGCGCCAGGATTTCGACACCTCGCCCGGGCAGGTGTAGTCGTTGCGCGCCGCGGCGCACACCAGCAACACGCGCGACGGTGTGGCGGGATCTGCCTGGCGCTGCTGTGCGCTGCGCACGGCCTCGCTGGCGGCGCGCCACTCGTCGGAGAGCTCGTAGTCCGGATCGGCATAGCCTGGCCCGGCCTTATGCGTGCGGGGTGCCTTGCGGCCTTCCTGATAGGCATCCCAGGCAATGTGTTCGAGGCGGTCCAGCGCCTCATCCTCCTGCCGGTATGCGGGATCCGCGAAGCGCGCAAGAAAGCGCTGGCGGAACGTGTCGCGCGCCAGGGGAGTGGTCACCTGCCCCTTGCGCACATCTTCCGGGTTGCCGGGATGGCGCGGCGCACGCGGCGCATCCTGCGATGGCCGGGCTGGCTTGGGCGGGTGCTCGGGCATGACGGTCTCCGTACGGGATGCATGTCCCGCAGACATGCAAGATGAGCGCCATCCCCTGCGGGCATGCATTGCGCGCCGCGCCCTGCGTGGCGGCCGGCCGCGCGTGCAATTCGTTCGTTGCCTTGTAAGAAATGCGGTCTCGGCCGGCGGCTACGGGCTTGCCTGCGGCGTCCGGTACTGCTGCTGCAGCACGCGAAACAACTCGTGGCTGACCTGCACCCCACGGTACTGGCGGCGCACCAGGGCGCGCAGGCGCGAGCCCAGCACCTGTGTGCGCAGCGCCCGCGCATAGCGTCGCTGCACGGCGTGTTCACGCTTGCTGACCGCCTGCAGGATGGACCGGTCCGAGCCGTGCTTGCCGATCGCGCTTCCGGCCGACGCAGCCGGGGCTGCCGTCATGTCGGGCAGCTGCCCCAGGTCAAGCAGGCACGCCTGCAGCTCCCGCGCCGCTTGCGCAAACGCATTGGCGCGGCTGGTGAGCAGCGATTTCAGGTGGGGATTGGCCGCGGCCAGCGCTGCGACGCGGCAGCCAAGCTCGCCTTCGCGCGATGCCGCAATCAGCGCATTGAGCAACAGGATCTTCTTCTTCGCCATGACACACCTGCCCTGGTCCGCGCGCGGACCCGTGAAGTCACCGATCGGGGCCGGCTGCCGCCGGCGGTTGCTCGCTCGCGCCGGACGTGCGCCGCACGCCGGGCTCGTGCAAGGATAGCGGCTCGTCCCGCGCGCCGCCAGTGGCCGCAAGCGCGCGCTGCGAGGCGGGCGGCCACGCCTTGCGGGCCTCGCGCATGCCGCGCAGGTTCATCGCGATCAGCGCCAGCTGCAGGACCACCAGCGCATTGGCGCCGCCGTGCCAGCCCCAGGCAATCCACAGCACGTTGCTGGCAAGAAAGACCCAGAAGCCGGCGCGCCGGCGCGCGCTCCGGCGTGAGCCGACCAGCCAGGTGGCCACCACCGTCACCACCATCGCCGGCCATTGCGCTGCCTCCAGCCACCAGTCCATGCGTCTCCTTCCGCGGCCTTCCCACCGTGCCGGGAACAACACGCGCTGCCAGACAGCGGCAAGAAGCGTACCGGCTGGACACCGCGCCCGCATCGGCCCCATTGCCCTGCGCGTTCTTTCCATCGGCACGGCGCGCGCCGGTAGTTTTTACAAGCAGTAAGGCATCGCGCACATGAGATGCCGCGGCGCTTGCCCTTGAGGTGCCTTGGCTGGGCGCGCAATTGGAGACTGGCCGGGCGCGCTGGCACGCACTTCGCATGGCTGTGCCATCCCGCCGGCTGGCCGCAAGGCGCCGGAGCGGGATTTTGTTGCTCCGTCGGAGCGAAACACCGGGAGGATTTTGTGCGGATCTGCCAGATCGACCTGACCGGAACGTCCGATGCCGATGAACACGCGCTCCAGCGCGTGGCGGCACTGGGCTTCGACCACGTACTGATCGGCGGCTGGCCGCACCTGCCCGGCGAAGACGCTTTCGCGGCTTGCGCCCGGCACGGGCTGGCCCCGCTGCTCGACATCTCACTGGACCGCTATGCGGTCGACCCCGCCGACGGCACCGGGCCAGCACCCGACCCTGGCTGGATCGACAGTGCGCTCCCAGCCTTCGCCCCACACGAGACCGACAGCCACATCCCCGGCGCGCGCCTGCGCTGGCATGACCAGCAAGCGGCCGAGGCGCTGGTGCAGTGGTGGGCGGCCCGGCTGCGCCAGGCTTGGGTGGCAGGCGCGGCGGGCTTCTGCTGCCGTGCGCCGGCACGCGTGCACGGCAGGCATTGGGCCGCGGTGACCGGCACGCTGCGCAGCGATGCTGTGCCGGCACAGGCGCGCGGTGCGCCATGCTTCCTGGCATGGACGCCCGGGCTGACGCCGGCGCAACTGGACGATCTCGCGCCCGCCGGCTTCGACGGCGCATTCTGCTCGCTGCCGTGGTGGGATTTTCGCAGCCCCTGGCTGACCGAGGAAATCGCGCGGCTGCGCCCCTTCGGCCGGGTGCTGGCCGCCCCAGCGCTGACGCCGGCAAGCCATGACGCACTCAGCGCGCGGCGTGCGCTGTGGACCGCCGCGGCGATCGGCGACGGCATCCTGGTGCCGGCCGGCTTCGAGACCGGCGGCGCGCTGGCACGCGACCCGCTGGCCACGGATGGTGCCCCGCATCAGGGCGCGCCGTACGACATCACCCACGAGCTGCTGGAAACCAATACCTGGCTGGCTGCGCGCGATCCGGCGCCGGCACTGGCCGTGCGCCTGCTGAGCGGACCCGACGCGCCGCTGACGGTGCTGGCACGGCTGCCTGTGCCGGACGGCGCCTGCCCCGCTCCCGACGCCGCCGGCACCCGTAGCGACCCTGAGGTACCGGACGGTGCCCCCGCCCTGGCAGTGGTGCTCAATCCAGACCCCGCGGCGCCCGGCACGCTGGGCGCCGACCGCGTGCTGAGCGCGCTGCCGCACGCCAGCGCGCACCTGGAATCGTCACTGGGCGGCCCGGGCGGGACGGTCGATGCCAACCACCGGCTCGATGCGCTGGCCAGCATCACGCTGGCACCGGCCGATATCCGCCTCTACGAAGTGCCCCCGGTGCCCCTGACGCGGCCCGGCATGCCGGCAGCCGACGCGCGCGCGCCGCACGGCCATGAAACGCTGGCCGCCACCGGCCTGGGCAGCGTGGTGGCGGCAATGGAGGCCCCGCGGATCGCCATCGAGCACGTCGAGCCCGCCTGCAACGAAGGCCGCTTCGCGGTGCGGCGCGTGGTGGGCGAGCGCGTGACCGTCAGTGCCGATATCTGGATGGATGGCCACGACAAGCTTGCCGCCACGGTGTTGTGGCGTGCGCCGGGCGAGACTGGCTGGCACCAGGCGCCGATGCAGCCCGTGATCAACGACCGCTGGGAAGGCAGTTTCCCGCTGGTGGCGCTGGGCCGGCATGAATTCACGGTCGAGGCCTGGCGCGACACCTTCGCCAGCTGGCTCGACGAGATCGGCAAGAAGCGCGCGGCCGGCCTCAACGTGGCGCTGGAGATCGAGGAAGGCGCGCGGCTGGTGGCCGATGCGCTGCTGCAGCCTGCCAGGAACGGGAAGCAGGGCAATGGCGGGAAGAACACCCGGACGGCAACCGCGGACACCGAGCTCTCAGCCATCGTCGACGAACTGATCACCGCTGCCGGCGATGACGCTCGCCGGCAGGAGATCCTGCTGTCGCCACGCACCGAGGCCGCGATGCAGGCAGTGATGGCAACCCCGGCGGGTCGCCCGTTTGCCTCGCGTCATCCGGTGGCCATGCCGGTCGAGGCCGATCGCCTGGCCGCGCGCTACGCCAGCTGGTACGAGCTGTTCCCGCGCTCGCAAAGCAACGACGAGACCCGCCACGGCACCTTCGACGATGTCATCGCCAGGCTGCCCGCGATTCGCGCGATGGGCTTCGACGTGCTCTACTTCACGCCGATCCACCCGATCGGCCGCACCCACCGCAAGGGCCGCAACAACAGCCTGCGCGCCGAGCCGGGCGATCACGGCAGCCCCTACGCCATCGGCGGCAAGGAAGGCGGCCACGATGCGCTGCATCCCGAGCTCGGCACCTTTGAAGACTTCCGCCGCCTGCGCGACGCGGCGGCCAGACATGGCCTGGAGCTGGCACTGGACTTCGCCATCCAGTGCTCGCCCGACCATCCGTGGCTGCGCGACCACCCGGAATGGTTCGCACACCGCCCGGACGGTTCGCTGCGCTATGCCGAGAACCCGCCCAAGAAGTACGAGGACATCGTCAACGTCGATTTCTACGCCGCAGCGCCCGCGGGCGCCGCGCTATGGCAGGCCCTGCGCGACGTGGTGACGTTCTGGGCCGACCAGGGCGTGCGCATCTTCCGCGTCGACAACCCGCACACCAAGCCGCTGCCGTTCTGGGAGTGGATGATCGCCGACGTGCGCGCGCGCCACCCCGACACCATCTTCCTGGCCGAGGCCTTCACCCGGCCCAAGATGATGGCGCGGCTGGCCAAGCTGGGCTTCAGCCAGTCATACACGTACTTCACCTGGCGCAATGCCAAGTGGGAGCTGACCGAATACCTGACCGAGCTGACGCAAAGCCCGCTGCGCGACTTCTTCCGGCCTCACTTCTTCGTCAACACCCCTGACATCAACCCCTACTTCCTGCACCAGGGCGGGCGCCCCGCGTTCCTGATCCGCGCGGCGCTGGCCACGCTGCTGTCGGGGCTGTGGGGCATGTACAGCGGCTTCGAGTTGTGCGAGAGCGCGCCCTTTGTGCTGAACGGCAAGGTGCGCGAGGAATATCTCGATTCCGAGAAATACCAGCTGCGCGTGCGCGACTGGCAGCAGCCCGGCAATATCGTCGCGGAGATCTCACGGCTCAACGAGATCCGCGCCGGGCACCCGGCGCTGCAGAACCACCTGGGGCTGCGCTTCTACCATGCCGGCAGCGACGCCGTGCTGTGGTTCGCGCGCTTCATGCCGGGCACCGACTACCTGTTCGGCGACGACGTGCTGCTGGCCGCGATCAACCTGGATCCGCGCACGGCGCACGAGACCGACATCGAAATCCCGTTGTGGGAATGGGGGCTGCCCGACCAGGCCGGCCTGGCGGTGCACGACCTGATGCACGGCCGGCGCTTCGAGCTGCGCGGCAAGCACCAGCGCATCCGGCTCGATCCGGCGCAACTGCCGTTCACGGTCTGGCATGTGCGCCCGCTGGAGCGCCCCGCTCCCCGCCCACCCTCGGCGCCGGCCTCGACCGACCCGCACGGCGCCTGACAGGCATACGTGGAGACACGGATGAAACGCCTTACCGAAACCGGCAGTGCCGCCCTGCTCAACGCCGATCCGCTCTGGTACAAGGACGCGATCATCTACCAGCTCCACATCAAGTCCTTCTACGACGCCAACGGCGACGGCGTGGGCGATTTTGCCGGGTTGCTGGCCAAGCTCGACTACCTGGTCAACCTGGGTGTGGACACGGTCTGGCTGCTGCCGTTCTATCCGTCGCCGCGCCGCGACGACGGCTACGACATCGCCGACTACCGCAACGTCCACCCCGACTACGGCACGCTGGCCGAGGCGCGCCGCTTTATCGCCGCGGCGCACGCGCGCGGACTGCGCGTGATCACCGAGCTGGTGATCAACCACACCTCCGACCAGCATCCGTGGTTCCAGCGCGCGCGCGCCGCCAAGCCCGGCTCGGCGGCACGGCGCTACTACGTGTGGTCGGACCATGACCAGGCCTACGCCGGCACCCGCATCATCTTCTGCGACACCGAGAAGTCCAACTGGAGCTGGGACCCGGTGGCGGGCGCCTACTTCTGGCACCGCTTCTACTCGCACCAGCCGGACCTGAACTTCGACAACCCGCAGGTGCTCAACGAGGTGCTGTCGGTGATGCGCTACTGGCTCGACATGGGCGTCGACGGGCTGCGCCTGGACGCGGTGCCCTACCTGGTCGAGCGCGAAGGCACCAGCAACGAGAACCTGCCCGAGACCCATGCCGTCATCCGCCATATCCGTGCCCACCTGGACGCGCGCTTCCCCGGCCGCATGCTGCTGGCAGAAGCCAATATGTGGCCGGAGGACGCGCAGCAGTACTTTGGCCTGACCGGGCCGGAGCCGGAAGGCGACGAATGCCACATGGCCTTCCACTTCCCGCTGATGCCGCGCATGTACATGGCGATCGCGCGCGAAGACCGCTTCCCGATCACCGACATCATGCGCCAGACGCCGGAGGTGCCGCCCAACTGCCAGTGGGCCATCTTCCTGCGCAACCATGACGAACTGACGCTGGAGATGGTGACCAGCAGCGAGCGCGACTACCTGTGGGAGGTCTACGCCACCGACCGGCGCGCCCGCATCAACCTGGGCATCCGCCGCCGGCTGGCACCCCTGATGGAGCGCGACCGCCGCCGCATCGAGCTGATGAACAGCCTGCTGTTCTCGATGCCGGGCACGCCGGTGATCTACTACGGCGACGAGATCGGCATGGGCGACAACATCCACCTGGGCGACCGCGACGGCGTGCGCACGCCGATGCAGTGGTCACCCGACCGCAACGGCGGCTTCTCGCACGCCGACCCCGAGCGCCTGGTGCTGCCGCCGCTGCAAGGCCCGCTGTATGGCTACGAAGCCGTCAACGTCGAGGCGCAGGCGCGCGACCCGCATTCGCTGCTGAACTGGATGCGGCGCATGCTGGCGCTGCGGCGCAAGCACCGCGCCTTCGGCCGCGGCACGCTGCGCTTCCTGTTTCCGGGCAACCGCAAGATCCTGGCCTACCTGCGCGAATACGAGGACGAGCACATCATGTGCGTGGCCAACCTGTCGCGCGCGCCGCAGGCCGTCGAACTGGACCTGTCCGCCTTCAACGGCCGCGTGCCGGTGGAGATGATGGGCGCCACGCCGTTCCCGGCCATCGGCACGCTGACCTACCTGCTCACGCTGCCGCCTTACGGCTTCTACTGGTTCGTACTCAGTGACGAGGCGCAGCCCCCGTCATGGCACGTGGAAGCACCCGAGCAGATGCCGGACCAGATCACCCTGGTGATGCAGAACACGAGCCGGCCGGAGCTGACCGACGCCTCGCGCCGCATCATGGCCAGCGACGTGCTGCCGCACTACATCAGCCGGCGCCGCTGGTTCGGCGCCAAGCACGAGCGCATCGAGCGCATCGACCTGGCGTACCTGCTGCCATTTGCGCGCGGCAGCAGCGGCGAAGATGTCTACCTGGGCGAGGTGGAGGTGACCCTGCCTGGCCGCACCGAACGCTACCAGCTGCCGCTGGGCATCCTGTGGGACCGCGAGAGCGCCGACAGCGTGTCGCAGCTGGCACATGGACTGTCGATGGCGCGCGTGCGCCAGGGCAGCCGCGTGGGGCTGGCCACCGACGGTTTCGTGGTCGAGCCCTTTGCGCGCGAGGTGGTGCGCGCGCTGCGCAATGACGTGCAGGTGCACGCCGGCAACGACATCATCCACTTCCGCGCCGAAGCCGGCCTGGCCGCGCTGGAACTGGAGCGCGACCCGATCGAATACATGTCGGCAGAGCAGTCCAACAGCTCGCTGTCCTATAACAACACCGCCGTGCTCAAGATGGTGCGCCGGGTCTCTGGCGGCATCCACCCCGAGGCCGAGATGACGCGCTACCTGACCGTGCAGGGCTATGCGCACGCGGCGCCGCTGCTGGGCGAGGTGGTGCGCACCGGACCGGATGGCGTGCCGCATACGCTGATGCTGCTGCAGGGCTATGTCCTGAACCAGGGCAATGGCTGGGACTGGACCCTGGACTACCTGGGCCGCGCCATCGATGACGCGCTGCCCTCGCAGGAGAGCGAGGACGAGTTTGCCGAGGCCATGAACGGCTATGCCGCGCTGGCTGGCACGCTCGGCCGCCGGCTCGCCGAACTCCATGCGGTGCTGGCACGGCCCAGCGGCGACGACGCGTTCGCGCCGTTGCCGGCCACCGAAGGCGATGCGCGCGCGTGGGCCGAGCAAGCCTTGCGTGCGCTGCAGCGCGCCCTGACGCGGCTGGAGTCCGCGCCCGCCACCGTGCCGGGACCGGTGCGCCAGGGCTTCGAGGCCGACGTGCAGACCCTGCTGGCCGCGCGCGACGCGCTGCCCGCGCTGGTCGAACAGCTCGCCGCTGCCGCGCCGGGCAGCCTGCAGACACGCATCCACGGCGACTTCCACCTGGGCCAGGTGCTGATTGCGCAGAACGACACCTACCTGGTCGACTTCGAAGGCGAGCCCGGCCTGCCGCTGGACTGGCGCCGGCGCAAGACCTCGCCGCTGCGCGATGTGGCCGGGCTGCTGCGCTCGCTTGACTACGCCGCGGCCACGGTCGGCACCGACCGCCAGGAGCGCACCCACAGCGAACTGCCGCCGCAGCTGGCCGAACGCCGCGCGGTGCTGCTGGAGCGCTTCCGCAGCACCGCCAGCGAAGCCCTCCTGAACTGCTACCACCTGCACATGCAGGACTCGGGCACACCCTGGGCCGCGCCCGGCCAGCTGCAGCCATTGCTGGACCTGTTCCTGCTGGAACGGGCAGCCTATGAGGTCGACTACGAAGCCGCCAACCGCGTGGCTTGGATCGACCTGCCGGTCAGCGGCCTGGCGCGCCTGGTGCGCAAGCTGCTGGCGCCGGGAGACCAGCCATGACCCCCGCCCATGGCACGCAGCCCGGCATGCTGCCGGGCCACGAGTTCGAGGCCTTGCTTGGTGCGCGCCACCATGATCCGTTTGCCGTGCTGGGCCCGCACCCTGACGGCGACGGCACGCTGGTGCGCGCCTGCCTGCCAGGGGCGGCGTCGGTGCAGCTGACCGATGCGGGCGGCACGCCACTGGCGGAGATGGCACGGCTGCATGGCGGCGGCGTCTTCGCCGCGCGGCTGCCGCGCGAATACAAGGGCGGTGCGCCCGATTACCGGCTGCGCGTGCAATGGTCCGACGGCAGCGGGCAGTGCGGCGCCGACCCTTACGCCTTTGGCCTGCTGCTGGGTGAGCTGGACCTGCACCTGATCGCCGAGGGCCGCCACTTCGAGCTCGGCGCCTGCCTGGGCGCGCAGTGGCAGCGCGTGGACGGCATCGACGGCGTGCGCTTTGCCGTATGGGCGCCGAACGCGCGGCGGGTCTCTGTGATCGCTGACTTCAACGGCTGGCATCCGGCGCGGCACCCGATGCGGCTGCGCCACCCCAGCGGCATCTGGGAGCTGTTCATCCCCGCCGCACTGGGCGCGCAGCCCGGCAGCCGCTACAAGTACGACCTGCTCGACCCGCACGGCACCGAGCTGCCGGACAAGGCCGACCCGCTCGCGCTGGCCACCGAGGCGCCCCCCGCCACCGCCTCGGTGGTGGCCGGACCGGGCCAGGGCGCGCCCCCCTTCGCCTGGCACGACGCCGACTGGATGGCGCGCCGCGGCGGCGCCGATCCCTACGCAGCGCCGATGTCGGTCTACGAGGTCCACGCTCTGTCGTGGCTGCGCGCGGCCAACGACACGCAGCGCGGCTGGGAGATCCTGGCCGAGCGGCTGGTGCCATACGTGCAGGAACTGGGCTTTACGCATATCGAACTGCTGCCGATCACCGAGCATCCGTTCGGCGGCTCGTGGGGCTACCAGCCGCTGTCGCTGTATGCGCCCACCGCGCGGCTGGGGCCGCCGCAGGCCTTCGCCGCCTTTATCGACCGCTGCCACCAGGCCGGCATCGGCGTGCTCCTGGACTGGGTGCCCGCGCACTTCCCGACCGATCCGCACGGGCTGGCGCGCTTCGACGGCACCGCCCTGTATGAGCACGAGGACCCGCGCGAAGGCTTCCACCAGGACTGGAACACCCTGATCTACAACCTCGGCCGCAACGAGGTGCGCGGCTTCCTGCTGGCCGGCGCGCTGCACTGGCTGGAGCACTTCCACGCCGACGGCCTGCGCGTGGACGCGGTGGCATCCATGCTCTACCGCGACTACAGCCGCGAGCCCGGCCAGTGGGTGCCGAACCGCTTCGGCGGCCGGGAAAACCTGGAAGCCATCGACTTCCTGCGCGAACTGAACGCCGTGGTCCACGAACGCTGCCCCGGTGCGCTGACCATCGCCGAAGAATCCACCGCCTGGCCCGGCGTGACCGCCAGCGTCGCCAGCGGCGGGCTTGGCTTCGACTTCAAGTGGAACATGGGCTGGATGCACGACACGCTGCATTATCTCGGTCACGAGCCCGTCCATCGCGCCTGGCACCACCAGGACATGACCTTCGGGCTGGTCTATGCGTGGTCCGAGGCCTTCGTGCTGCCGCTGTCGCATGACGAGGTGGTGCACGGCAAGGCCTCGATGATCGGCAAGGTGCCCGGCGACGAGTGGCAGCGCTTTGCCGGCCTGCGCGCCTACTACGGCTTCATGTGGGCGCACCCGGGCAAGAAGCTGCTGTTCATGGGCGGCGAACTGGCGCAGTGGCAGGAATGGAACCACGATGCCGAGCTTGACTGGGCCTTGCTGGACCACCCCATGCACCGCGGCATGCACACGCTGGTGCGGGATCTGAACCGCCTCTACCGGGAGCTGCCCGCGCTGCATGCGCTGGACCACCGCCCGGAAGGCTTCCAGTGGGTGGTGGGCGACGACAACCATAACAGCGTGTTTGCGTGGCTGCGCCGCGCGGGCCCATACAGCCGCGAAGTGGTGCTGGTGGTGGTCAACATGACCCCGGTGCCGCGCTATGGCTACCGGCTCGGGGTGCCGTATGCCGGCGCCTGGCAGGAATGCCTGAATACCGATGCCGCCGTGTATGGCGGCACCAATGTCGGCAACAGCGGCGCGGTAGCGGCAGTGGACGTGCCTTCGCACGGGCAGCCGGCTTCGCTCGCGCTGACGCTGCCGCCGCTGGCCACGCTGGTGCTGCGCTTCGATCCTGGTGGCGGCATCCAGGGCGCATCGACATGAGCCGACAGTTCGCGGACCGGCTGCTGCCGGGCAAGCCGTATCCCCTCGGGGCCCACTGGGACGGCCTGGGTGTCAATTTCGCGGTGTTCTCGGCCCATGCCTCGCGCATCGACCTGTGCCTGTTCTCCGACAACGGGCGCAAGGAGCTGGCGCGCCTGCAGCTGCCGGAACGCACCGACGAGATCTGGCACGGCTACCTGCCCGATGCGGCGCTCGGCACGCTGTACGGCTACCGCGCGCACGGCCCCTACGATCCCGCGCACGGCCACCGCTTCAACCCGCACAAGCTGCTGCTCGACCCGTATGCGCGCCAGTTGAGCGGCCCGGTGCGCTGGTCCGATGCGCTGTTCGGCTACCGCCTGCAAAGCGCGCGCGGCGACCTGACACCGGACCGCCGCGACAGCGCCCCCACCATGCCCAAGGCGGTGGTGGTCGACGAGAGCTTCCACTGGGGCGACGACCGCCCGCCCGCGGTGCCGTGGCCGTCCACCGTCATCTATGAAGCCCACCTGCGGGGCCTGTCGATGCTGCGCGGCGATCTGCTGCCCAACCTGCGCGGCTCCTTCGCCGCGCTGTGCGACCCGCGCTTTATCGACCACCTGGTGCAGCTCGGCATCACCACCGTCGAGCTGCTGCCGGTCCACGCCATCCTGCAGGACCGCTTCCTGCTGGAGCGCGGACTGCGCAACTACTGGGGCTACAACACCATGGCGTACTTCGCGCCGGAGCCCGCTTACCTGGGCACCGGGCAACTGCAGGAGTTCAAGGTGGCGATGCGGCGCCTGCACGCGGCCGGCATCGAAGTGATCCTGGACGTGGTCTACAACCATACCTGCGAGGGCAACGAGCTGGGGCCGACGGTGTCGTGGCGCGGGCTGGACAACGCCAGCTACTACCGGCTGGTGCCGGGCGACGAGCGCCACTACATCAACGACACCGGCTGCGGCAATACGCTCAACCTGTCGCATCCGCGCGTGCTGCAGATGGTGATGGACTCGTTGCGCTACTGGGTGCACTGCTACCACGTCGATGGCTTCCGCTTCGACCTGGGCACCACCCTCGGGCGCGAGGGCAACGGCTTCGATGCGGGCTCGGGCTTTTTCGATGCACTGATGCAGGATCCGGTGCTGAGCCGCGTCAAGCTGATCTCCGAGCCGTGGGACCTGGGCCCGGGCGGCTACCAGCTTGGCAACCACCCGCCCGGCTTTGCCGAGTGGAACGACAAGTTCCGCGACGTGGCGCGCCGCTTCTGGCGCGGCGACGCCGGCCACCGCGGCGAACTGGCGGCGCGGCTGGCGGCCTCGGCCGACCTCTTCGACCGCCGCCACCGGCGCCCGTGGGCCAGCATCAACTTCATCACCGCACACGACGGCTTCACGCTGGCCGACCTGGTCAGCTACAGCAGCAAGCACAACGAGGCCAACGGCGAAGACAACCGCGACGGCACCGACGACAACGCCAGCGCCAACTGGAGCCCCGACGGCAGCATCGAAGGCCCCACCGACGACCCCGCTATCCTGGCCTGCCGCGCGCGCGTGGCACAGGCACTGATGGCCACGCTGCTGCTGTCGCAGGGCACGCCGATGCTGACCGCCGGCGATGAATGGGGCCGCAGCCAGCAAGGCAACAACAACGCCTACTGCCAGGACGACGAGATCTCGTGGCTGGACTGGAAGCAGGCCCAGACGCCCGGCGCCCAGCCGCTGCAGCACATGGTGCGCCGCCTGCTGGACCTGCGCCGGCGGCTGCACTCCCTGGCCGGCGACCGCTTCGCGCACGGGCGCGAGGAACCGGCGCAGGGCATTGCCGATATTGCCTGGTTCGATACCGACGGCAAACCGCCCACCCCCGAGGAATGGGCCGACCCGGAGATCCGCACGCTCGCGCTGCGCCGCGCGGCCGCGCCGCCCCAACCGGAGCGCGCGCAGCTGGGCTCGCTGGCGCAGGACGAAGAGAACGATGCCGGCGCCGTGCAGGTAACCTTGCTGCTGCTCAACGCCGGCGATGCCGAGGCCTCCTTCCTGCTGCCCGGGCCCACGCTGGCCTGGAAACTGCTGTTCGACAGCAGCCGGCCCGACGCCACCGAGGCCGAACTCGCGGGCGAGGCGGTCGCCGACAGCCAGGCGGTGGCGGGCCACTCGCTGGTGCTGCTGGCGGCCCAGGCCCGCAGCCGCCAGAGCGCGCCCCAGGAAAGCCCGCCGCTGGGCGCGCCGCAGGAGGCACAGGCATGAGCCGGCGCGCCACCCGCCACGACACGCCCACGGCGCTGCATGCGCTGGCACTGCGCGCGGGCCTGCTGCCCCGGTGGACGGATGCCTGGAACCAGCCCCAGACCGTGTCCGACGCCGCACTGCGGCGCGTCCTGGACGGCCTGGGCCTGCCTTGCGCCACCACTGGCCAGTGCGAAGCGTCGCGCGCATGGCTTGCCTCCGATGACGCCGCGCATGCACTGCCGCCGCTGGTCACCGCCGAGCGCGGCAAGCCGGTGGCGGTGCCGTGGCCACATACCCTGCCGCAGCGGTCCTACCGGCTGACGCTGGAAGACGGCGCCATCGTCACCGGCACCGCGGAGCGTGGCAACGATGGCAGCGCGCGCGACAGCGACGGCACCATGCTGCTGCCCGCCATCGACGTATGCGGCTACCACCGCCTGGAACTCGGCGATGCGCACACCGTGCTGGCAATCGCGCCGCCGCGCTGCTACGGCGTTGCCGATGCGCTGCGGCACGCCGGCCGCGCGGGCGAACTGACCCGGCCCTGGGGCCTGGCAGTGCAGCTCTACGGCCTGCGCCGCGGCGCGCCCTGCGGCCTGGGCGACCTGAGCGCGCTGACCCAGTGCTGCATCAGCGCAGCCGGCGCCAGCGCCGACGCCGTCGCCATCAACCCGCTGCACGCCGGCTTTGCCGCCCTACCCGAGCGCTATAGCCCGTATGCGCCGTCCAGCCGCCTGTTCCTGAATCCGCTTTATGCCGACCCCGCCGTGCAATTCGGGCAGGCCGCGGTAGACTGGGCCGTCGCCGCGCTCGGCGCGGGCGAGTCGCTGCAAGCGCTGGAAGCCCGCAGCGAGATCGACTGGGTCAAGCTGACGCCGCTGCGCTACGCCATCCTGCGGTGGCTATGGGAGCGCAGCGATGCGCTGCTGCCGCGCGCGGCGCTCGATGACTGCGCCGCCTTTCGCGCGCGCGGCGGCACCGCGTTGCACGCGCACGCATGCTACGAGGCGATCCAGGCCCGGCGCCTGGCCGACAGCGCCAACGGCATGAACCACAACCCCGCGCCTGACTGGCGCTGCTGGCCGGTCACGCTGCGCGCGCCCGGCGATGCCGCCGTGGCGGCCTTTGCACAGGCCCATGCCGATGAGGTCGCCTACCACGCTTTCCTGCAATGGATTACGGCCGACGGCATGGCACGCGCGCAGCGTGCGGCGCGCGGCGCGGGCATGGCGGTCGGCATCGTCTCCGACCTGGCGGTGGGGGCCGACCCTGGCGGCAGTCAGGCCTGGACGCGGCAACAGGAAATCCTGGCGGGCTTCCATGCCGGCGCACCGCCGGACCTGTACAACCCGCTCGGGCAGGACTGGGGCGTGGCGGTGTTCTCGCCGCGCGGGCTGCGCCGCCGCGGCTACGCGGCCTTCCTGGAGATGCTGCGCGCCAACCTGGCCCATGCCGGCGGGCTGCGCATCGACCATGTGCTGGGCCTGGCACGCATGTGGCTGGTGCCTGCCGGTGCCCCGGCCAGTGAAGGCGCCTACCTGCGCTATCCGCTGCAGGACATGTTGCGGCTGGTGGCGCTGGAATCATGGCGGCACCGCGCCATCATCATCGGCGAAAACCTGGGCACGGTGCCGCCGGAGCTGAATGCGGCGCTGTCGGCCCGTGGCGTGCTGGGCATCGATGTGCTGTGGTTCCAGCGCGAAGAGAGCGCGCCAGTGGATGCGGCCGAGGCAGCTCAGCGGGTGCCCGCCCCGGCGCCCGACACCGTGCCGGCCTTCCTGCCTCCCGCAGCCTGGCCGCCCGATGCCATCGCCACCACCTCGACCCACGACCTCCCCACAGTCACCGGCTGGTGGGCCGGCCGCGACCTTGCGTGGCGCGACCGGCTGCACCTGCTGGCGCCGGGCGAAACCCTCGCGGCGATGCAGGCCGGCCGTGCGCGCGAGCGCGGCGCGCTCTGGCAGGCGCTGTGCGCAGCGGGGCTGTGCAGCGGCGCCGTGCCGGACCCCGCCGATGCCCCGCTCGATGCCGTGCTGGCGTGGCTGGGCACCGCGCGCACCGCCATGCGCCTGGTGCCACTGGAAGACCTGCTGGGCGAGGCCGAGCAACCCAACCTGCCCGGCACCACCAGCGTCCACCCCAACTGGCAGCGCCGGCTCGACGCCGATGTACGTGCGCTGTTCGATACCCCGATGGTGCGGGCGCGCGCCAACGCCCTGCGCGGCGGCCGCCACGGCGCACGCCATCCGCCGCCACGCGCGTAGCCACGGCTCGCCCGCAAAAAGTGCCGCTTGCAAGACCAGCTCCGCGATCTCCCTGCAGGGATTGCTCCATCCACTAAGCTTGACCCACGTACATGCGCAGGAGCCTCGCCATGAAGGAATCTGTCCGGCCCGAGCATGCCGATGACACCCGTACCGCCCTGTCCGGCGCCAGCCTGCGCCGGGCCTTCCTCGACCACGTCTTCCATACCCAGGGCAAGCTGCCCGGCCACGCCAGCCAGAACGATCTCTACCAGGCAGCGGCGCATACCGTGCGCGACCGCCTGGTGCAGCGCTGGATCAGCACCGCCGAGGCCTACCTGGGCCAGCCCTCGCGCACCGTCGCCTACCTGTCGGCGGAATTCCTGATGGGCCCGCACCTGGGCAACAACCTGATCAACCTGGGCATCTTCGACGAGGTGCGCGAGGCCATGGCCGCTGCCGGGCTGGATCTAGACCGCATCCTGGAGCAAGAGGTCGAGCCGGGGCTGGGAAATGGCGGCTTGGGCCGGCTCGCGGCCTGCTTCATGGATTCGCTGGCGACGCTGGAAATCCCCGCGCTCGGCTATGGCATCCGCTACGAGTACGGCATCTTCCAGCAGACCATCATCGACGGCATGCAGGTGGAATCCACCGATACCTGGCTGCGCAACGGCAACCCCTGGGAGATCCAGCGCTCAGAGTGGGCCGTGCAGGTGCGCCTGGGCGGGCACACCGAGCACTACACCGACGACCGCGGCCACTACCGCGTACGCTGGGTGCCGGCCAAGACCGTGGTGGGTGTGCCGTTCGACTCGCCGATCCTGGGCTACCGCGTCAATACCGTGAACACCCTGCGGCTGTGGCGCGCGGACGCCACCGAGGCGTTCGACTTCCATACCTTCAACCGCGGCGACTACCTGGGCGCGGTCAGCAAGAAGGTCACTTCCGAGAACCTGACCAAGGTCCTCTACCCCAACGACGAGACCAGCCAGGGCAAGGAGCTGCGGCTGGAGCAGCAATACTTCTTCGTCGCCTGTTCGCTGCAAGACATGCTGCGGCTGCTCGCCGTCGACGGCATCCCGGTGACGCGCTTCCACGAGAAGTTCGCGGTGCAGCTGAACGACACCCACCCGGCCGTGGGCATTGCCGAGCTGATGCGGCTGCTGGTCGACGACCATGACCTGCCCTGGAACGAGGCCTGGCACATCACGCAGAATGCCTTTGCCTACACCAACCACACGCTGCTGCCCGAGGCGCTGGAGCAGTGGCCGCTGCCGCTGTTTGCCCGGGTGCTGCCGCGCCATCTCGAGATCATCCTGGAAATCAACGCGCGCTTGCTGGACGAGGTGCGGATCCGCTTCTACGGCGACGAATCGCGCCTGGCACGGCTGTCGCTGATCAGTGAGTACGGCGAAAAGCAGGTGCGCATGGCCAACCTGGCGTGTGTGGGCAGCCACGCCATCAACGGTGTGGCCGAGCTGCACTCACGGCTGATGCGCGAGGACGTGCTCAAGGATTTCTACGAGATGTGGCCGGAGAAGTTCACCAGCATCACCAATGGCGTGACGCCGCGGCGCTGGCTGGCGCTGTCCAACCCGCGCCTGACGCGGCTGGTGTCGGAGGCGATCGGCGACGGCTGGATCTCCGACCTGGCGCAGCTCCGCGCGCTCGAGCCGTATGCCGAGGACGCGGGCTTTCGCGAACAATGGCAGGCCGCGCGGCACCAGAACAAGGTGGCGCTGGCCGAGCTGGTCCGCGAAACCACCGGCGTGGTGGTGGACCCGTCCTCCATGTTCGATGTGATGGTCAAGCGCATCCACGAATACAAGCGCCAGCACCTGGCGGTGCTGCATGTGATCGCGCTGTACCACCGCATCAAGTCCGACCCCGGCACCGAGATCCAGCCGCGCACCTTCCTGTTCGGCGGCAAGGCGGCGCCGGGCTACGCCTATGCCAAGCTGATGATCCGCTTCATCACCTCGGTGGCCGACGTGGTCAACCGCGACCCGCAGGTGCGCGACCGGCTCAAGGTTGTGTTCCTGCCCAACTTCAATGTCACCTACGGGCAGCGCATCTACCCGGCGGCCGACCTGGCCGAGCAGATCTCGCTGGCGGGCAAGGAAGCGTCCGGCACCGGCAACATGAAGTTCGCGATGAATGGCGCGCTCAATATCGGCACCATGGACGGCGCCAACATCGAGCTGCGCGAAGCCGTGGGCAACGACAACTTCTTCCCGTTCGGCCTGACCGCGCCTGAGGTCTATGCGCTGCGTGCAAGCGGCTACGACCCTGCCGCCTACTACCACGGCAACCCGCAGCTGCGCGCAGTGATCGACCTGGTCCAGCAAGGCTTCTTCTCGCGCGGCGACCCGGCGCTGTTCCGTCCGCTGTTTGACCCGCAGCAGAGGCACGACCCCTACCTGCTGATGGCCGACTTCGCCTCATACATCGAGTGCCAGGAGAAAGTCTCCCAGGCCTTTGCCGAGCCGGCGCGCTGGCAACGCATGTCGGTGCTGTCGTGCGCGCGCTCCGGGCGCTTTTCCTCGGACCGGGCGATCCGCGAGTATTGCGAGCGCATCTGGCACATCGAGCCGGTGCCGGTGCGGCTGCTGCACCGCGCCAGCGGTGCGCCCTGGCAGGTTGAATCTCCGGCGCACGCCCCGCGCGCCGCCTAAGGCGGCACTGCGGGCGTGGGCTAGCGCACGTCCGCATCGCGCAGGTAGTTTCTACAATGGCCCATGTAACAAAGCCCGCGCTGGCGCTTGCCCCCGCCAGCCCGCGGCCTCGCCAAGCGTTGTCCTGCGGGCATGGAGTTCGCATTGTGCCAAGACCGGCCATCCGGCCGGCTCTCCCTTGGCATTCCCCACGGCCGTCCCAAAGCCAGGAGCCGAATTTGCACGCCAACCCGTTTCTGCTCGCCCCCGGCGCCCGCTCCGCCATGCCCAGCCTGGCCCCGCACGACTGCTTTGCAGCGCCCACTGCCGCCGGGCCGCTGGGCCTGCCCGGCAACGACGACAATGCGCACGACTACCTGTTCGGGCCGGCCTGGTTGCCGGACGGCCGCGTGCGGTTCCGCCTGTGGGCCCCGGACGCAGCCGAGCAAGGCCAGGCGGTACGGCTGGAGATCGCCGGGCTCGGTCCGGTGCGCATGGCGGCCGGCGCCAACGGCTGGTTCGAGGCCATCGTTCCGTGCTGCAATGGGGCACGCTACTGGTTCCGGCTTGACGACGGCACCACTGTGCCCGACCCGGCCTCGCGCTGCCAGGCCGACGATGTGCACGGGCCCAGCATCGTGCCCGCGCCCGACGCCGCCGGCGCCTTTGCATGGGCGTGTCCGGACTGGCGCGGGCGCCCCTGGCATGAGGCCATCGTCTATGAGTTGCACGTGGGCCTGTGCGGCGGCTTTGCCGGAGCGGCGCAGCAGCTGCCGCGGCTGGCGGCGCTGGGCTTCACCGCGGTCGAGCTGATGCCGGTGGCGGAGTTCCCCGGCACGCGCAACTGGGGCTATGACGGCGTGCTGCCGTTCGCGCCGGAGTCCGCCTACGGCACCCCGGACGAACTGCGCGCGCTGGTGGACCGCGCCCACCAGCTCGGCATGATGGTGCTGCTGGACGTGGTCTACAACCACTTCGGGCCGGAGGGCAACTACCTGCACCGCTACGCCAGCGCGTTCTTCCGCGCGGACCGGCAGACCCCGTGGGGGCCAGCCATCGATTTCCGCCGGCCGCAGGTGCGGCGCTTTTTCACCGAGAACGCGCGCTACTGGCTGGAGCAGTTCCGCTTCGACGGCCTGCGCCTGGACGCCGTGCACGCGATCGAGGACGAAGGCTGGCTGGCGGCGCTGCCCGGCGAGCTGCGCACCATGCTGGCCGAAGGCGACGGCGCCAGCCGCCATCTCCACCTGGTGCTGGAAAACGACAACAACGATGCCGAACTGCTGGCCAAGGGCTACGACGCACAGTGGAACGATGACGCCCACCATGCCCTGCACGTGCTGCTGACCGGCGAGGGCGACGGCTATTACTGCGACTACACCCGCTGCGCCGATGAGGGCGAGGATGCGCCCGCGGGGCGCGGCGAGCCCGCGCTGCGCCACCTTGCGCGCGTGCTGGGCGAAGGCTTTGCCTACCAGGGCGAGTTGTCGGCGCACCGCTCCGCCGCCGCGCCGGGCGTGCCGTCAAGCGCGGACAGCGTGCGCCGCGGCCAGCCCAGCGCGCACCTGCCGCCCACGGCCTTCGTCTGCTTCCTGCAGAACCACGACCAGACCGGCAACCGCGCACTGGGCGACCGGCTGGCCGGCCTGGCGGACCGCAATGCGCTGCGCGCGGCGGTGGCGCTGCAGCTGCTGTGCCCGCAGGTGCCGCTGGTGTTCATGGGCGAGGAAACCGGCACGCAGCGGCCCTTCCTCTACTTCACCAGCCACCCGCCCGAACTGGCGCAGGCCGTGCGCGACGGCCGGCGCCGCGAGTTTGCGGCTTCCACGGCATTCCGCGACGATACGCGCGCCGCGGCCATCCCCGATCCCAACGACCCGGCCACCTTCGAGGCGTCGCGCCCCGAGCTGGAAGACGACGGCGACTGGACTCCGTACTACCACGAGCTGCTCGCGGTGCGCCGCCGTGAACTGCTGGACCGGCTGGCCGGCTGCCAGTCGGCCGGCGTTGATATCCTGGGGCCGGCCGCGCTGTGCGCACGCTGGCGGCTGATGGACGGCATGGAGCTGAGCCTGTGGCTGAACCTGGGCAGCGAAGCCGTGCCATGCATGCGGCCATGCCACGACATGAGCGCGGCGCTGCATGAAAGCCTGCCCGGCGCCGCGGCCGAGCTGTCCGCGGGCATGCTGCCGCCGCTGGCCTGCGTCGCCACCATGTGCGAGCCCGCAGCGGCGCGCGCCAGATAATGCCCGCCGGCTTGCCGGAATCCCTGCCAGGCAGCCATGGCGATGGCGATGGCGGCGACCATGACCTGCCCCGCGCCACCGCACGGCTGCAGCTGCACCCGGGCTTTACCTTTGCCGATGCTGCTGCCGTGGTCGACTACTACGCCGCGCTCGGCGTCAGCCACCTGTACCTGTCGCCTGTGTGCAGCGCGCGGCCCGCCTCCACCCATGGCTACGATGTCACCGACTTCACCCGCGTGCGCGACGAGCTGGGCGGCGAGCCCGGCCTGAAAGCGCTGGCCGGGCGCGCCCGCGCCGCCGGCCTCGGCCTGGTGCTGGACATCGTGCCCAACCACATGGCGGCCGACCCCACCCACAACCACTGGTGGCGCGACGTGCTGACCCACGGACGCGCCAGCCGCTGCGCCGCCAGCTTCGACATCGACTGGACCCCGCGCGACCCCGCCCTGCATGGCAAGGTGCTGCTGCCGATGCTGGGCCAGTCCTACTGGGACACGCTGGTGGCGGGCGAGCTGCAATGGGTGCCTGCAAGCGCAGACGATGCCGCCCACCTGCGCTACTTCGAGCACTCGCTGCCGCTGGCGCCGGGCAGCGTGGATGCCGCCGCCGCAACCCAGCCCGGCTGGTACGACCCCACGCAGGCCGAAGGCCGCACCCGGCTGCACGCACTGCTGGAGCGCCAGCACTACCGGCTGACCTGGTGGCGCACCGCCGCCGCGGCACTGAACTGGCGGCGCTTTTTCGAGATCAGCGATCTCGTCGGCGTGCGCGAGGAAGACCCGCAGGTATTCGACGCCGTCCACGCGCTGGTCTTCCGCCTGCTGCGCGAAGGCTGGATCGACGGCGTGCGTGTCGATCATGTCGACGGCCTGGCCGATCCTGCCGGCTACTGCCGCCGGCTGCGCGCCGAACTGGACCGGCACGCCGCCGCGCGCCCGCCGTTGCTGCGGCTGGCGCACCCGTGGCTGGTGGTCGAGAAGATCCTGGGCCCGCGCGAACGGCTGGCGCCGGACTGGCAGGTGGATGGCACCACGGGCTACGACTTCATGGACGAGGTTGCCGCCGTGCTGCACGACGGCAACGGCGAGGCGCCGCTGGGCGCGCTGTGGACTTCGGCCAGCGGCGATGCGCGCCCGTATGCCGCCCATGTCGCGGCGGCACGGCGCCAGGTGCTGGAGCGGCACCTGGTAACCGAGTACGAAGGCGCCGCCGCCTGCCTGCACGACTGCGCGAAGCAGGAGCCCGGCACGCGTGACCTGACACGCGCGGCGCTGCGGCGCGCGCTGGCCGCGCTGATGGCGGCGGTGCCCGTCTACCGCAGCTACTTTGACGCGCAACCCGGCGCACGCGACGCCTCTGCCGCACAGGCCGACCATGCCATGCTGGACCAGGCCATGCAGGCGGCACGCGCCGACCTCGCCCCGGACGAGGCCGTGGCACTGGCCTTTATCGGCGGCTGCCTGCGCACGCCAGCCCCGCCCGACAGCGAAACCGGCGTGCTGCGCCGCCGCCTGCAGCAACTGATGCCCGCCCTGGCAGCCAAGGCCGGCGAAGACACCGCGTTCTACCGCTACGGGCGGCTGCTGTCGCGCAACGAGGTAGGCAGCGACCCCGGCACGCTGGCGCTGCCGCCGGCGCAGTTCCACGCGCGCATGGCGGCGCGGCGCATGGCCTGTCCTCATGCCATGCTGGCCACTGCGACCCACGACCACAAGCGCGGCGAGGACACACGCATGCGCCTGGCCGTGCTGAGCGAGATGCCCGCTGCCTGGGCCGAGGCCGTGGCGGCATGGGAACGCGCCTGCGCACCGCTGCTGTCGACGCTGCCGCAGGCCCCGGACCCCGGCGACCGCCTGATGCTGTACCAGACCCTGGTCGGCGCGTGGCCGATGGAGGACATCGGCAAGCCTGCAGGCAGCAACACCGTCGAGGCCTTCCTGGAGCGCGTGTCCGCGTGGCAGCTCAAGGCCATCCGCGAAGCCAAGCGCCACGGCAACTGGACCTGCCCCGACGCAGCCTACGAAGCCGCGTGCGAGGGCTTCCTGCGCGCCATCGCGGCGGACTGGCCATCGGGTGTGCTGGCGCATATCGGCCAGTTTGCGCAGCACATTGCCGTGGCAGGCGCCGTCAACAGCCTGGCACAGGTGCTGGTCCAGCTGACCGCACCAGGCATCCCCGACCGCTACCAGGGATGCGAAGGCTGGGACCTGAGCCTGGTAGACCCCGACAACCGGCGCCCGCCCGATTTTGCGCAACTGCGCGCGCGCCTGGGCTGCAGCGCTGGCTGGGCCCACTGGCTGGCGCACTGGCGCGACGGGCGCATCAAGCAGCAGCTGATACGCCAGGTGCTGGCAGTACGCCACGCCCATCCCCGGCTCTTTGCCGACGGGCAATACAGCATGCTGGCGGCGCAAGGCGCGCTGGTGCCGCAGGTGCTGGCCTTTGCCCGCACCGCGGATGCGCACCAGGCCATCACCGTGGTGACGCGGCTGGTGGCCACGCAGGTCGACCCGACCATGCCGCGCATCCCGCCCGCGGGCTGGGGCGACACCGCCCTGAACGTGGGCGCGCCGCAGCCGAGCCGCTGGACCGATGCGCTGACCGGCCACGTGCTGGACGCACCCATGGGCCGGCTGCGCCTGCGCGAGGTGCTGGGCGGCTTGCCGGTGGCGCTGCTGCTGCGCCAGCCGTAAGCGGCCCAGGGGCAGCGCGAACGCTCGCGGCCTCAGGACTTCTGCACCGCCGTGTGCAACACGATCGGCGTCAGCGGGCCATGGTGATGGCGTGGCGTGCCATGCGGCGCCGCCTGGCCGTGCTGCGGCGGCTGCGCGCCGTCGTGCGGCCCGCGCCTCGCCTGGCCGGGCGAAGCGCCGCGTTCCTGCGGCAGGTAGGGCCGGATCACGACGGCAACGTAATCGTCCTCCTTGGGCGTGACAACGATATACGCCAGGCCCGACATCACCAGGCCGACCTCACCGAGCTCGGTCGCGATGCGCGCCACGATAAAGCGCTGCAGCAGCAGCGGGTTGACGCTGTCGTCAATCGCAAGCGCGGCCGTGCAGATGGTCAGGAAGCAGCGCTCGACCTCGCGGCACACCACCACCACCTCATCGATGGCGTAGCCCGAGCGGCTGGCGCGCACCAGCACCGACACCCCCGAGCTGGGCGCGGCGCGGTGCCAGCCCGGCTTGACCTTGAAGCTGGGCAGGGCCAGGCCGGAGCCGGTGTCGTGGGCCACGGCATTGAAGCGCTGGGCGAAGTCCGTGGGCGTCATCGCAAGCAGCTGGCGCTCCACCGGCGCCGAAGACACCGAGACGGACGAGGCCAGGACGACGGTGGACAGGATGCTGGCTAGGTTCATGACTACCTCGCAACGGATGAGCCGCTCCCCCCGGCTGCGCTGTCGGGCCCGGCGGCACGCGGCGCACAGGGGGCCGCCGCGGCATGGGGCCGGCGTTGCGGGCTGTGCTCGCCGGCACTTGCCGCTCGCCAGTTTTTGCCAGCATTTCCTCCACTATAGACACGACGGCACGCAATCACACGACGGCGCAAGCATCGCGCCGGTCATGCCGCGCGGGCGCTGGCAGGCTGCACATGCAGTTTCTGCCGCGGCTGTAAAAACTACGCCGTGTGCGCCGAACCGGCAGCGTCGCAAGCCGCACAGGACCCTGCTCCGCACCGGCGGCGCCGGCGCCGGCGCCGGGAACGGAGCTTGCAGGTCAAAGACAGATGCGGAGCAGGAATCGCCCTGCCCGCTGCCAAGTACAGGAGGATCGTCATGACACCACGCTTCCGCATCGCCCGCCTGGCGCTGCCTCTGGCGGTGCTGGCGATGGCCGCCTCCCAGGCCGTTGCGGCCGCCCCGACCGATGCGCCGGCGGCGCCGTCATCAACGGGCCGCACGGCCGCGCCGCGCGACACCGCAGCCGCCAGCGACCGCGCCATCACTGCCGAAGTCCAGGCCCGCCTGGCCAACGCGCGCACGCTGGACCCCGCCAGGATCCGCGTATCCACCACTGACGGCGTGGTCAAGCTGGAAGGCACCGTGCGCGACGATAAACAGCGTACGATGGCAATGGAACTGGCTCGTTCGGTGCGCGGTGTGAGCGCCGTATCCGACGAGCTGCGCGCCGGCACCGACTGACCGGCAGCGCCATGCCAACCTCCGTGGAGACGCCATGAGCACCCATCGCCAGCCCGACCATGACACCACGCGACGCCGCAGCGAGCGTCCCGACCCGCACAAGGGCGGCCCCGACACCGAACATGAACGGGGCAAGCCCGGGCGCGACCGCCGCCACGATGTCGAGCGCGAGCATGACATCCCGGATGAGAACACCGAGCCGCCTTCAGTCAGGCGCCGCGGCGACAGGCCCGATGACAGCGAAGCGCCAGTGGAGAACCACTGAATCCGCCGAGCCAACCGAACAGGAGGCACGATGAGCAAGACCGTACGTACCCACCGTATCGGCCCACGCCACGGTGACCGTGTGGGCGGCACCGCGCCCGCGCCGCGCGAAGGCGCGCAGGCTTCCGCCGGCCGCCGTTCGCGCGAGAACACCGCGTCCGGTGCCGCGCGCGCCGACGCGGGCCATATCCCGAGCACGCTCGACCCCGATCTCGAACAGGAAACCGACGATATCGACGAAGAAATCGAGCAGCGCGAGAACGAGGCCCACACCGCGCAGGATGAGGAAAGCCCGGAGGAAGAGATCGCCGATGAAGTGATGCATGCCGCCGAAGACCTGCCGGCCGAAGTGCCGGTCGACAAGGCCGACCACACCGATGAGCGCGAGGAACGCCCACCCCGCGCACCGCGTTAGCTAGCGCCCGGCAAGGACGTATCCGTGCGGCAAGACGAACGGGGGCCCCGGTGCGCCCGGAATCCCCGTCTTGATCCGGCCGGGACGCTCATCAAAGCCACCGCTATGTCGTACTGAGGTCTCCACCGTCATACTGCGGCGCTGCGGGCACCTCAAAGCGAGCCAGCAGCGGCAGGTGGTCGGAGGCGACGCGCGCCAGCGGCGAACGGTGGCTGGCCACCGACACCAGGTGCGCGCGCGGCGACACCCAGATGCGATCGAGGGCAAACACCGGCCAGCGCGACGGGAAGGTGGCGGTGTGCGGCGCATGCTCGAAATACGCATGCAGCCAGCGCAATGGCCGGCCCCACAGGAACCATTCATTGACGTCACCGAGCAGGATGGTCGGCAACGGCGGTGCGGCGGCCACGTAGTTGAGCAACTGCTGCACCTGGCGCCGGCGCTCACCGGGGCGCAGGCCCAGGTGGGTGGCAATCACGCGCAGCGCGCTCTCCCAGCCCGAGGCCGTGCACGCCAGCGTGACATCGATGGCACCGCGCGGCTCGCAGCCCTTCACCGTCAGGTCGATCTGGTTCACCGCCTGCGGCGCAAAGCGCGCCAGCAGCGCATTGCCATAGTCGGCATTGCCGCGCACGCGCGTAAATCCAGAGACCACGTGCATGCCGGTATGGCCGGCCAGGTATTCCAGGGTATGGTCGTTGCTGCTGCCGGATTCCACTTCCTGCAGCGCGACGATATCGGCGTCCAGTTCCTCCAGCACCGCTGCGATGCGGTCAGGCCGATAGCGGCGGTCCGTGCCCACGGCGCGGTGGATGTTGTAGCTGACCACCGTCATGCTGGCGATGCCGGCCGCGTCCGCCGCGCAGTGCAGCCCTGCCCGCGCGCTGGCGACCGCAGGCGTGTCGCCAGGGTCACGCGCCTGGGCAGGATTTACAAGAGGCGGTAAGTCCGGTTGCATTCGCATGGCCGGCAGCGCTGGCCGCTATGCTCAGGCGCCATCCAGGAACGGGTTCGGCTTGCCGATGCGGCGGCCGAGGTCTGGGCTTTCCCAACGTGCGCCCTCCGTGTATGGATCCGGGGCGCGCTGCATGGTCGTGCCAGGCACGCCAGGCTGCGCCGGCACGGTCGAAGGCTGGGCCTCTGGCGCGGGTGCCAGGTCGGTCCGGGTGGGGGCGTTGGCGCCCTGGGTGTACGGGTCGAACTTGTCGGTGCTGCGCGCGCCTTGCGAATACGGGTCATAGGTGCCGCGCGGCGTGCCCGGCGCCTGCGCCAGGGCGGGGATTGCGGCAGCGGCCAGGGCCACGGCCGCAAGGATTCGGCTGGGACGGATATGCTTCATGGTTACCTCCGGTTGCGCGCGATGTGCGCGCCAGTAGCCATGGTCAAGCGAAAGGCGTGCCCGTACGCCCTTCGCTGCGCCAATCCCTCAGGCGATGCTCACCTTGCCTGCCCCGGCATTGCCCCGTGCCAGCACCGGCACCAGCGCTGCACCGGTATGGCTGGCCGCATTGCGCGACAAGGCCTCCGGATCGGCCGCGCCGACAATGGCGCCCCCGCCCGCACCGCCTTCGGGGCCAAGGTCGATGATCCAGTCGGCCTCGGCAATCACGTCGAGGTCATGCTCGATCACCACCACGCTGTGCCCGCCGTCCGTGAGCCGATGCAGCACGCGGATCAGGCGCGCCACGTCGGCCATATGCAGGCCCACGGTGGGCTCGTCCAGCACGTACAGCGTATGCGGCGCCTTCTGGCCACGTCGCGTGATGTCGTCGCGCACCTTGCTCAGTTCAGTCACCAGCTTGATGCGCTGCGCCTCGCCGCCGGACAGCGTTGGCGACGGCTGGCCCAGCGTCAGGTAGCCCAGGCCCACGTCCTTCATCAGCTGCAGCGGATGGGCGATGTTCGACATGGCCGAGAAGAACTCCACCGCCTCGTCGATCTCCATCGTCAGCACGTCGCCGATATTCTTGCCGCGCCAGGTGACCGCCAGGGTCTCGGGGTTGAAGCGCTGGCCGTGGCAGACATCGCACGGCACCTTCACATCCGGCAGGAAGCTCATGCCGATGGTGCGCACGCCCTGCCCTTCGCATGCCGGGCAACGCCCGTCGCCGGTGTTGAACGAGAAACGCGACGCCGTGTAGCCGCGTGCGCGCGCTTCCAGCGTATCGGCAAAGAGCCGGCGAATGGTGTCCCACACGCCGATATAGGTGGCCGGGCATGAGCGCGGCGTCTTGCCGATCGGGGTCTGGTCCACCTCCAGCACGCGGTCGATCGATTCCCAGCCGGTGACGGCGTCGCAGCCATGCCAGTTGTGCTCGACATTGAGCGGCTTCCTGGCGCTCGACTTGGCTGCCTTGGCCTCATCCTTCGCAGCGTTGCGCGCGCGCCGGGTCGCCGGCGACGACAGCACCGAGCGGCCCACCGCATCGAGCAGGTTGGTCATCAGCACATCGCGCGCCAGCGTGGACTTGCCCGAACCGGACACGCCGGTAATGGCCACCAGCCGCGACAGCGGAATGCGCGCCGTCACCTTGCGCAGGTTATGCAGCGACGCGCCGTGCACGGTCAGCCATTCCGGCGGATCGGCGGGCTTGCCGGCGGCGCCGGGCTTCACCTTGCGCCTGGCCTGCAGCGGATGGATGATCGGGTGCGCCAGGAACTGCCCGGTGGTGGAGTCCGGCGCCGCCGACAGGTCGGCCACGCCGCCCTGTGCCACCAGCGTGCCGCCGCGCTTGCCCGCACCGGGGCCGATATCGATGATGTGGTCGGCACGGCGGATGGTGTCTTCATCATGCTCGACCACCACCAGCGTATTGCCCTTGTCGCCGAGCTTGCGCAGCGCGTCCAGCAGGATCTGGTTGTCGCGCGGATGCAGGCCGATGGTGGGCTCGTCCAGCACGTAGCAGACGCCCTGCAGGTTGCTGCCCAGCTGCGCGGCCAGGCGGATGCGCTGGGCCTCGCCGCCAGACAGGCTGGGCGCGGCACGGTCCAGGCTCAGGTAGCCCAGCCCCACTTCCTCCAGGAACTGCAGGCGGCTGCCGATCTCGCTGATGACATCGCGGGCGATCTCGGCATCGCGCCCCGTGAGGCGCAGGCCATCGACCCAGCGGCGGGTATCGGACACGGTCCACTGCGCTACGTCGACGATTGCATTCTCGTCGAAGGTCACCGCGCGCGCGACCAGGTTCAGGCGCGTGCCGTGGCAATCCGGGCACGGCGTGTCGACCACGCCTTCGGGCTCCTGCTCTTCCGACGGCAGGCTCTGCTCGCGGCCGCGGTTGTCTTCCACCAGCACGGTATCGTCGAACGCCGCGCGCTGCTCGCGCGTCAGTGCCAGCCCGGTGCCCACGCAGGTGGTGCACCAGCCGTGCTTGCTGTTGTACGAGAACATGCGCGGGTCCAGCTCAGGGTAGCTGGTGCCGCACACCGGGCAGGCGCGCTTGGTCGAGAACACCTTGACCTCGCCCACGTGCGCGGTGCCGCCGTTGTGCATGGCGTGGTGCAGGCCGTCCAGCGGCGCCAGCAGGTGCATCACGCCCTTGCCGGCCTCAAGCGTCTGCGCCAGCAGCGCGCGCAACTCGGCCTCGTTCTCAGGCGAGACCACCAGGTCGCCCACCGGCAGCTCGATGGTGTGCTCGCGGAAGCGGTCCAGCCGCGGCCACGGGTCGACCGGCAGGAATTCGCCATCGACACGCAGGTGAGTATTGCCGCGCGCCTTGGCCCACTTGGCCAGGTCGGTATAGACCCCCTTGCGGTTGACCACCAGCGGCGCCAGCAGCCCCACGTGCTGGCCGCGATGGTCGCGCAGCAGCTGGGCGGCAATCGACTCCGGGCTCTGCGAGGTCACCGGCGCGCCGTCATGCACGCAATGCTGGATGCCCAGCTTGACGTACAGCAGGCGCAGGAAGTGCCAGACCTCGGAGGTGGTCGCCACCGTGCTCTTGCGGCCGCCGCGCGACAGGCGCTGCTCGATCGCCACCGTCGGCGGGATGCCGTAGACCGCATCCACCTCGGGCCGGCCCGCCGGCTGCACGATGGAACGCGCATAGGCATTAAGCGACTCCAGGTAGCGGCGCTGGCCTTCGTGGAACAGGATGTCGAAGGCCAGCGTCGACTTGCCCGATCCGGACACACCGGTGACCACGTTGAACTTGCCGTGCGGAATATCGACGTTGAGCGCCTTCAGGTTGTGCTCATGCGCATTGACGATGCGCACCACGTCCTCGCCCTCGACCTCGCGGCGCGCGCGCCGTGCCTGCAGCGCGGCCTGCAGCGGCACGCCTTCGATCTCGGCGCGCTCGGCGGCCAGCGTGCCGGCCTCGCCGAGCGCCGCGTCATAGTGGATCAGCGCCTGGCCGGTATGCGATTCGGCGCAGCGCTTCACGTCTTCCGGGGTGCCGGTGCAGACCACGCGCCCGCCGGCGTCGCCGCCCTCGGGGCCAAGGTCGATCAGCCAGTCCGCGGCGCGGATCACGTCCAGGTTGTGCTCGATCACGATCAGCGAATGGCCGCCGTCCAGCAGCTTGCCGAAGGCGCGCATCAGCTTGGCGATATCGTCGAAGTGCAGGCCCGTGGTCGGCTCGTCGAACATGAACAGCCGGCGCGGGATGGCGCTGGGCCGGGTCCGCGACGGCGTGGCCTGCACCGCTTCGGCGAGGAAGCCGGCCAGCTTCAGGCGCTGCGCCTCGCCGCCCGACAGCGTCGGCACCGGCTGGCCCAGCTTCATGTATTCCAGGCCGACATCGACGATGGGCTGCAGCACGCGCAGCACCGCGGGGTCGGCGGCAAAGCAGGCGGCCGCTTCGCTGACGGTCAGCTCCAGCACGTCGGCAATGCTCAGCAAGCGCGGCGGCTGGCCGAGGGCGGCACGCTCGATCTTCACTTCCAGCACTTCGGGGCGATAGCGGGTGCCGTCGCAATCCGGGCAGCGCAGGTAGACATCGCTCAGGAACTGCATCTCGACATGCTCGAAGCCCGAGCCGCCGCAGGTCGGGCAACGCCCGTCGCCCGAGTTGAAGCTGAAGGTGCCCGCGGTGTAGCTGCGCTGCAGCGCCATCGGCGCCTTGGCGAAGATCTTGCGGATCTCGTCGAACGCGCCCACGTAGCTGGCCGGGTTGGAACGCGCGGTCTTGCCGATCGGCGACTGGTCGACAAAGACCACATCGTCGACCAGGTCCGCGCCGGTCAGCTGGCGGAACGCGCCCGGCGACTCGGTGGCCTTGCCGAAGTGGCGCACCATGGCCGGATGCAGCACGTCCTGCAGCAGCGTGGACTTGCCCGAACCCGACACGCCGGTCACGCACACCAGCCGCTGCAGCGGGATCTCGACCGTGACGTCCTGCAGATTGTGCTCGGTGGCGCCTTCCAGCACGATGCGCGGCAGCTTGGCATCCACCGGTCGGCGCTGCCAGTGCGAGGCATCGGCCACGCGGCGGCGCCCGCCCAGGTACTCGCCGGTCAGCGTGCCGGCATTGCGGATGTCCGCCGGCGTGCCGTCGAAGATGATATTGCCGCCGCGCTCGCCGGGGCCCGGGCCCATGTCGATCAGTCGGTCGGCAGCCAGCATCACGGACGGATCGTGCTCAACCACCACCAGCGTGTTGCCCGCATCGCGCAGCCGGTGCATGGCCTCGACAATGCGGTTCAGGTCGCGCGGGTGCAGGCCAATGCTGGGCTCGTCCAGCACGAACAAGGTGTTGACCAGCGAGGTACCCAGCGCCGTGGTCAGGTTGATACGCTGCACCTCGCCGCCGGACAGCGTGCGGCTCTGGCGGTCCAGCGTCAGGTAGCCCAAACCCACGTCGCACAGGTATTTCAGGCGCGTGCGCACCTCGGCCAGCAGCAGCTTGAGGGCATCGTCCAGCATCGCGCTGGGCAGGGTCAGCTCGTCGAAGAAACGGCGGATGCGCTCGATCGGCAACAGCATCAGGTCATGCACGGTCAGGCCGGGCAAAGCCTCCAGCCGGGTGCGGTCCCAGTCCACCCCGCGCGGCAGGAAGCGGCGCGGCGGCGCCAGCACGGCGTCGGCATTGTCCTTCGAGCCCAGGCGCCACAGCAGCGACTCGGTCTTCAGGCGTGCGCCGCCGCAGGTTTCGCACGGCGTGTAGCTGCGGTACTTCGACAGCAGCACGCGGATGTGCATCTTGTACGCCTTCGACTCCAGGTAGTTGAAGAACCGCATCACGCCGTACCAGTGCTTGTTCCACTGGCCGGTCCAGTCCGGCGAGCCATGGATGACCCAGTGGCGCTCGGCCTCGGTCATCTCCGCCCAGGGGGTGTCGCGCGGAATGCCGGCCTTGCCCGCGTAGCGCATCAGGTCGTCCTGGCACTCCTTCCAGGCCGGGGTCTGCATCGGCTTGATCGCGCCCCCGCGCAGCGTCTTGCGCGCGTCGGGGATCACCAGGCCAAGATCGACGCCGATCACGCGGCCGAAGCCGCGGCAGGTCTCGCACGCGCCGTAGGCGGAGTTGAACGAGAACAGCGCCGGCTGCGGGTCCGCATAGCGCAGGTCGCTGTCGGGGCCGTGCAGGCCGGTGGAAAAGCGCCATACGGGGCCCTCGTCGCTGTCAGCCAGCACATAGATGTTGACGCGGCCGCCGCCGCGCTTGAGCGAAGCTTCGATCGCCTCCACCACGCGCACCTTCTCCGCATTGCCGATGCGGAAGCGGTCCGCCACCACATCGAGCAGCTTGCGTGCGCCGGTGGGCGACTGCACCACGCGCTGCGCCTGCACGCGCGTATAGCCGCTGACCGACAGCCACTGCTGGACCTCTTCGTCGGTGGCGGACTCGGGCAGTTCGACCGGGAAGGTCACCACGAGGCGCGCGTCGTGATGCGGCTGGCCCTCGGCCGTGCGCGCCAGCAGCTCGGCGTAGATGGTTTCGGGCGAGTCATGGCGCACCGGCAGCGCGGTCTGCTTGTCGAACAGCTCCGCCGCGCGCGCATAGAGCAGCTTCAGGTGGTCATTCAGCTCCGTCATCGTGCCCACCGTCGAACGCGAGCTGCGCACCGGGTTGGTCTGGTCGATGGCGATGGCGGGCGGCACCCCGTCCACGCGCTCCACCTGGGGCCGGTCCATCCGGTCCAGGAACTGGCGGGCGTAGGCGCTGAAGGTCTCGACGTAGCGGCGCTGGCCTTCGGCATAGAGCGTGTCGAACACCAGGCTGGACTTGCCCGAGCCGGACGGCCCGGTCACCACGGTCATCTCGCCGGGGCGCAGGTCGAGATCGACATTCTTGAGGTTGTGCTGGCGGGCGCCGCGAATGCGGATTAGCTGCTTGCTCGACACGATTTCTCTTTTCGAATCAGGACGTTAAGGAGGAGACCGGGGACGGTCCGACCACTGTACATCCATACAGTCTATCAGGTTGGAAAAGAATTGGTATCGATCACGTCGCACGGAATCAGACAAGTGACGGTGCGGTGCGAGAGGCGAGCGGCTTTCATGACCGTTCGCGCCAGGCCAAAGCCTGACTTTCGCCGCATTGCTATTTATCGATTACCGATATACGATATGATTCAGTCATTCAGATGTTCCGACACCGCTGAACTGTTCGCGGGCCGCTGTGTACCGCGCTTCGGCAATATCCGCGCCGTGGCCGAACGCAAGCTGCGGCTGCTGCAGAGAGCGTCGACGCTGGAGTTCCTGCGCTCCCCGCCGGGCAATCGCCTGCAGTTGCTGACCGGCGACCGCAAAGGCCGCTACAGCATCCGCATCAACGAGCAATGGCGAATCTGCTTCATCTGGACCCACGACGGCCCCGCGGTCGTTGAGATCATCGACTACCACTGAGGAAGACAGACATGGTTCGCTTCAAGGACGGCATGCGTCCCATCCACCCGGGCGAAATCCTGCGCGAGGATTTCCTGGTACCGCTCAACATGAGCGCCAACGCCCTGGCCCTCGCGCTGCGCGTGACCGCGGCGCGCATCAACGACATCGTCCGCGAGCAACGTGGCATCACGCCGGACACCGCCCTGCGCCTGGCGCGCTATTTTGGCGGCGATGCGCAGTCGTGGCTGAACCTGCAGCTGGACTATGACCTGAAGGTCGCGCAGCGCGACCACGGCGAGCGCATCATGGCGGAAGTGGCGCCGCGCGATGCCGCGGCGGCCGGTCAACCGGCCGCTGAAAAGTAGAAAACGGTATTGCCGGGGCGGCGCTGCCCACGCCGCCCCGGGGCCATCTCCCTATCGCATCAGCGTTTCCGCCAGCGCCCGGAAAGCACGGAACGTGATCGGATTGTTGGCCGCGTTGCCGGCCACGGGGTGCGACGCGTATCGCACGATGGTCAGCTCGGCCTTGGGGTCGATATAGATGCGCTGGCCATGGATGCCGGCGGCCTGGAACATGCCGTGGCTGTCGTGCGAGACCCACCACATGTCGCGATAGCTCCAGCCCGGCAGCACCGGCGCGCTGGCCGACCTGGCAAACTGGTCCCGGTCGCCGCCGCTGCGGATATCCGCCACGACCGAGGCCGGAATGATCTGCTTGCCATTGAAGCGCCCGTTGCCGCGGATGGTCTCGCCAAAGCGCGCAAGGTCGCGCAGCGTGGTGTTCAGCCCGCCGCCGCCCGACTCCGTGCCGATGCTGTCCACGGTGAAGTACGCATCCTGCTCCGCGCCCATCGGTTGCCAGATCCGCTCCGAGAGCAGCTTGGCCAGCGACTGGCCCGAGGCCCTGCGCACGATCCACGCCAGCACCTCGGCATTGACCGTCTTGTAGGCAAACACCGCATTGTGGTCGCCTTCCTTCTGCAGGGTCTTCAGGAAGTCGTAGAACGTCCCCGGGCCGCTGTAGCCCGCCGGGCGGGCCAGCATGCCGCCCGCACGCGCGTAGTCCCACACCTCTGCCTTGGGATTGGCATAGTCCTCGGAGTAGCGCACGCCGATGGTCATGTCCATGACCTGCCGCACCGTGGCGTCACCGTAGGCCGTGCCAGCCAGTTCGGGCAGGTAGCGCGTCACCGATGCCGCCGGGTCGAGCTTGCCGTCGGCCGCGAGCATCGCGGCCAGCGTGCCGACAAATGACTTCGTGACCGACATGGCGATATGGGGCGTGTGCCCGTCGAGCGCACCGAAATAGCGCTCATAGATGACTTTGCCCTTGTGCATCACCAGGATGCCGTCGGTGTAGGTCAGCGCCAGCATCTCGTCGAAGGTGCGGCGGGTGCCGTCCGCATCGGTGAACTGCACCGAGCCGACATCCCGTTCCGCACGCGGCAGCGCGCTGGCCGGGCCGGCGCCGCGCCAGACGGACGCGGTCGGCACCAGTTCTCGGATATGCGAGAACAGCCAGCGATTGCGCGGAAACCTGTCGGCGCCCGGCGTATGCGTGATCAGCTTGTCCGGCGGCGGCGGGAAGCCCTGCATCCAGCCCATGCGG
This sequence comes from Cupriavidus sp. GA3-3, assembly GCF_000389805.1. Classification (NCBI taxonomy): domain Bacteria; kingdom Pseudomonadati; phylum Pseudomonadota; class Betaproteobacteria; order Burkholderiales; family Burkholderiaceae; genus Cupriavidus; species Cupriavidus sp. GA3-3. The sequence goes on from NZ_KB944474.1 coordinate 134,233, forward strand.
TTCGGGTCGCTGTCCAGCGCTGCAACCAGGGTCGGCGCCGCGGCTGCCGGGGCGGCCACACTCCCGGCAGCGCTGCCGGCGCTCTGGCTCCAGGCCGGCAGGCTGGCCGCGCACAGCGCCATGCATGCCAGGCGGCGCCAGGGGCGCGAGGATTCCGGATAGGTCTTCAACGACATGCTGTCTCCTTGCTTTGTTTTGTTTGAGGGATTGCCGCGCGCGGGCCTAGCCAGCCTGCGCATCCGCGCCCTGCTGGTGCTCGATCAAGGCCGCGGTCAGCTTGTCGATGCAGCGGTCCAGCGTCTGCACTTCCGCTTCCGTCAGCACCGAGAGGAACATCTTCTCCAGCATGTCGCCGCGCTGATACGTCCGTGCGACCAGTGCTTCGCCCGCCGCGGTCAGGTAAAGGTTCAGCTGCCTGGCGTCGGCCTCGCCGACTTCACGGCGCAGCAGGCCCCGCTTTGCCAGCGCGGTGACCAGCTTGGAAGTCACCGTTTTCTCCAGCAACACCAGTTCGATCAGGCGCGTCAGCGTCAGGCCCGGCTCCAGCCCGGCAAAACGCAGCACACGCAACTCCCGCAGGCCGATGCCGAACTCGCGCTCGTAAAAGCCGGAGGCGGAACTCTTGGTCATTTCGCAAAGGCGGTTCAGGCGAAACGACATGAATTCCAGGATGGAATCGGTAGTGCTGGCAGTGTTGGACATGGGAACGGGTGATCAGGCGGCCGATAGATTCTATGGGCAATAGTTTCCATGAGCAACTAACCAAGGGTAAGTACGGTTCTTCGCGGGATCGCCGGGCAAAAGAAAAGGCCCGCCCCAGGATTCCTGGCAGCGGGCCGGTCCAGGCAGCGCGGCGGCTGCCTGCAGCGCTCAAGCGCGATCAGTCGAGCAGGTGCCCCATGCGCGTGCGCTTCGTAGCCAGGTACTTCTCGTTCTCGGCGTTGGACGGCACGATGTGGCGCAACTGCTCGGTAACCGTGATGCCGGCCTTCTCGAGCGCTGCGGCCTTGAGCGGATTGTTGCTCATCAGGCGCACGGACTTGACGCCCCACTGGTGCAGCAGGTCGGCGGCGAAGGCGTAGTTGCGTGCGTCGATCGCCTGGCCCAGGGCCAGGTTGGCGTCGACCGTGTCGAGCCCGCCGTCTTGCAGGCGGTAGGCGCGGATCTTCTCGGCCAGGCCAATGCCGCGGCCTTCATGCCCGCGCAGGTACAGCAGGATGCCGCGGCCTTCGGCGGCAATCTTTTCCATGGCGAGCTCGAGCTGCGGACCGCAGTCGCACCGGCAGGAACCGAAGACGTCGCCGGTCAGGCATTCGGAATGCATGCGGATCAGGACGCCATCGCCCGTCACATCGCCCACGCTGAGGGCCAGGTGTTCGATGCCTGAATCGGCGCCCTTGAAGGCGTGCGCCGTAAAGTCGCCGAATCGCGTCGGCAGGCGCGCCGAGTCGATCAGCTCAATTTCTGTGTCATTCATACCGGAATTCTTGGTCAAAAGGCGGGGGCGCGGCCCGGCACCGCCGACATTATGAGCGGAATTGCACCTTCGCGCTCGGATTCCCCGCCGAGGCGGGGCGGGACAGCCGTCGGCGAAGTCCTACAGCAGTACGCGCAATCCCCTTATGCAGCCGCTTCAAGCGGGTCGGTAGACTCGGTTTACAGGACATCGCCGGAGCCGTTCCAGGCGACAAAAAGCGCAGTGCGCATCACCTGACGGCGGCCCTCGGCCCCAGCAGGAGCAGGCCATGACCGGTAATCCCTTGAACGCTGAGCAAGCCAGTACCAAGATCGCAGCACTGTTTGATACCAGGTCGGCAGCCAACGACGCCGCCGAACGGGTCTGCCATGAGGCCCATCTCCGGCGCGGGCAGGTGCGGCTGGTGCATCCATACGAAGCGCACTTCGGCCGCAAGCTGGAGCCCGAGAACGACGCCATCGCGCGCACCGCGGTGCGCTCGCACCTGATGATGGGTACGCTGGGCGCGGTGGTCGGGCTGGCCATTGTCGGCATCCTGCACCGGCAGGGAGTCGAGGCCGTCATGGACAGCCCGGGATTCGCAATCGGGGCGGCCCTCTTCCTGGGCATGGTGTTCGGCATGCTGTTGGCGGGGCTGGTGACCGCACGACCGGACCATCAACTGGTAATAACGCCGGTGCGTGAGGCCGTGCAACATGGCCGCTGGGCGCTACTGGTACACCCGACCACGCCGCAGCAATGCAACGAGGCTATGCGCGCGCTGCGCAATACCACCGCCGAGGTGCTCAGGACAGCCTGACAAGCTGCTCAGGGCTCGACCGAAGGCTCGCGCTTGAGCGTGCGCAGCACAAAGGTCGAGCGGCTGTGGCGCAGGCCAGGCAGCTTGTATAGCTTGTGCCGCAGGAACTCCTCATAACCCAGGGTCCCCGCCACGGCGACCTTGATCAGGTAGTCATATTCGCCCGTCAGCAAGTGGGCCTCCATCACCTCAGGCAATTCCGCCAGGGCCTTGCCGAAGCGGTACAGCATGTCGTCGTCGTGCCGCTCCAGCGTGACCTCGATCAGCACGGTATCCGGCAATCCCAGCGCCTTCTGGTTCAGCAGCGCGGCGTAGCCTTCGATCACCCCGCTTTCTTCCAGCGCGCGCACACGGTTCCAGCAGGGCGTGGCCGACAGGCCGACTTGCTCGGCCAGCCGCGCATTGGACAGGCGGCCATCGCGCCGCAGTTCACGCAGGATGCGCCGGTCGGTGTCGTCGAGTTTGGGCGGCTGTGCCATCGCAATACCCACAAGAAAAGAAACATCCTTAGATTCTGCCATGAATGGATGTTTATTCTCCAATAGAAGCCATATCGAAGAAAATTCAGAAGCCAATTTTGCGTAACGGCTGGTAAATTTACCTTATCGAACGACCTGCCGAAAACAACACATGCCAGCCACCACCCTCCCCACCTTGCACCTCTCGCTGCGACTCGAAACCGCCGACCTGTTCGGCGCCATGGAATGGGTGCTGGCCAATGCGCGCCGTACCGGCCTGGCGCCCGCGCAACTCAGCTTCGACGCGGCCCGGCAGGCCGTGCTGCATGCCACCCTGACGGCGCAGGATGCCGGCCAGCTGTGGCTGTTCCTGCGCCGCCTCGACAATGGCTTCGACGTGGAACTGCTGTTTGCCGACGTGGATGACCCCGACAGCGACGCCGTGGCCGAGCCGGCACCGCGCGCCGCCATGCGCCGCACCAACAGTGAGCCGGCCCTGGCCCTGCCCGCGTGAACCGCGCCTAAGCAGCCTGCGGCAGCAGTTCGATCCCATCGAGCTGCGCCGCGCACGTATCGCGCACGATCGAGACAAAGTCCGCCACATAGGGCCTGCGCGCCATCGCCGCCGGCACCGTGGCATAGAGCTCGCTCCACAAGCCTCTGGCACCGATGCGCTTGGCCAGCACGTAGTCGTGGTCGACGTAGTTCTTCACCCCCCAGTTGGGCAGCGCCGCCACGCCGCGGCGGCTGGCTACCAGCTGCAGCACCGCCACCGTCAGTTCCGCCGTGCGCCGTTCCAGGTGGATGCCCGCGGGCTCCAGCACCTCGCGGATCAGGTCGATGCGCTGCTCGGGCACCGGATAGGTAATCAGCGTTTCGCCGGCCAGGTCTCCGGCTTCGATGCGGCGCTTGTTGCGCAGCCGGTGTTCATTGGCGATGACCGCCAGGATCTCGAAGCGGAACAGCGGCGCCACCTCCAGCCCGCGTCGGGCCGCCGGCTGCGAGCCTATCACCATGTCGGCGCGGCCGTCGCTGAGCAGCGCGATCGGGTCGGCGTGGAAGCCCGCCACCAGATCCACCTCCACTTCCGGCCAGCGGCGGCGGAACTCGTCCATCACGGGCATCAGCCAGTCGAAGCAGGTATGGCATTCCAGCACCACGCGCAGCTCGCCACGGGTGTCGCCCTTGAGCCGTTCGATATCGCGGTCGGCGGCGCTGACCGCGGCCAGCACCTCGCGCGCCAGCGCCAGCAGGCGTTCGCCCGCCGGCGTGAAGCGCAGCCCCTGGCGCGTGCGGTCGAACAGCGGCAGGCCGTAGTGCGATTCGATCGCCTTGATCTGGTGCGACAGCGCTGACTGGCTGACATGCACGCGCTCGGCCGCGGTGGCCAGCTTGCCGGACTCGGCAATCGCCACCAGCGAGCGCAAATGGCGGACTTCGATCATGCGGCGCCCCCAACCTGTTGCCCGTCTGTCTTGATATGAAACTCATTCATATGTTGTTTAAAACTTGTCGCTTGATTCATTTTACGGGCAAACCGACACTGTGCGCCAGACATCTTCCGGAGCAACCTCCATGGCACGCACCCATATCCTCGGCTTTCCCCGCATCGGCGAACGCCGCGAACTGAAATTTGCGCAAGAAGCGTTCTGGCGCGGCGATCGCACCGAAGCCGAGCTGCGCGACGTGGCCGCGCAACTGCGCCGCCGCCACTGGCAGCTGCAGGCCGACCACGGCCTGGACACGGTGGCCACCGGCGACTTTGCGTATTACGACCAGATGCTGAGCCTGACCGCGCTGCTGGGCGCGCTGCCGCGCCGCTTCGGCTTCGATCCGGCCCGGCTCACGCTGACGCAGTACTTCGAGCTGGCACGCGGCAACCGCGAGCAGCCGGCCATGGAAATGACCAAGTGGTTCGACACCAACTACCACTACCTGGTCCCTGAGCTGGACGCCGAGACCACTTTCGGCGGCGGCCCGGCCTGGTTCTTCGAGGAAGCCGATGAGGCGCTGGCGCTTGGCCTGCGCGCCCGCCCGGTGCTGATCGGGCCGGTCACCTACCTGTGGCTGTCCAAGAGCCATGTGGCGGGCTTCGACCGCCTGACCCTGCTGCCGCAACTGCTGCAGGGCTATCGCCGCATCCTCGGCCAGCTCAAGGCGCGCGGCATCGAATGGGTGCAGATCGACGAGCCGGCCTTGTGCCTGGACCTGGAGCCGGCCTGGCTCGACGCATTCGACACCGCCTACGCTGCCTTGCGCGAAGCCGGCCCCAAGTTGCTGCTGGCCACCTATTTCGACACCGCCGCCGACCATGCGCAGCGCGCCGCCGCCCTGCCGGTCGACGGCTTCCATATCGACCTGGTGCGGGCGCCGGAACAACTGGCCGCATGGCAGGCCGCGCTGCCCGCGCACGCCGTGCTGTCGCTGGGCGTGATCGACGGCCGCAATATCTGGCGCACCGACCTGCGCCGAGTCCTGGACACGCTGCGCCCGGTGCAGGCCGCGCTGGGCGAGCGCCTGTGGCTGGCACCGTCGTGCTCGCTGCTGCATGTGCCGGTGTCGCTCGCGCATGAAGTGCGTCTCGATGTCGAGCTGAAGTCGTGGCTCGCCTTTGCCACCGAAAAGCTCGACGAGCTGTCCGTGCTGGGCCGCGCGTTGAATCAAGGCGACGCCGTGGTCGCCGAAGCGCTGGCAGCATCCGACGCCGCGCAGGCCTCGCGCCGCGCCTCGCGCCGGGTGGTCAACCCGCGGGTGCAGCAGCGGCTGGCAGCCGTGAGCGCCGGCATGGCCGACCGCGCCAGCCCCTTTGCCGAGCGCATCGAGCGCCAGCGCCAGGCGCTGCAGCTGCCGCTGTTGCCGACCACCACGATCGGCTCGTTCCCTCAGACCGCGGCCATCCGCCAGACCCGCGCCGCGTTCAAGCGTGGCGAGATCGGCGCGCTCGAATACCTGGAGCGCATCCGTGCCGAGATCGCGGTGGCCGTGCGCAAGCAGGAAGCACTGGGCCTGGACGTGCTGGTGCACGGCGAAGCCGAGCGCAACGACATGGTCGAGTACTTCGGCGAGCAGCTGTGCGGCTACGGCTTTACCGAGAACGGCTGGGTGCAGAGCTATGGCTCGCGCTGCGTCAAGCCGCCGGTGATCTACGGCGACGTGTACCGGCCCGAGCCGATGACGGTCGATACCGCCCGCTACGCGCAATCGCTGACCGAGCGGCCGATGAAGGGCATGCTCACCGGCCCCATCACCATGCTGCAGTGGTCCTTCGTGCGCGACGACCAGCCGCGTGCCACCACCGCGCGCCAGCTGGCCCTGGCCATCCGCGACGAAGTGTGCGACCTGGAGCAGGCCGGCATCCGCGTGATCCAGATCGACGAGCCCGCGCTGCGCGAAGGCCTGCCGCTGCGCCGTGCCGACTGGGATGCCTACCTGGACTGGGCCGTCACTGCCTTCCGCCTGTCGGCCAGCGGCGTGCAGGACCAGACCCAGATCCACACGCATATGTGCTATGCCGAGTTCAACGATATCCTGCCCGCCATCGCGGCCATGGACGCGGACGTGATCACCATCGAGACCTCGCGCTCGGCGATGGAACTGCTGGAAGGCTTCGGCGACTTCGACTACCCGAACGAGATCGGGCCGGGTGTCTACGACATCCACTCGCCGCGCGTGCCGTCGGTGCAGGCCATGGAGCGGCTGCTCGACCGCGCCTGCGAGGTGGTGCCGCCGCAGCGGCTGTGGGTCAACCCGGACTGCGGCCTGAAGACGCGCGGCTGGGAAGAGACCGAAGCAGCGCTGGCCAATATGGTCAGCGCGGCCCGCGCGCTGCGCGCGCGGCTGTCGGCGCGGGGCGCAACGACCTGGAAGCGCCTCAGCAAGCCTGCAGCCGCCACCGCCGCGGCAGTGCCCCACGCCGGCAACGCCTGCACGGCCTGCGCCACGCACGCGAACTGAGACGGCGTAGCGCCAATTGCGCTGGCAGGAAAAGACAAAGGCCGCATGCCCCTCACAGGCATGCGGCCTTTGTCCTCGATGGCGGCCTCGTCAGTCCACCTGCATCACCGCCGGCGGCATCCAGTTGCCGTCCAGCAGCACCTGCTCCGGCCAGTACGCGCGCAGCATCATGTTCAGGCCATCGGGCGGCGCCGGCAGCCAGTTCGCCGCCTTGGCGCCGGCCGGGCGCTCGTGCTGGATATAGATATCGAGCGAGCCGTCGCGGTTGTAGCGCAGGCGGTCGCGGCTGCCCACGGCGTAGCGCTGGATCGGGTTGGGAATGAACGCCTGCCGGTCGTTGTACAGCGTCAGCGACCAGAACGCGCGCGCCGGCGGCAACTGGTCCTTGTCGAAATGCAGCACATAGCGCGCCCCGCCCTGCAGCGGCTTGCCGTTGGCATCCGTGCGGGTGGAGGCGTAGATCGCGTCTTCGGGCAGGTTGGCACCCAGGCCCACCCACGCGGTCACCGCGCGGCGGCCGTAGCTGGTGCCATAGGTGCCCAGGTCGCGATGCATGACCCAGCCGTTGCCGGCATCGGCATTGCCCTTGCGCGCACCCTGAACGATCGCGGCCAGCGCAACGGTAGCACCCTCCTGCACCGCGCGCGCGGTGGAGGGCTCCATCACCGTGGTCTTAAACGGCACCCCCGGGGTGATGCCCATGCGGCGGAGCTTGTCCACCATGGCGGCATCGGCGGGCGCCGGCGGATTGGCCGGCAGCAAGGCGGCAAAGCGCGTGAAGAAAGCCTGTGCATCCATTGCCGCCACCAGCTCCACGGGCGAGCTTTCAGGGTCGATGGCCGTGGGCCGCGGCGCGGCCCTCTCCGGCACGCGCCGCCCGCCACCCCAGGCCGACAGCGGCGTCAGCCGGTACTGGTCCTGGAGCCGGTGCACCGCCGGGAAGTCCTGCTTGCCATTGGCCTGCGTACGGCCGATCAACCAGACCATCGACGTGGGCGAACGGATCTCCTGCATGCCCTTGGGCAGCGTGCCGCGCCAGTCAGGCCCGGTGATGGCGAAGTTGCCGCGGCGGGTGCCGGTGGTGCGCTTGCCCGGCGACGCGAACACATTGGTCCACGCATCCATCAGCGGCATCAGGTAGTAGCGCCCGTACGTATCGGGCACCGACAGGATGACCGGCTCCCTGGACAGGTCGAGCCAGGCCGACGAATACAGCGTGTCGGCGTTGGGGCTGACCACGTCGGTGAAGCTGGCGTCCGGGAAGGTGCGCTTGTGGTGGAAGGTATTGGCCGGCGTGCGCAGCGTCATCAGCTCGCGCGTCACGTCCGTCAGCACCATCGGATAGGCGAAGGTGAAGACCTCGGCGGACAAGGCCTTCATCGCCTGGTCGGACGGCGGTTGCTCGGCGACTGCCGGGCTGGTTCCGTGATCCGGCGCGGACGCACAGCCGGACAGCATGACGGCAAGCGTGACCGCGCTCGCCAGTTGACACAAGGATGGCTTCATGACCCCGTTTTCCCAATGTTTTTGCGGCTTTTCGGGTGTTGCGGCTATGACTGCCGGCATGTCGTCCCGAAGGCGCATCTATTCCGTGCGCATCTTGTCCCGCGCGCCGGTGACCTGTCAATTCCTCTGAAGCCGGGAAGCGAGGGCAAGCGCACCGAACGCCGGCGGCATCGGTCACGGGTGAATCATGAAGCACTATCAGGGGTGATGAAAGCCGCACGCATGGCTCGGCCTTTCCGCCTCAGAGCCTCAGCGCGTCAGGAAATCCAGCACCACCTTGCTGAACGCCTCGGCCTGCTCCAGGTTGGAGATATGTGCGGCCTCCAGCTCGACATAGTGGGCGCCCGGGATCGTCTGCGCCAGGAACACGCCATCGCGCGGCGGCGTGGGCAGGTCGCCCGAGCCAGCGATCACCAGCGTCGGCGTGGCGATCTTTTCGATTTGCGCGCGCAGGTCGGCATCGCGCACCGCCAGGCAGTTGGCCGCGTAGCCCGCAGCCGGGGTGGCCCCGAGCATGGCGCGCAGCGATGCCACCAGCGCCGGATGCGCGGCCGCGTACGGCGGGGTGAGCCATTTGTCGACTACCGCGGCAGCGATCGATGCCACGCCGTCGCGCCCGACCGCAGCGGCGCGGTTGGTCCAGTTCTCCGGCGGGCCGATATAGGCAGCGGTATTGCACAACACCAGCTTGCGCAGGCGCGGGCCATGGTTCAGGGCCAGCCACATGCCAGTGATGCCACCCATCGACACGCCGCAGAAACTGGCTTCGCCGATGCCAAGGTGATCGAGCAACGCGATCACGTCGCCGCCGAGTTGCGCGATGCTGTACGGACCCGCCGGCACCGACGACTCGCCATGGCCGCGCGTGTCATAGCGCAGCACGCGGAAGTGCTGGCTGAAGGCCGCCACCTGCGGCTCCCACATGCTGAAGCTGGTGCCCAGCGAATTGGACAGCACCAGCACCGGCAGGTGCTCGGCGCCATCGAGGCGGTAATGCAGTCGGAGGTTGGCGAGGTCGGCGTATGGCATGGCGTTTGGCTCAGGATCAGGTGGCTGGATGGCAGGCGCTCAGTTCGGCGCGATGGCCGAACCGTGTTGCGCCAGCGGCGTGACCTTGATCTCCATGTACGGGTACAGCGGCAGCATGGTCAGCAGCGTGTGCAGTTCGTCGTTGTCGCCGACATCGAAGATGCTGACGTTGGCGTACTGGCCCACCACACGCCACAGGTGGCGCCACTTGCCTTCGCGCTGCAGGCGCTGCGACATGGCCTTCTCGTCGGCCTTGAGCTGCTCCACCAGTTGTGGATCGAGCGATGCGGGAATCTTGACGGTCATTTCTGCCATGAACAACATGGGGTCTCCTTGTCCGGGGGTATGGTGGGATGGAGGCAGCGCGGGCTGCCTCGTCAAAGATGGCGCACGCCGTCGAGATAGGCCTTGCGCCAGCGCACGATGCGCACCTCGGCAAACAAACCCGCCTCGGTGAACGGATCGGCGTCGATGAATTGCTGTGCCGCGTCGCGGGTGTCGACATCGACGATATAGATGCCGCCGCCGGCATCCGAGCCATCGTCGTTGAGCTTGGCGCCGCAAGCCAGCAGCAAGTCCTTGTTGGCTTCCAGGTAATCCAGGTGGCTGGCACGGGTGGCCTGGCGCACGTGCTGGTGATTGGGCTTGTCGACGGTTTCGATCAGGTACGGCATGGCAATCCTCCTGTCAGCGGCACGCTGGCCGCGGGTCAAAGTCAGGTAATCTGCGCGCCCCACAGCAGCAGCGCGGCAATGTAGATCAGGCCCACCCAGAACATCATGATCACGGTGTAGCCCATCACGTCCTTCAGGTTCAGCCTGGACAGCGCCAGCGCCGGCAATATCCAGAACGGCTGCACCAGGTCGTTCCAGGCATTGCCGAGCATCACCGACATCGAGGTCTGGCTGACCGAGCTGTTGATGGCCTTGGCCGCATCGACCATGAACGGGCCCTGGATCATCCAGTGGCCACCGCCCGACGGTGCGAAGAAGTTGATCACGAACGAACTGAGCAGCCCCCAGAACGGCAGCGTCTGCGGCGTGGCGATCTCCACGAACACACGCGAGATGGTATCCACCAGCCCCGAGCCGGCCATGATCGCCATGATGCCTGCATAGAACGGATACTGCAGGATGATGCCGGAAATGGTCTTGATGCCTTCGTTCAGCTTGGCCACGTAGTTGACCGGCGTGCCCAGCAGCAGCACGCCCGCGAACAGGATCAGGAAGTTGATCAGGTTCAGGTCGAGCGAGCCGCCCTGCGTGAAGTAGATGACCGCGTAGGCCATGCCGCACAGGCCGATGGCCAGGCTCAGGATACGGCTGTTGTTCAGGCGCGCGGCCAGGGTGTTCTCGCCGCCCATGCTGTGGGCCGAGCCGGCCTCGGCCTTGGCGGATTCCTGGTCGCGGCGGATCTCCACCACATCGGCCGGGTTGCGCGGATGCAGCCAGGCATTGAGCAGCGGCAGCGTGACGATCACCGCCAGGCTGGTCAGCAGCATCGGCGTGGAGAAGATGGTTTCAGACAGCGGGATCACGCCCATCAGCTTTTCCATCGGGTGGCCCGGGGTGGAGATCAGCACCGGGATGCTGGCCGACAGGCCCAGCCCGTACAGGGTGAAGCCGCTGTACGCGGCGGCGATGATGAGCGGGTAATGCACGCCACGGACCTTCAGCGCCAGCTTCCTGGCGATGATGCCGCCGATCACCAGCCCGAAGCCCCAGTTCAGGTAGCTGCCGATGCCGCCCACCAGCGTGGCGACGATCACCGCGATGCGCGGCGAGTGCACGGCGCTGACGATGCGGTCGAGCATGCGGTCAGTGAACGGCGCGGTGGCCAGCACGTAGCCCATCGCCAGGATCACCGCCATCTGCGTGGTAAATGCCAGCAGGTTCCAGAACCCCTTGCCCCAGCTGGCGATCACGGCCGGCGCTGCCTGCCCTTGCACCGTCACCGCCAGCGCCATCGTCAGCAAGGTCAGGCCGATGGCAAATACAAAGGGATCCGGCAGGTACCGGCGCATGAGTTCGGTGAAGAACCCGGCAATCTTGCTCATAGCTTCCTTGTCTCCAGTTTCGGCCAAAGTTACGCCACTAGAACTACAGTTCTATATGCGAACTTCGAAATTACGCGTGGCTATGCTAAGAGCCGGTCGACCGGTTGGTCAAGGAAATGGGGACGCGCGATTACATTCGTTTCGCGCAACAATTGTTGAATGAGGCCTGGAATTTTCTACGCAGGCCATGCAATGCGGCCGATCGGCAGGATCAATAGCGCATCTGCACATCATCGACCTTGCCCGTACGCGCGTTGTACAGGCAGGCGTAGTGGAAGCCGATCGCCGACGAACTGTCGTCAGGCTCGAACACGCCTTCGCCATTGACCGAGGTTTGCGCATTGGGGCGCAGGTAGTACTGCTCGCGGTCGGCCATCAGCATCACGCTGCCAGGCTGCGGGTAGCGGCGCTTGAGGGCTTCCGCCACGGCCGGCTCGCAGGCCATGGACGCGGCCCTGGATGCGGCTTGTGGATCGACGGTGATGCGGGTGGTGGCCGGGGGCACAGGGCGCGGTGCCATCTGCGGCGGCGTTTCGCAGGCGGCCAGCAGGCACACCAGCGGCAGGCACAGGCAAGAAGCTCGGATCACGCGGACCTCCTCAGAAGGAGGGCGCCGGCAACGGGCACCCCAAAAAGTGAAGCGGAGCTATCAGGTTACTGCCTCTGGCCGGAAAAGCCAAAGCCGGCGCGCCCGGGCAGCCCGGCAATGCCCCGCCGATAGCGAATCCTTGAACGCGGCTAAACTATGGCACGCGGCAGCGCCCCGGGTTCCGGCCAGGTGCGTGCCGCCAGCACAACCACGATGCCGACACAATGACAACCACAGAGACAAGCGGCAACCGCCCTGCCACCCCTGCTCCCCTGCTGCGCACCGCCGCCAGCCTGCTCGTCGTGCGCGATGCGCCGGCCGGCATGGAAGTGCTGCTGGTACGCCGCGTCGAACGCGCCAACGACCGCAGCAGCGGCGCCTACGTTTTCCCGGGCGGCACGCTCGACGCGCAGGACAAGGCCCTGCACGCGCATGCCCACGGCCTGGACGACGCCCTTGCCAGCGAACGCCTGGGCATGCCGGCCAGCGGCCTGGACTTCTACCTGGCCGCCTTGCGAGAATGCTATGAAGAGGCCGGCCTGCTGTTTGCCTGTGACCGCGACGGGCGCCCGCATTCGCCGCACCAGCTCGACGCCGCCGGCCAGGCGCTGCTGCGCGAGGCAGTGCAGCGCGGCGGCCCCGGCCTGGCCCACGCTTGCGAGCAACTGGGCCTGCGCCTGGCGGCCGACCGGCTCGCCTATCACAGCTACTGGCTGACGCCCCCCGGCCTGCCCAAGCGTTTCGATACCCGCTTCTTTGTCGCCATCGCCCCCGAAGGCCAGGTGGCCGTGCCCGACGGCACCGAGATCGTGGAGCACCGCTGGATTCGCCCCGGCGAGGCCGCCGATCCCGCCAGCGGCCTGCCGCTGATGCACGTCACGCGCCGCACGCTGAGCTCGATCGCGCAGTTTGAAAGCGCCGCGGCCTGCTTCGCTTATTACTCGCAGCTGCGCGGCATTGCCTGCATCATGCCGCGGCTGGCCACCGGCGCGGCCGGCGTGCGCCCGGTGATGCCGAACGAGCCGTGCTACGCCGAGATCGGCCGCATCGATCCCGACGGCAACACGCACGGCCGTTATGAGCTGGTACCGGGCGTGCCGGTACGACTGTCCGAGCGCGTCTGGCGCGTGACCGCCAACAACGGCAGCGTGATGACGGGCCCGGGCACCAACACCTACCTGATAGGCGGCGGCGCGCGCAATGAATGGGCCGTGATCGATCCGGGCCCGGACGATGGCGAGCATGTGCGCGCCATCCTTGCTGCCGCACCCGGCCCGATCCGCTGGATCCTCGCCACGCATACCCACCTGGACCATTCGCCCGCTGCCGCCGCGCTGCAGGCCGCCACCGGCGCCACGGTGCTCGGGCGTGCCGCGCCTGCCGGCCAGTGGCAGGACCTCAGCTTCGAGCCACAGCGCGAACTGAACCACGGCGAGCGCCTTGCCATCACCGAGGACTGCACCCTGCGCGTGTGCCACACGCCGGGCCACGCCTCGAACCACCTCTGCTACCTGCTGGAAGAAGAACAGACACTCTTTACCGGCGACCACGTGATGCAGGGCTCGACCGTCGTCATCGGCCCGCCCGATGGCGACATGCGCGCCTACCTGGACTCGCTCGCAGCACTGCAGGATGAAGACCTCGACTGGCTGGCGCCGGGCCATGGCTTCCTGATCGCGCGCCCGCAGGACGCCATCCGCATCCTGGTCCGGCACCGGCTGCAGCGCGAGGCCAAGGTCGTTGCCGCACTGCGCGAACTGGGCCCGGCACCGATCGGCGAGTTGCTGCTGCGCGTCTACGACGATGTGCCGCCGCGCATGCATCCGGTTGCGCAGCGATCGCTGCTGGCGCACCTGCTCAAGCTGCGCGATGACGGCAAGGCGCAGGAAGCGGACGGCATCTGGTCGAACGCCACGGCGTAGCACCGGCGCGGGCATCGGGGCCAGTTGAAGATTTTTGGCGGGGGGCTTGCGCAAACCAGAAATTGCGCTACAATGGCGCCTCTCGTGTGCGGCTGTAGCTCAGTTGGATAGAGTACTTGGCTACGAACCAAGGGGTCGTGGGTTCGAATCCTGCCAGCCGCGCCACCTATGCAGAAAGAAAAAGGGCTTCCGGAAACGGAAGCCCTTTTTTCATTGCGGCGCTCGCATTTGGCGCCACCCTCCCCACTACCACCACTACCACCGATAGCGCGCCCCGACCGTTCCGCCCGGGTTGCGCCCCGCCCTCACCTTGAACCACAGCTTCATGCCGGTCGATGTATTGCCATGCGCGCCGATGTTGAAGGAGAACAGCCCGCGCAGCAGGTCGGCATCGATCTTGGTGCCGTTGATGTTGATGACCTGTTTGCGGCTGTCCTGCCACCAGTCAGCCTCGACAAAGGGATAAATGCCGGCCAGCCGCGTCGGCTGCGCGCCGTACAGGCGCACGCCGATACCGGCGGCGCTGGCATCGCCGGGCATGGCTTGCATCGGCATGCCGGAGACGGGAGACATGCCAGGCTGGTAGGCCAGCTGCAAGCGCGGCTGGATGGTCAGCCCGCCTGCGCGCGGCACCACGGCATCGACCGCCAGCGCCATGGTGCGCATGCGACTGTCGGCAAAACCGCCTGCGCTGGTGATGTCATCCAGGTGCAGCGACACCCGGCGCGGGCGTTCGGCCATGGCGGCGGTTTCACGGTCGACCGCGGCAAGGCCGGGCGCATCGTCATCGGGCCCGGGGCCCATGGCAAGCGTTAACGCGGATGGGGATGACTGCGACGGCGCGGCATACTCGACGGTGACGGGCTCGGCGGGCGTGGCGGACCAGGCAGGAGCAGCGGTGTCGGCAACCAGCAGATCGGGCACGTCAGCCATGGCGGGCTGCCCGGCTTGCGCCTGCAGCGGCTGGTCCCAGCCGGAGACGCCCTGGCTTTCCGGAACGGCGTCATCTGCATGGGCCAGTGCACACATCAGCATGGCCAGGATGACGCTGTACTGCAGGTGATGCAGGACCATGCCGTGATGCGCGGCACATGCGTGCCACCCGGGGCAAGTCCCCGCCTCCCTTTCTCTCGATGACAAGACCGTAGTCATGGCAACCACCTTCGGACGTTATATGTGCCTGCCCGATGAGTTCGAGCATAGGTCAAATGCCCTGCCAGCGTTAGCCGGGAATGTTCGGCCGCGCGCGCCCCGTACGACCCTGTCAGTGAGCAAATTCGGCCTGGCCGCTGCGCCTTTTCGTCAATAATGGCGGTAATGACAAATCTTGCAGACATCGCCCGGCAAGCTGCCGCCGGGAGCAAACCTTATGGCCTTGTGGCAACGTGCGCGCCGGCGTGAGTCCGAACCCGGGGGCATGGCACCGCCGGCCGGACGCAGCCGCAGCCTGAAGCGCAAGCTGGCGATCGCCACGGCGGTCGGCGGGCTCTGCACCCTGGTGCTCGCCGCGCTGGTGATGGCCCGCTCGTATGGCGACTTCACCTCGGCGCGGCAGAACCTGTACGACATCTCGGCATACCGCGAGCTGCTCGAGGCCGCCAACGTGCTGTCCGCGGAACGTGGACCGGCCAACAGCGTGCTGGGAGATCCACCCTCGCCCAACACCTCCGCGCGTGAGCGCCTGCAAGCGTTCCGCGCCCGCAGCGACGCCGCGCTGGCGCGCCTGGCCGCGCCGCCGCCGGCACCCTTCGGCCTGCACAACCACCACCTGCCGCCGCTGATGGTCGAGCGCGTGCGCGAACGCCTGGCGCGGGCGCGGGCCGAGATCGACGAACTCGCCGGGCGGCCGCGCCAGGACCGTGACATGGACGAGATCCGCCATGCCATCGAAAGCATGTTCGAGGTCGTGGACGCGCTGCAGCCGGTCATCGCCTGGCAGGTGCGCGAACTGTCCGCCTGCGACGACGGCCTGGCGGCGCCGGCGCTGACCGGCAGGATGCTGGGCGACCTGCGCGAGTATGGCGGGCGCATCGCCTCGCAGATCATGGCGCCTGTGGCGGCGCGCCAGCCGATGCCAGTGCAGAGCCTGGTGGACGCCACGCGCTCGCGCGGCCGGCTGCTGGAGCTATGGCAGCTGGCGGGGCCGGCGTACAACATGTTCGGCGCCGTGCCCGCGCTGGAGCAGGCATACGCCGACGCCGGCCACCAGTTCTTCGGCCAGGGCCTGTCGATGATCGACAGCCTGGTTGCGCAGGGCCGCGTCTCGGGCAATTACTCGATGACGCCGACGGAGCTGACCAACCGCTACGTGCGCACGCTGGAGCCGCTGGAGCGGTTGCGCAGGGTATTCCTGGACGAGGTGGTCGCGCATTTCACCGCAGCGCGCGCACAAGCGCTGCGCGAACTGACGGCAGCGTGCGGCACGTCGGCGCTGATCCTTGCCGTGCTGGGCTACGTGCTGGTGTTCATGCAGCGCTCGGTGATCCTGCCGCTGCTGCGCGCCGGCGACGAAGTGATCGGCCTGGCCGAGGCGCGCGAACACCCGCACTACGCTGCGCCAGCGGCGTCCGCCAGGCCCGCGGCGGAGATGCGGCGCCTGTTCGATGCCATCGAGATCCTGCGCCGCAAGCTGCGCGAGCGCGCCTCGCTGACCGAACAACTGGAACACCAGGCGCGCACCGACAGCCTGACCGGGCTGCTGAACCGGCGCGCGCTGGAGCTGGTGGCCGCGCAGTACGCGGCACACGACAGCGCCAGCCTGGTGCTGATCGACGTGGACCGCTTCAAGCAGATCAACGACCGCCATGGCCATGCCGCCGGCGACCAGGTGCTGCGCGACATCGCTGCGATGATGCGCGCGCTGGTGCCGCCCGAAGGCGTGCTGGCACGCTTCGGCGGCGAGGAGTTCGCGCTGCTGCTGCCGCACGGCAGGCCGGGCGAGGCCGCCGCGCTGGCCGAAACCCTGCGCGCGGAAATCGCGTCCCGCCCGGTCTACCTGTCGGGCAGCACCCAGCTGTGCGTCACCGCCAGCTTCGGCGTGGCCATCGGGCGCGGCGGCGAGCGTCACTGGCAGCGGCTGTTCGGCGCGGCCGACGCTGCCATGTACCGCGCCAAGGCCGAAGGGCGCAACTGCGTGCGCGAGGCACAGCGCGAGGAAGGGGTGGCAGCCGGCTGAAGCAGGCAGGCCCCGGCACCAGCACGGAAACGATGGACGAAAAAAACCCGCATCGCTGCGGGCTTCTTCCACATATCCGGCACCGCCGCCTCGGTATCGAATGGCGGTGACCCGGTCACTCACGCCGGGCTAAAACGAAGAAAGGCTCGCTTGCGCGAGCCTTTCTAAATATTGGTGCCCAGAAGAGGACTCGAACCTCCACAGTGTTGCCACCGCTAGGACCTGAACCTAGTGCGTCTACCAATTCCGCCATCTGGGCTTCGTTTCGCTGCATTGCTGCCGCGATGCGAAGAACGAAATTATGCCGAGCGCGTCAGGGACTGTCAACACCCTGACACAAAAAATTTGTGATCCTTATTGCCCGCCGCCGCGCCGCAGGAAATCCACCTGCGCCGGCCGGCCAGGCAGGTCCAGCGCAGCCATCGCCAGAGGCATGCTGGCGATGGTCTTGCCGGCACGCAGCACCCGCAGCCGCGTGGCGCGCAGGCGGATCGCCTCCACCGGGTCGCGCGCCTGCAGCAGCACCAGGTCGGCGCGGCAGCCAGGCGCCACGCCGTAGCCATCCAGCCCGAGGATCTGCGCGGGCATGGCGGTCACGGCGGCGAAGCACGCGCGCATGGCTTCCTGCCCGGTCATCTGCGCGACATGCAGCCCCATGTGCGCCACTTCCAGCATGTCGCCGGAGCCCAGGCTGTACCACGGATCCATCACACAATCGTGGCCGAACGCCACCGGCACGCCGGCCGCCAGCAACTCCGGCACCCGCGTCATGCCGCGGCGCCGCGGATAGGTATCGTGCCGCCCCTGCAGCGTGATGTTGATCAGCGGATTGGCGATTGCCGCCACGCCGGCCTCGCGCATCAGCGGGATCAGCTTGGACACGTAATAGTTGTCCATTGAATGCATCGAGGTCAGGTGCGAGCCCGCCACCCTGCCCTGCAGGCCGAGCCGCACGGTCTCGCTGGCCAGCGTCTCGATATGGCGCGACAGCGGGTCGTCGCTCTCGTCGCAATGCATGTCGACGCGCAGGCCGCGGTCCGCCGCCAGCTCGCACAGCAGCCGCACAGATTCGGCGCCCTGCGCCATGGTGCGCTCGAAATGCGGGATGCCGCCGACCACGTCGACGCCCATGTCCAGCGCGCGCTTCAGGTTGTCCAGCGCGCCGGGCGCGCGCAGCACGCCGTCCTGCGGGAACGCCACCAGCTGCAGGTCCAGGTAGGGGCGCACGCGCTCGCGCACGTGCAGCAGCGCCTCCACCGCGAGCAGCCGCGGATCGCACACGTCCACATGCGAGCGGATCGCCAGCAGCCCGCGCGCCACCGCCCAGTCGCAGTAGGCCAGCGCGCGCTCGACCAGCGCCTCCTGCGTCAGCATCGGCTTG
Source organism: Cupriavidus sp. GA3-3 (assembly GCF_000389805.1). Lineage (NCBI taxonomy): Bacteria > Pseudomonadati > Pseudomonadota > Betaproteobacteria > Burkholderiales > Burkholderiaceae > Cupriavidus > Cupriavidus sp. GA3-3. Next base: position 152,579 of record NZ_KB944474.1, read on the forward strand.
AGCTCGCCCCACAGCGCAATGCCTTCGAGCAGCGTGCCCGACTGGTTCACGCGCGGCAGCCCGTACGACAGTGTGGCGTCCATGTGGAAGTGCGCATCGACGAACGGCGGCGTCACCAGGTGGCCGGCCGCATCGATCTCGTCGGCGGCGTGCGCGGCCAGTGCCGGCTCAACCGCGGCGATGCGGCCCGCGGCAATGCCGATATCGATGTCGGTGCGCCCGTCGGGCAGGTTGCAGTGCCGCAGGATCAGGTCGAGCATGGAGGTCTCTCAGGCAGGAGGCACGGCGATACGGCGATGTTCTCACGGCGCCGGCTCCGGCGCCACGGCGTCATGCGCGCCGGTCGGGCGCCGCGGGCTCGGGGTCGAGTCCGCAGCCGCGCAGCAGCAGCGCCACCAGGTGCTCGGTGGCCTGCGCATAGTCCCGCTGCTCCAGCTGGCTGACGCCGAGCACCGCGCATACCTGCGACTCGAAATCCGCATAGGTCTGCGTGGCCGCCCAGATCGTGAAGAACAGGTGCTGGGGGTCGACCGGCGCCATCTGGCCGCGGTCGATCCACTGCTGCACCACCGCGGCCTTGCGCGACACCAGTTCGCGCAGCACCTGCCGCAGGACCTCGCCGATCTCATGCGCGCCGTGCAGCAGTTCGTTGGCAAATACGCGCGATGCATCCGGATGACTGGCCGACAGCCGCATCTTGGCGCGGATGTATTGTTCCAGCGCCACCTGCGGCGGCAGCTCGGCGCGGATGATGTCGGTCTCCGACAGCCACAGCTGCAGCGTATGCGCCAGCACGGCGCGGTACAGCGCCTGCTTGGTGCGGAAGTAGTAATGCAGGTTGGACTTGGGCACGCCGGCGCGCACCGCGATCTCGGCCATGGTGGCGCCGGCAAAGCCCGCGCGCGCAAAGACATGCTCGGCCGCGCGCAGGATCATGGCCTGGTTCTCCTGCCGGATGCGCCCGCCCGGCGCATCGCACGCGGGCAGCGGGCGCCGCGCCGCGGCGCTGGCCTGCGTGTCCATCAGCGCGTGCCGTAGAGGCGGTCGCCGGCGTCGCCCAGCCCGGGCACGATATAGCCGTGCTCGTTGAGCGTTTCGTCGATGGCCGCGGTGACGATGCCGACCTCAGGGTGCGCCGCGCGCAGCGCGCGCAGCCCCGGCCGCGAGGCGATCAGGCACACGTACTTCATGGTGGTGACGCCGGCCTCTTTCAGGCGGTTCAGCGCGGCAATGGCCGAGTTGCCGGTGGCCAGCATCGGGTCCACCACGATCACCATGCGCTCCTGGATGTCTTCCGGCATCTTGAAGTAGTACTCGATCGGCTCCAGCGTCTCGGGGTCGCGGTACAGGCCGATATGCCCGACGCGCGCCGCCGGCAGCAGCTCCAGCATGCCGTCGATAAAGCCGTTGCCCGCGCGCAGGATCGACACCAGGCACAGCTTCTTGCCCGACAGCACCCGCGACTGCATCGGCGCGATCGGCGTGCGGATGGCGACCGTCTCCATGGCCAGGTCGCGCGTGGCTTCGTAGGTCAGCAACTGGCTGATTTCACGCACCAGCCGGCGGAAGTTGTCGGTGGTGGTGTCCTCACTGCGCACCAGGGTGACCTTGTGCTGCACCAGCGGGTGGTCGACGACCAGCACCCCGGCCAGGCCGGCAGGATCGGCATCGAGTGGTTCAACAGCGGGAACAGCGGACATGTCGTTCATGGTGACGCTCCAGATGCCAGGTTTCACACGCAATGCCTGCCGGCAAGGTCGGCCGCCTGGCGGCCGACCTTGCTCAGAACACCGTGCCGTCGCTGATGATGGCGAACGGCGGCGCGCCACCCGGGCGCCGCTTGGCGGCAATGCGGCGCCCCGCCGCCCAGGTGCCGCCTTCGAGCACGCGCGCCAGCGGGAAATTTTCTTCCTGCAAGCCAAGCGCCTGGCGCACGCCGTCGGCCACCAGGTCCAGGCCGGTCACGGTCAGCGCGCGCCATTCGACGATCACGGGCTCATCCACCGCATGCGGCACGGCGGCAAAGCCGGGGTCGCGCGGCACCATCAGCTCGAAGTCGTAGAGCAGGCCGCCGTTGCGGTATTCGGGCAGGCCCGTCAGCGCGTCCAGCCCGGTCACGGTCAGGCCGGCGTCCTCCAGCGGCTCCAGCAGCGAATAGGTCAGCCATTGCGTGAGCTTGTGGAACGGCACCAGCCCGCCCGGCGCGGCCGGATGCCGCCAGCAGTCGCCCAGCGACACGCCTTCGACAATGATCCGCCCCGGCCATACCGGCCCCAGGCCGACCAGCAGCGTGCGCAGCAGGAAGCCGGCGTCGAGGTGCCCGTTGACCGCATGCGCCTTCAGGTAGTCGTACAGGTTGCCCAGCCGTGCCGGCCGGCCGAACAGCGCCGGGGTCGCCTCCATCACCTCTCCGAGGCGGCGCAGCAGGCCGGCGCGGCCTTCCAGCCCCACCAGCGGGTTGTGCTGCGCGACCTGGAAGGCGTGGGCGATGCTGTCGGCATCGATGCGCTGCAGCCGCTCGGCGTCGGCGCGCAGCGGATCGCCCGGCGCGGCCGAGAAGCCGCCGCGCGCGAACAGGTCGAAACTGGCCACGCCCAGCCCTTCCGAGCGCGTCAGCACCAGGTCGCTGGCCGGATCGCGGTAACGCCAGTCAGGGCCGGCGCCGGCATCGAGCAATACGCTTGGAATCACCAGGTCGATGCCGATGCGGGCGCGCTCCTCGCGGTGCTCGGGCCCGCTCAGCGCGGCACGCTCGCACAGCACCTGCCACCGGTCCGCGCGCTGGTCGACGCCGGCGCTTTCAAAATGGCGCCAGCGGCTGTGGTACGGCACCTGCAGGTCAGGATAGCGCTGGCGGATGGTGCTGGCGACATAGTCGGCAATGGCATGCACGCGGTCCGGATGCCAGGTGAAAAGTTCGGACGCGCCGCTGGCCACGTTCTCGGTGACCGCCGCGCAATGCGTGCGCACCGCCTCGGCACACAGCAGCGCCGAAGCGGGATGCCCTTCCGGCACCGGGCTCAGCCAGCCGGCACCCGGCCGCATCTCGTTACCTGTGCCCTGGCGGTCCATGCCGGGCTTGCCATCCTCGGGAAACATCGTCATTCGTTCAACCCCCTGCCCTTTGCCAGGGCCAGTTCGTTCGCATCCGGCGGCGTGTAGTGCGTAAAGTAGCCCGCGGCCACCTTGGCATCGATCTCGACACGGGCGTCGGCGGGAATCAGGGTCTCGGGGATGGCCACCTGCTCGACCACCTCGATGCCCTGCGCCACCAGCGCGCCATGCTTCATGTTGCTCATCGACGCCCAGCGGTCGATGCGGCGGATGCCCAGCCAGTGGAACACATCCGGCATCAGCTCCTGGAAACGCATGTCCTGCACGCCTGCCACGCATTCGGTGCGGGCAAAGTAAGTCTCGGCACGGTCGCCGCCTACCTGCCGCTTGCGGGCGTTGTAGACCAGGAACTTGGTCACCTCGCCCAGCGCGCGGCCCTCCTTGCGGTTGTAGACCACCAGCCCGACACCGCCCTGCTGCGCCATCTCGATGCACACCTCGATGCCATGTGCCAGATACGGCCGGCAGGTACAGATGTCTGACCCGAACACATCCGATCCGTTGCATTCATCGTGCACGCGGCAGGCCACGCGGGTTTCAGGCTTGCCCAGCTGGCTCACGTCGCCGAAGAAATACAGCGTCATGCCGCCGATGGGCGGCAGGAACACCTTCAGGTCCGGCCGCGTCACCAGTTCCGGGAACATGCCGCCGGTCTGCTCGAACAGGCTGCGGCGCAGCACGCTTTCCTTGATGCCGAAACGGGCCGCCAGCCCGGGCAGATACCAGACCGGATCGACCGCAGCCTTGGTCACGCGCACATCGCCATTGGCATGGAGGATGTCGCCGTCGGGCTTGAGCCGGCCGGCCGCGATGGCCGACATCAGCTCCGGCATGTTGATATGCGCGCGGGTGACGGCGATGGTCGGGCGGATATCCACGCCGGCCGCGATGCGGTCGGCAAACACGGTGGACACCAGGTGGCCCCACGGATCCAGCGAAACTATCTTCTCCGGGTCGCCCCACTGCGGATGCGGGCCGATCGCCTCCGCCGGCGCGGTATCGGTCAGGTCGGTGCGATGGTCGCGCTGCAATGCGCCCGCGGCAACCGCCAGGGCCCGGTAGATGGCGTAGGCACCTGCGTGAGTGCCGATCACATTGCGCTGCGCCGGATTCGCCAGGCTGGCGATGACCGGCCCGCGCTCGGCCGCCGTGGGGGCGCCCCAGTGGATAGGCTCGGCCGGCTTGTCGCGGCGTGCGTGCGAGGTCAGGACGATATGGTCGGACATGGCACCCTCGGTTCCCGATGGAATCCTGACCAAATGGTCAGGTTTACGATTCCATACTAGGCAACCTTTGTGCCATCGCCCAATGCCATTTACGCGAGTGTTGCTCCGATGTGTGTGGCGCCGAACGCAAGTTTGCGCGGGCGGCATGCACGCATGGCGTGCAGGCGACGTGGCATGACGGGTGCACAAGCACCAACAAGAAGCGCGCACGGCCATGCTGGCACGGCGCCGTCCGGGAGAAGCCGTACCACCGCTGCACGGCCATGCCTGCAAACGTTACACGCTTTGCCGGCTGGCGCGGTCGCGGCCGTTGCCCAGCAGCGCACGCAGCGCCGCCAACGGCCGGGCGCTTTCGATGTAGCGATAGAACAACGCGCCGGCCACATTGCTGAGCGCCCATGCGGCAACCATGCCGAGCGCGTTCAGCACCGGCTGGCCCGGCGCCAGGTTCGACACCAGCGCGTTGACCAGCAGGCAGACCGGAAAGTGAACCAGGAACACCGAATAGGAAATGCGCCCGAAGAAGCCGATCACGCGCGCCCGCGGCCAGCGCTCCAGCCAGCCGCCGCGGCGCGCCACCGCCAGCAGCAGCGCAGTCGCCAGCGCCACCGCGATGCGCAGCCGGAAATCGAAGGCCAGCGCCGCCAACGTTACCGCGCCGAGGACCAGCAGCGGCAACACCGGGCGACCCGGGTTGGACGCCCAGTAGGCCAGCGCCCCCATGCCATAGGCGCCGAAGAAGTACAGCGCCCAGATATCCCACGCGGCATCGCGGTTGAACCAGAACAGCGATGCCACCGCCACCAGCACCACAATGCCAATGCTGACCCCGGCACCCGCCGGCGCTTTCCCGCGCGCCACGGCGCGCGCGGCCCACAGCGCACCCAGCAGCAGCGCAAACAGCTGCAGGTCGATGGCCACGTACCAGACCCCGGCCGAGAGCGCGTCGACATCGAGCACGTTATGCAGCAGCGTCACGTGCGCAAGGAACTGCAGCAGGCCGGGCGGCGCAGGGATCGAATCATGCACCATCCATTGGCGCGCCAGGGCGGCCCCGGCAATGCTGAGCAGCAGCGCCGCAGCAAAGGGCACCACCAGCTTCTGGTAGCGCCGCCACAGCACCAGCAGCGGATGCTGGCTGATTTCCAGCTGGCCATGCGGCGCCAGGCTGCGCGCGGCGAGGAAACCGCTGACCACCAGAAAGACCTGCACGGCGATGCGAGCGTAGTCGTAGAGCCAGTCCACCAGCCCCGGGGCCAGCCGATACGCGGTATCGGACATCGGGCCATAGAAGGCCAGGTGATGGAGCACGATCAACTGGGAGCTGACCGCTTTCAGGGCGTCAATGCACGGCAGGCGCGACGGACGGGGGCTCATTGTTATAGGAATGTTGCGATTGGCACGGAAGGCGCGATTCTACCTGCTTGCATCCGCTCAAATGTGGCATATGCACCACTACATATAGATTCGTTACACACTGCCCCGGCTTGTTGCGAGTTTGCAGGCACATGGCTTCATGTCTTAGCCAGCAGGCATTGGCTTATGAAAATGCTGCGCAAAACAGTCAGGGGCCAACAGGAGCCGGCATAAGGAAGTGCATACACAGGCGGCAGCTCTTTCCACGAAGCAAGGCTTGTGAGTCAGGCACGTGCCTTTATGCGTCGCGGCCCAGAATATACAGCTGTCGGGTGGATACGGGGATGTCAGGCTTGAACCACACATTCCAGGAGAGCTCTGTTGTGCGCCAGTAGCATAAGCTAGAGGCAGGATTGCTACCTGGGGTCCGCTTATGCAGCACCGCACGCTCTTCCCCCGCACCGGTCACGCCTTCCGTTGCGGCTTGGCTGAGTGCTCCCTCATCGCCCTTCTGGCCGCGGCCCTGGCGGGATGCGAGGGAGTCCCCCGGGATACCGCGGCGACACCGCCACCGCCGCGTCAGCCGATTGCGCCCAGCGACGACGTGTACCCCGCCCCGACCACGGTACGCGACACGCGACCTGCGGTGCGCACTCCGTAGGCGGCGTTTTCCTACGCGGCCGGCATCCGGCCTTTGCACCCGGATGTCATCCCCCTGTCATCCACGCCAAACAAAATGCCATCCAGGCAGGGTGCAGGCGCCCGTCCGCCAGCCGCCTTCTGCGGCAGTGCAGCGACGGAATGTCTTGACGCCCCGTTTTTTCCACCTTCAATGAAAACGTTTTCATCCGGAGCTCTAAGCGTGAATCGCAAAGATCCAGCGGGGGGCAGGCCCGACACGACAGGTGGCGCCACCCTGATCGACGTGGCGCAAGCCGCGCGGGTGTCGCTCGCCACCGCATCGCGCGTGTTCAGCAGCCCGCACCTGGTGCGCGACAGCACGGCGCAGCGCGTGCGCGAGGCGGCGCGCCGGCTCAGCTTTCGCCCCAACCTGCTCGGCAGCAAGCTGCGCGCCCAGCAGACCCGCATGATCGGTGTGATGGTGCCAACGCTGGAAAACGCGGTGTTCGCCGAATGCTGGCACGGCATCGAGGAAGCGGCGCTGGCGGGCGGCTATTCGCTGATGCTGGTCACCAGCGGCTACGATCCGGCTCGCGAATGCGAGCGTGTGGAGTACCTGCTGCGCCATCGCGTGGACGGCATGGTGCTGACCGTGGCCGACGCGGCGCACAGCACGGTGCTGGATCAACTCGACGGCGAGGGCGTGCCATACGTGCTGGCGTACAACCAGGCCGGACCGCGCAGCCGGCGTCATTCGGTATCGGTGGACAACCGGCGCAGCGCCTGCGCCGGCGTGGAGGCCCTGATTGCCGCCGGGCACCGCCGCATCGCCGTGGTATCGGGCGCCTTCGTCGCCTCGGACCGCGCGCGCCAGCGCTTTGCCGGCTATCAGGACGCCATGCGCGCGCACGGGCTAAGGCCCGCCGCGCCAGTCTGCCTGCCATCGCACACCGCCAGCAATGCCGAACAGATCCGCGCGCTGGTCCGGGCAAACGATGCGCCCACCGCCTTTTTCTGCACCAATGACCTGCTGGCCATCGGCGTGATCTCCGACCTCAGGCGCCTCGGCCTGAGCGTGCCGCGCGACATCTCCGTACTGGGCTATGACGGTATCGCGCTGGGCAGCGTGGTCGAACCGCCGCTGGCCACCGTCGTGCAACCCAATTCGGAGATCGGCGCCAGCGCCGTCGGCCGGCTGCTTGCCTGGCTGCACGATGGCGGACGAGCCTCGGCGGCGCCGCCGCGCGTCACGCTGCTGCCGCACGCACTGCGCGTCAACGGCACCGTGGCCGCTCCGCCATCAATGTAACCGCGCGTAACCGCGTGCGCATGTTGCATCCCCCACCCCTGTCCTCAACCAAGGAGCCTCTCATGCAACCTATTCCTTCCTGGCGCCGCCCGCTGCGCTGGATTGCCCTGGCGCTAAGCGCCGCCGCGTTCAGCCAGGGCGTGGCCGCCCAGACCGCGATCTGCTACAACTGCCCGCCCGAATGGGCCGACTGGGCGGCACAGATCCGCGCCATCAAGGAAAAGACCGGCGTTGCCGTGCCGCTGGACAACAAGAACTCCGGCCAGTCGCTGGCGCAGCTGGTCGCCGAGAAGGCCAGCCCGGTGGCCGATGTGGTCTACTACGGCGTGACCTTCGGCATCCAGGCCAAGAAGGACGGCGTCACCGCCGCCTACAAGCCCGCCCACTGGAACGACATTCCCGACGGCCTGAAGGACCCGCAGGGCAACTGGTTCGCCATCCATTCCGGCACGCTGGGCTTCATGGTCAATGTCGACGCGCTGCGCGGCAAGCCGGTGCCGCAGTCATGGGCCGACCTGCTCAAGCCCGAGTACAAGGGCCTGGTCGGCTATCTCGACCCCGCCAGCGCCTTCGTCGGCTACGTGGGCGCAGTGGCCGTCAACCAGGCCATGGGCGGCACGCTCGACAACTTCGGCCCGGCCTTCAAGTATTTCAAGGACCTGCAGAAGAACCAGCCGATCGTGCCCAAGCAGACCGCTTATGCGCGCGTGCTGTCCGGTGAAATCCCTATCCTGCTCGATTACGACTTCAACGCCTATCGCGCCCGCTACAAGGACCACGCCAACGTTGCCTTCGTGATCCCCAAAGAGGGCTCGGTGGTGGTTCCCTACGTGATGAGCCTGGTCAACAAGGCGCCGCATGAGGCCGAAGGCCGCAAGGTGCTCGACTACGTGCTGTCCGACGCCGGCCAGGCGCTGTGGGCCAACGCCTACCTGCGCCCGGTGCGCGCCGGCGTGGTGCCTAAGGAAGTACAGGCGCGTTTCCTGCCGGCCACCGAATACGCACGGGCCAAGGCGGTGGACTTCGGCAAGATGGCCGACGTGCAAAAGGCGTTCAGCGAGCAGTATCTGAAGGAGGTGCGCTGACAGGTGCGCTGAAAGGTGCGCTGACAAGCGCGCTGACGACTGGCGATGGTGTCTCCCGTCTGATGGCTGTCTTCCTGCAAGCGGGGAGACAGCCGGGCGGCTCACCCAAGCCATCGCCCACCGCCCATCACCCCGTCACTGCCATGACAAACCGATCCCCCTCCCTCTTCCTGTTTGCCTTGCCGGCACTGGTGGTCTTCCTGGCCTTCTTCTGCCTGCCGATGGCGCGGCTCGTGGCGGTCAGCATCAACGGCGAGCAAGGCGCGGGCGTGTACTGGACCGTGGTCTCCAGTCCGCGCTACCTGCACAGCCTGATGGTCACCGTGCTGCTGTCGGCAGCCGTGACACTGGTCACGCTGGTGATTGCCGGCATTGCCGGCACCTTCCTGCAGCGCAACGCGGTGCCTGGCAAGTCCGTGCTGGTGGCCATGCTGACCTTTCCGCTGGCGTTTCCCGGCGTGGTGATCGGCTTCATGGTCATCATGCTCGGCGGCCGCAACGGCCTGCTGGCCATGGTCGGCGACAAGCTCGCCGGCGAGCGCTGGACCTTTGCCTACGGCCTGGCCGGGCTGTTCGTCGGCTACCTGTACTTTTCGATCCCGCGCGTGATCCTGACCGTGATGGCGGCAGTGGAGAAGCTCGACGCCTCGCTGGAAGAAGCTGCCCGCTCGCTGGGCGCCGGGCCCTGGCGCGTGGTGCGCGACGTGATGCTGCCCGCGATGATGCCGGCCATGATCTCCAGTGGCGCGATCTGCTTTGCCACCAGCATGGGCGCGTTCGGTACCGCCTTCACGCTGGCCACGCAACTCGACGTGCTGCCGCTCACCATTTACAACGAGTTCACCAACTACGCCAACTTCGGCATGGCCGCTGCGCTGTCCATCCTGTTGGGCACCGTCACCTGGGCCTTGCTGGCGCTCGCGCGCTGGTTTTCCGGCGACGCCGTGGCCGCGACCGCCTAGGAGCCATCCCATGACCCCAACCCATCGCCGCCCCGGCTACTGGCTGCAACTGGCGCTCACACTGGCGGTCTGCGCCTTCATGACCGTGCCGGTCGTGCTCTCCGTGCTGGCTGGCCTGACCAACAATATCTTCATCGGCCTGGAAAGCGGCCTGACCACGCGCTGGCTCGCGGAAGTCTGGTCGCTCTATCGCAATACCATCTTCCTGTCGCTGCTGATCGCGCTGGCCTGCCTTGCCTGCACGCTGGTGCTGGGCGTGCCGGCCGCGTACTACATGGCGCTGCGGCGCAACCGCATCACCCGGCTGATCGAGGAACTGCTGATGCTGCCGGTGGCCGTTCCGGGCCTCGCGACCGCGCTTGGCCTGATCCTGCTCTACGGCACCTGGCAGGCGCTGCGCACGAGCTGGCTGTTTATCCTGATCGGCCATGTGCTGTTCACCCTGCCCTTTATGGTGCGTTCGGTGCTGGCCATCCTTTCCGCCATCGATATCCGCACGCTGGAGGACGCAGCGGCCAGCCTTGGCGCGAGCCGCCTGCAGCGCTTCTTTACCGTGGTGCTGCCCAATTGCCGCCAGGGCATCCTGGCCGGCGCGCTCATGGTGGTCACGCTGTCGGTGGGCGAATTCAACCTCACCTGGATGCTGCACACGCCCACCACCCAGACGTTGCCGGTGGGCCTGGCCGACAGCTATGCCTCGATGCGGCTGGAGATCGGCTCGGCCTACACCATCGTCTTCTTCGTCATGATCATTCCGCTGCTGGTGCTGATGCAGGCGCTCAGCGCGCTGGGCGCGCGTTCCCGCAAGTATGTTCCCGAAGCGGTGCCCGCCTCTGCTGTTGCCGCCACGCCGGCCAACCCTCATACCGAGACCCGTCATGCATGAACCCACCACCATCAGGCTGCGCGATTGCGGCAAGACGTTTGCCGACGGCACGCTGGCGCTGCAGCCGCTGGATCTCGACATCGGCGCCGCGGAAACCGTGGTACTGCTAGGCCCGTCCGGCTGCGGCAAGACCACCACGCTGCGCATCATCGCCGGGCTGGAGTATCCCGATGCAGGCGGCGAAGTCTGGTTCGGCGATACCTGCGTGACCGCGCTGCCGATCGAGCAGCGCGGCGTGGGCATGGTGTTCCAGAGCTACGCGCTGTTCCCCAATATGACCGTCTCCGAGAACATCGGCTACGGGCTGCGCGTGCGGCGCGTGGACGCCGCCACGCGCCGCACGCGGGTTGCCGACATGCTCGCGATGATGCATCTCGAACCCTTCGCCGACCGCCGCGTGGACCAGCTCTCGGGCGGCCAGCGCCAGCGCGTGGCGCTCGCACGCGCCATTGCCGTGCAGCCGCGCGTGCTACTGCTGGACGAGCCGCTGACCGCGCTCGACGCCAAGCTGCGCGACGCCCTGCGCGCCGACATCAACCAGTTGCTGCGCAACCTGGGCATCACCGCCGTCTATGTCACGCATGACCAGGCCGAGGCCATGGCGCTGGGCGACCGCATCATCGTTATGGACAAGGGCCGCATCGCCCAGACGGGCACGCCGCAGGATATCTACCGCGCGCCGGCCAATGCCTTCGTGGCGGATTTCATCGGCACCATGAACCGCCTGTCCGCCGCTGCCGAGAACGGCGCCTGGCGCGTGCCTGGCGGCGTCGTGCCCCGGACGCACGAATCCGCGCCGGCGCAGCGCGCCGACCTGATGTTCCGCCCCGAAGACGTGGCGCTGGTGCACACGGACGACGCCCATCTGCACGGTAGCGTGGTCACGGCCCTGTTCCTGGGCAACTGCACCCGCCTGCTGGTGGAAGTCGGCGCCGCCGCGCCGCTCATCGTCGACACCACGCGCCGCGACAACTGGCACGCCGGAGACCGCGTCGGCCTGCGCATCGACACCGGCCACCTCATCACACTTCCCGAAGCCCTGGCAGCATGAACACCGCCCCCTACCTGGTCGCCCACATCACCGACCTCCACATCAAGGCCGGCGGCAAGCTGTCGTACCGGCTGGTTGACACCGCCGGTGCACTGCACCGCTGCATCGACACCCTGCTGGCAGCCCCGCAACAGCCCGACGCAGTGATTGTCACCGGCGACCTGGTCGACTTCGGCGCCGAAAGCGAATACCAGTTCCTGCGCCAGATCCTGCAGCGGCTATCCATGCCCGTGCGGTTGCTGCCGGGGAATCACGACAGCCGCGGCGCGCTACGCCGCGTCTTTGCCGATCACGACTACCTGTTCGCCACCGGCAGCGGCGAAGACCCGGTGCACTACAGCATCGACTCGGGACCGCTGCGGCTGGTGGCCTTCGACTGCACCGTGCCGGGCCAGCCCGGCGGGCGCGTCGATCCCGGCGCGCTGCCATGGCTGGAAGCCGCACTGTCTGCCGACCCGGCCCGCCCCACCCTGCTGTTGCTGCACCATCCGCCGTTCTTTACCGGCATCGGCCACATGGACGAGCAGGGCCTGGCCAACGCCGACGCGCTCGAAGCCATCGTGCGCCGCCACCCGCAAGTGGAACGCGTGCTGTGCGGCCATCTGCATCGGCACATCACGCGCCGCTTCGGTGGCACGGTCGCGATCACCGCGCCCGGGCCGGCGCACCAGGTGGCGCTGGACCTGGACCCGCAGGCGCCCTCGTGCTTTCGCATGGAGCCGCCCGGCTACCTGCTGCACTGGTGGCATCCGGCACACGGACTCGTGACGCATGCGGCAGCGATCGGGGACTATGGGGCAGCGCATCCGTTCTTTGACGCGCAGGGCAAGCTGATCGACTAGCGGTGACGCTCTGGCAAGTTGTTCGTAAGCGCCAGGTGATGGCCTTGCAAGAGTACGAATGGCGAAGCCATGCCTCGCAACCGCTTGCGTCATGTCCCAGCTTGCAGGTGGGGTCATCCGCGATGATTCCACCGCGGAGACTCCTCACCGAGGTGGTTTGCTGCTTTGCAGATCCGCTATTGCCAAACGGAGAATCAACGACGCATGATCGCCACGATCGAATCGACGCGGGTTCTGTCACAGGCCATTGCGATTGCAATGCGATTTGACTACACCCCTGTCGATCGGGACTCGGTTGCCTGACCGCAGGGTTGCGTCATATCGGGGCATGCCCAAGTCATGGCGCATATTCCCGCGCCTGGACAACGGAGCAGGCCCAGACCAACCGCCCCGTTGCCCTGCCCTGCTCAGGACAAGCATTCCCCGCTGTCGCGCGCATCGCTGCGCGCGCCGTCGGTGAAGCCATCGCGCGAGCTGATGCGGGCGCCATCGGTGTAAGGGTCAGGCTTGCGCATGCCGTCCAGGTACGGATCAAAGCCACGGACCGCGCACACGGACCTGCCCTGATACGCGACCACGGGCAGCATGGCGGCCTCGGTGGGCGGACTGTGCGCGCCATCGGTAAAGGCGTCGCGCTGGTCGCTGTGTCCCGGCGCGGCGACGATCAGCCCATCGGCATAGGCACCGGCGTGGGCGGTCTGGCTGAGCCCGGCGGCAAGTGCGGCAGCGGCAAGCAGGGTCTTGGCAAGAGTCTTATGCATTGCTATCTCCAACAGGGGTGTCGGCGGCGTTGCCGCGACGGCACTCCTCGTGCAGGCGACCAGCTACGGAACGGTACAGGCCACACGGGATCGCCTCTGCCGTGCAAGCCGTTGCCTGGCGTGTACCGGCTGCCATCCGTGGCAGCGGTGTCGCGCCGGGCTTCTGGATAAGGGGTACCTGCGCCCCATGTCGAAAGCGTGGTGCGTCAGGCGGGCCTGATGTTCTGATTCACGCGGAACAGGTTGGCCGGGTCGTATTTGCGCTTGATCTCCGCCAGCCGCGCATAGTTGTCGCGATAGGACGCCTTCACGTTGTCATTGCCCTCGTCCATCATCATGTTGATGTAGCCGCCGCCAGCAGAGTGCGGATGCAGGGCCAGCCAGTAGTCCTTCGCCCACTGCACGATGCGATCGTTGTTGGCCGGGTCGGGATCCACGCCGACAATCACGCTGGCAAAGTTGGCATCGCGGTAGCTGAAGGCCGTGTCGTCGCAGCCGGCGCGATGCGCTGCACCATTGATCGGATACAGGTGCATGGTCGAGTGCATCGACGGCAACTGCTGCCCGTACTTGATGTGCAGATCGATGGCCTTGTCGCTCAGGTCGCTGACGAAGTCCGCTTTCCAGTACCACTGCAAGCCCGCCGGATACAGTCCGTCGAACAGGCTCTGCAGGACAGGCCAGGGGACTGGTCCGGCAAAGTCCACCGCTGGCGGCATGGCCTCGCGAATCGGACGGAAGTGCGTTTCGGCCTGATCGATCGGGCCGGTGTAGCACCACACCACTGCGCACATCTTCTGCAGGTGAACTTCCTCCGGGAAGGGCGCTGCGGGAGGCACCGTGACGAAACCGAACCAGCCATTGATGTGCTGCGGCGCGCTCAGGATGAAGTCGCGCCACCATTTCATCAGCTCGCGGGCCTGCTCCATCGGCCACAGCATCGGGCCGCCATAGACCGTGGCTACGGGATGAGCCTTGAACTCGAACGACGTCACCACGCCGAAGTTGCCACCGCCGCCGCGCAACGCCCAGAACAGGTCCGCGTTTTCGTCCTCGCTTGCTGTGACGATGCGCCCGTCGGCCAGAACGACCTCGGCGCTGAGCAGATTGTCGATCGTCAGGCCGTAGGCGCGGCTGAGGTAGCCGATGCCGCCGCCGAGCGTCAGTCCGCCCACGCCGGTGGTCGAGATGAAGCCACTCGGCGTCGCCAGCCCGTAGGCACTGGCGGCGTGATCCACATCGCCCCAGGTGCAGCCACCGCCAACCCGCAGTGTCTTGCTTCCGGCATTGACAAACACGCCCTTCATGGGCGACAGGTCGATCACCAGTCCACCATCGCATGTGCCGAGCCCGGCGCCATTGTGCGCGCCGCCACGCACGGCCAGCAGCATCCCGCCGTCGCGCGCGGCGTTCACCGCCGCGATGACGTCCGCAACATCGACGCAGCGCGCGATGATCGCAGGTCGCTTGTCGATCATTCCGTTGTAGACGGCACGCGCCTGGTCGTAAGCCGCGTCGCCCGGCTGAATCAGTTGTCCCCGAAAATGCGCCTTGAGTGCGGTTGCGACGGGTTCGCTCAATGAAGCTTCCATGGTTGCCTCCTGTCCGGTTGGTATGCAGGAGTTTTAGCAACCTCGGCGTTTTGAAAGCGTTAGGTGAACCGTTACAAGGGGATTCTGCCTCCCGACCGGGGCGCGGTGGTCGAGCCGAAGCTAACGCGCGAGTAACGCCCGCGCCTTGACGATGTCGGGCTGATCGAAGCCCTCGGTGAATCGCGCAAGCGGCGCCTCGACCACCTCATGCGCATTGACGCGCCCCTGCGAGGTTCGCAGCGTTGTCAATGACAGGGTGGCACGTAGTTCAAGCGGTAGCGCGTGCTGGGCTGTGGCGATCTCGATCGCCTTGATCAGCGATGACTCGGCTTCGGCGAGGCTGGCGCTGCTGCATAGCAGCAATTCACCGCGCAGACGGTACAGCTCGGCGTCCACCCAGTGCTCGCCAGTGCGCCCGGCGCATTCGAGCGCCTGGTCCAAAGCCGCCAACGCAGCCTCGGTCTCTCCTACGTCGCCCAGGCATTCAGCCAGCATGGCCAGATACAGCGGCAGACGCAGGCGTGCGCCCGTTACGTGAAAGCCCTCGATCGCCGCCTGCATCGCCACCACGGCGTCGGCGCCGGGCGCCTGTTTCGCGTTCGCCCAGGCGAGCAGTATGCCTGCCCAGGCAAGGTAGTAGCCTACGTGGTACTGTTCGGCGATCTCGTGTGCCAGGCGGGCATAGTGCAGCGTGAGACCGTGCTCATGTCGCAGCGCATGCTGCGTCGCGAGATATGACAGCGCGAGCGCCTGGGAGAACGGGTGTGCTACCCGGTTTGCCACCTCCAGCGCTTCGCGTCCACGCTGAAGGGCCTGATCGGCAAGCCCCCTGAACCACAATGCGTGCGCCGACCACGCGGCGGCCAGCACGCCGAAGTTACCGCCCATCAGGGACGCATGCTCGGCGTGCTGGGCCTCGTCATAAGCGCGGTGCGCGCGTTGATACGCGGGCTCGGCAGCCATCCAGTCGCCTTGCTGGACCAGGCTACCCATGACGCTGGTCCATGCCATCACCGAGTAAGTACCGGAGCCCAGCGGCCCCAATCCCGCAATCAGTTCCTCGCTCAGGCTACGTGCCTGTGCAAGTTCCGCCCTCACTACCAGGAAAAATGAAAGGCTGACCTGGGCGCGTGCTTGCTGACTGGCGTCACCCGCCAGCCGGCTCAGTTCCACCGCGCGTCGCAGCGGCGCCTCCAGTTCGGGTGCCGCCCAGCCTCGGGCGATGCGAATCGGTGGCGCAAGGTCGAGTTGCAGGGCCAGCGATTGACTGGCGCGCTCCTGCGGATCGGCAATCCGGTCCGCTTGCACCAGCCCGCGCGTCAGCAATGCAATGGCATCGTCATAGGCATACACACTCTGCGCGACAACGGCCGCGCGCCGATAGAACGCCGCCGCCTGGGCTGGCAGGCCCGCCCGCTCATAGTGCGAGGCGATCTGCGCGCTTGCCGCGTCGGGCGCATCGCCTGACGCCTGCTCGAGCGCTCGCGCCACGCGCAAATGCAGGCGGCGGCGCTGTAGCGGACTCACGTCGGCGTATGCCACGTCGCGGATCTTGTCATGGCTGAAGTCAAAGGCCAGGCCGCCAGCGTCGGTCTGGCGCACGATGCGCCGCTGCCACAGCTCGTCCAGTGCGCCTGCCAGGGCATCCTCGCCGAGGTCGCTTGCCTGGGCGAGGATGTCGGTCGTGAACGCCCGTCCAATGATTGCAGCAACCCCGACGATTTCGCGGGCGCCCGGAGGAAGCTGTGCCAGCCGGTTCGAGATGATGGAGTAAACCTTGGGCGGCAACTTCGACGCCATGCCGCCCTGTGCGTCCCCGACCGGCATGGTGTCGGAGCGGGCCCGCATCATTTCGACGGCGAACAGCGGGTTACCCTCGCTCTCTTCGAACAGCCGGGTTGCCTCCGTGTCGGCCAGCGGCCGGTCCAGGATCTGGGCCGCTATCTTTGCCGTTTCCGCGGCGTCGAGTGTCCCCAATGAGATCTCGATGAACTGGTCGTCGCGGCGTAGTGCGTCCAGCAGCCGGTTCGCCGCGTGCAGCGGCATGATTTCCTCGGGGCGCGCCGTTGCGACCACCATCAGCCTTGCCGCCACGTCGAAACGCATCAGGAAGCGCAGCCATTCGAGCGTCTCGCCGTCGCACCATTGCAGGTCGTCGAGCAGCAACAGAAGCGGCCCGCCTTGTGCAAGCACCGCTCGCGCA
This sequence comes from Cupriavidus sp. GA3-3, assembly GCF_000389805.1. Classification (NCBI taxonomy): domain Bacteria; kingdom Pseudomonadati; phylum Pseudomonadota; class Betaproteobacteria; order Burkholderiales; family Burkholderiaceae; genus Cupriavidus; species Cupriavidus sp. GA3-3. The sequence goes on from NZ_KB944474.1 coordinate 169,587, forward strand.
AGCGCCTCGAAGAACCGTTGGCGTTGCCAGTATTCGGTAAGAGGCGACGGCGGCGACAGTCCGGATTGCTGCGTGAGGAGTTCGGGCAACAGGCGCGTGACCTCGGTCAGCCACAGTCTGTCGAGCTTGCCGATCGCACCACTCAGGCCAGGGCTGCGCAGCCAGCCGGTCACCGGCGCAAACGCAAGCTGTCCCTCGGCCGCATAGGCGCGCGAATGCGCCACGGTGATGCCTTGCTCGGCCAGATGGACCAGCAGTTCCTCCGCCAGGCGCGATTTGCCGATGCCGGCTTCGCCCAGGATCAGGACAAACTGCTTGTCGCCCAGCTGGGTACGCTGCCAGACTTCAAGCAGCCGGCGCCATTCGCCATGCCGGCCAATCATTGGCAGCATCGCATCCCGCCGCGGGCGTTGGCGCTGCATTGACGCAGCCTGCGCAGCCAACCGCGCATAGGCCTCGCGCATGGGGTCGCCGGGCAGGACGCCCAATTCGCGAGCGAGCGTTTCCACACAGCTACGATAGGCGCGCATGGCCGATGCGTGATCGTGGTTCAGCGCGTGCAGGCGCATCAGCGCCAGGCAGGTGGGTTCGCGGCACGGGTCGAGCCGCTGCAACTGCTGTGTGTACTTCAACGCCTTTGCATAGTCGCGCCGGTCCTCACTCAGTTGACCGAGGCGCGCGAGCGCCGCGATGCACTGTTCGCGCAACTTTTCGCGCTCGGGGTGGATCCACTCGTCATAGCAGTTGGCCAGCAGGTCACCGCGATAGAGATCCGCGGCATGCGTCAGCAGTTCTTCTTCAGCGCCTGCGTCGCCGTGCCTCGAGGCCCTGGCCGCAGCCGCAAGCGCGGACTGGAACTGCGCTACATCGAGGTCAAGCGGCGAATCGGGCAGCCATCGCACCGTTTGCGCATCGGCATGGACAAACTGATCTGCCTCCGGCCAGGTCTTGCGCAGCTGAAACAGCAGTTGACGCAGGGCATTGCGCGCCTGCGCCTGCGAGGAATCAGGCCAGAACAGTACGGCGAGCTGCTGCCGCGTCTGCGGTGCGTCGCGATGCAGGACAAGGCAGGCGAGCAGCGCCTGCAAGCGGGGGGAGTTTGCGTTAAACAGGGGCGCGCCAGCGCCGTCGAGCTGGAACTCGCCAAACAAACGGACGGAGGAGCGGGCCTGCGAAGTCATGCTGGAGCGCAATGCGGCACAAAGCGATGGGGAGCTCCTGTAGGCAGCGTGCGGTGCGCGCTGCGCTAGCGCTCGTGCGGGAACTCTCCAACACCCAAGCCCGCGCGAGCGCCTTCCGTGACTATACTCGCGTTGGCTCGTCCCATCCGGCCAACGTCGACGAGCAGTCACTCCCTTTCCCGCCAGGTCCTAGCCGAAGACCTCGGATGCGTCCGTCATCAGTCTAAGCCCATGGGCTCGGATTCGCTCCTGGGCACGCCGGGCAAAGACTGATGCATCCAGGTTTGACCCGAGCTTCCGTACGCCGTGGGAGACTCGCCGAAAAATGAATTCAACTTCGTTTTCGGTGAAGTCGCCGTAGGCAAGGTATGCCCTCAGCATCTGGTTAAGGTAGGCATCACACTCACTTCGCTGCAATACTAGTGCGCTTGCCAGCAGAGACCGCGAGTGCCACCGCAGCCACCGGCGTCTCCAGTGCTTGTAGTCGTCCTTCACCAATTGACCCCTCCATTGCCCGGCGGCACCTTTCTTTACGCTGCCCGCAATCACCAACGAGTAGGGAGCACGCGGCGCGCTGTTTGAAAATCATCATAGCGTGACGGAAATAGCAGGGCAATCGGCTTTCCTCTGGAGAAGGTCCCACCAAAGAGGGGGTATGGCGAGAATCTTGCGATTGAGGGAAATCGTGTGGATCGCCGAGCGAAGCGGCGGGCGGGCACTCCGACCGGCCGCTCCCAATTGCCCGGGCCGGGCCTCAAGTCAAAGATTGAGGCGCTGGAAATACCCGGTCAGTTCGAGGTAGCCCCGTCCGACCACCTTGCCTCCCCGCAACGCCGTCACCGCGCCCTCCCAATAGACCGCGCCGGTACTCGCGCGGCTATCGAGTTCCTGATCATCCATCAGCGGTAGCAGTTCGAGCGTGAGACCGCCTGCGTTCAACCGCATGGCAACCGGATAGCTCGTGCCGGTACGAGGCGAGCGCCAACGGCGTGCCGGCATGAAGTTGACCTCGTCGGGAGCCAGTACCTGGACGCGACCGTCGCTGCCGCGCAGCGTGCCGCCTCCCCAGAACTTGCGCCCCGGCTTGTCCCGGATCTGGAAGGCCATCAACGCGCTGCCGTCATCCAGGTTGAGGCCGAGCCAGTCCCAGCCGACGGCCTCGTCGGCCAGCAAGGTCGACGACCATTCGTGATCCAGCCAGGCGGTGCCGTGCACGGTTTCCTGCAGGCTGCGCCGCTCCAGGGTGCCGCTCACCTTGAGCCCCGGCTGGCTGTAGTAATAGCTCGCCTGGGCCGCCAGCGGTCCCTTGCGGCTGTATCCCCGTTCGCCCTGTAGCAGCAACCGTTGGGTTGGCTCCATTGTCAGATCGAGCGTGAAATCCCGCGCGGGAAATCTGGCTCGGTAGTGCCCCGTCGCCTCTCGGCGCAGCGACCAGTTGTCGATGTACACATCGGTATCGGCAGTATCGGCAAGCGCAAGGCCGAAGCCGCTGCGCGCCGCGCGTTGGTCGTGCTGGAGCTTGCCGGCCACGGGATCGCTCAGTGCGACATTGGCGAACAGCAGTTGCTGCGGCGCGAAGCGGCTTGGGTTGGCCTGGTCGAACGGCGGGCGCGAGCGGAAGAACGTAACCTGGAAGCCGAGCGGCGCTCCTGCCGGCGTCTGCAGCCAGCCGGTGGCATACCACCATTCGGTGCGATAGTCGGGGTGCGCGCCGTGGTCGCGCGGGAAGGCCAGGGTTCGTCCCGCGGCGACCGGCGGATAAGCGGGCGCTGCGCCCAGCGCCGCGGCCGCCACGCCGGAACCCGGCAACAACAGCAGGAATGAGCGCCTCTTCACCAATCCTCCTGAACCGCGCGCACTGCGCTACGCGACATCGCCTGCCGCCCGCTCGCCAGCGCAGCCAGCGAGGCCGCCGCCACCACCGCGCTCGCCAACTGGGCGAGGAATGCCCAGGGCAAATGCAAACTCATGGTCCAGTGGAACGACTGCGGGTTGACAACGTGAACCAGGATCAAGGCGATGATCCATCCCAGCGCAAGACCGGCTACCACGCCAAGCAGAGCGAGTAACGCGCCCTCCAGTGCCAGCATCGCGCCGATCTGCCAACGCATGAAGCCGAGATGCCGCAGCATGCCGAATTCGCGCGCACGCGCCAGGGCCTGCGCGCTGAAGCTGGCGCCGATGCCGAACAGGCCGATCACGACCGCTATGCCCTCCAGCAGGTAGGTCACGGCGAAGCTCCGGTCGAAGATTCTCAAGGTGACGGTGCGAATCTCGCCAGGCTCGGCGAAGGTAATGTGTTCACCGCCGGCGACGCGCTGGCGCAGCCTCTCCTTGACCTGCGCCGGGCCGGTGCCCTGCTCCAGCCACAGGGCAACGTCAGTGACACGCCGCTCGTCCGTGAGCCGTCGATAATCGTCCTGGCTGATCACGACCGTACCATGCTGGCGTGCGTAATCGCGCCACACGCCGCCCACCAGGAAGGCGACGGGCCGGCCCTGCAGCGGCAGCGTGATACGTTGCCCCGGGCGGAAGCCATAGAGGTCGACCATCGCCTCGCTGACCCATACCGCCGGCGGATCCCCCGGCTGCGCCGCGACGGGCGCTGCCGTCAGCGGCAACCGTGCGCCCGGATTGTGCGGATCGATCGGCCGGGCAATGACCGTGACGGGGGGGCGCTCGGGATCAAGCAGGATCTGGCTCGAACGTAGAAACTCGGCACGCGCAACGCCACGGACGCTGGCGATGGCCGCCTGGTCGTCAAGCGAGAAATACGCGCTGTCGCCGCTTGACGAAGCACGCAGATAAAGGTCGGCCGGCAGGACATTGTGCAACCAATCGTCCACCGAGATGCGAAAGCTTGACACCATGATCGCCATCGCCGCCATCAGGCTAAAGCTGGCGACTATGCCGGCCAGCGCGATGGCCGCGCGGCCCGGTGCGCCGGCGAGCTGGGTCAGGGCAAGCTGCGGCACAGCCCGTCGCCAAGAGGGCAGCAAGCCGAACACGAGATGCGCCAGCCGTGGCATCAGCAGGATGGCGCCCACCAACAACAGGGCGATCGCCGCATAACCGAAGACCGGCAGATCCGCCACCGGCCGCAGTGGCGTCAGCACAAGCCCGGCTGCCATCGCAGCAAGCCCGGTCCACGGCGAGCGTAGCCGCTTGAGCGGTGTCTCCTCATCGCCCGCCTTGAGCGCCTGCGCCGGCCGCGCGCGTGCGGCCTCCCATGCCGGTGCGAGACTGCCGAGCACCGCCGCCGACAGGCCGAGTGTGAAGAAGATCAGCGCTGCCAGCGCGTCGAAGCGGACCTTGGGCTTTACACCTGCAAAGTAGCCGCCGCCCAAATCTCCGCCCGCGTACCCGAGCACCGTGGCGGCGAGGACGAAGCCAAGCGCCAGGCCGAGCATCGCACCGAGCGCGCCTTGCACCGCGCCTTCCGCCAGCAGCAGCCGCAGCAGACCAGCGCGCGTCACCCCAAGGGCGCGCAACAGTGCAAGCTGCGAGCGCCGCCGCAGCACCGAGACTGCCTGCATCGTGAACACCAGGAAGGCGCCAGTGAACAGCGCCACCAGGGCAAGCACGTTCAGGTTCACCCGATAGGCGCGCGACAGGTTGGAAGTCCGGCGCGCGTTGTCCTGCGGCGAACCCGCCACCACCCCTGGCGGCAGCAGCGCGGCCAGCGCTTGCGCAAAGTTGTCGGTGTCCACTCCCGGCCTGAGCTTGACGTCGATCCGCTGCAGCAGGCCAAGCCGGTCGAGGCGCCACTGCGCGGCACCGATATCCATCACGCCCAGGCGCATGCCCTCGCCCGCCGCCGGCAGCGTGCCGGCAATACGCAGCGTAAGCGCGGTCAGCCCGACTTGTACGGTGAGCGGGTCCCCGGGCTTGAGATCGAGCCAGCTCAGCGCCGCCGGCGACAGGAACACGGCGTCGGGATCGAGAACGTCGAGCTTGCCCGCGCGCTCCTCGGCGGGCCGCCCGATCAGATTGGGTGTTACAGGCGCCGCCCGGAACACATCGATGCCAAACAGCGTCAGCGCACCGGTGCGCCCCGGCACCAGCGCATTGACTTCCACCACGGGGCTGGCCGACGCCACCTCCGGCAGGCCCGCGATGCGCGGATAGAGCGATTCGTCGAAGCCCATGCGCGGCCCGCGGATCTCCAGATCGGCATTCCCCATCAAGGAGCGCACCGCCTGGGAAAACTCTGCCAACGCAGCGTGGTTGACCAGATGCACGCCATAGCCCATTGCCACACCGATGGCCACGGCAAGGATGCCGATGATGGCGCGTCCGGGATGGGCGCGCAATTCGCCCAGGAGTAGTGCAAGGCCGAGTGAGCGCGGCGTTCGCATGGCTTAGGCGGCCGCGCTCATCGGCGGCTGTGGCCCCAGCGGCGTCAATCCGCCGGGCGTCAATTGCAAGACGCGATCCGCCGTCGCCGCAGCCACTGCCGAATGCGTGACGATAATCGCGGCCGTGCCGTTTGCGTTGACCAGTTTGCGCAGCAGGCTCAGCACCCGCGCGGCCGTCTCGTGATCAAGGTTGCCAGTCGGCTCATCCGCCAGCAGCAGCATTGGACGGTGTACCAGGGCACGCGCAATCGCCACCCGCTGCAACTCCCCGCCGGAAAGCTCGCGCGGCAGACTGTCCTCGCGCCCCTCAAGCCCAACCGCGGCGAGCATCTCGGCAACGCGCGCCGACGCCCCTTTTTGCTCGAGGCCGTTCAACAGCAGCGGCAGCGCCACGTTCTGCGCCGCGCTCAAATTCGGCAGCACGTGGAAGGCCTGGAACACGAACCCCAGCTTGCGACGCCTGAGCAAGGTTGCGGCATCGTCGTCCAGCTTGCCCAGATCCTGTCCGTCGAACTGGATGCGGCCACTGTCGGGCCGATCCAGACCGGCGATCAGGTGGAGCAGCGTTGACTTGCCCACGCCCGATTCGCCCATGACGGCGACAAATTCGCCGGCGTCCAGCGCAAGACTGACTCCGCGGAGAACCGTGCGCGGTCGGGCGCCGTTGTATGTCTTGGAGACATCTGTAAGGGTCAGCACAATGTCGTCAACCTCGCGTGGCGTGCCTCTCCGTCAAGGCTGTGACGGGAGAGCGGGCACAAGCCATTCTGCCACCGTTGAAGTGCATGGACTTGTCGAAGAAGGCCGCTAGAAGTCGGACGATTCCCACTGGGAACGGTGCAGCCACTTTGCCATTTCCTGACGCTGGTTCGCTTCGCAGCCGATCGGGGGGATTTCGACTGACGCAGTGGCAGGCCCGTTCCATTGATCCGTTCACTGGCTATCCTTCTGCTTGTGCGGCTCGTGTAGATGCGGCACATTTGTTTCCGTCACTGTCTGGGCGCCCATCCAGCTCCTTGTGGCGCCGCCGGGGGCGGAAAGCTGGCGCAGTCCATGCGCAAGACGGCATGGATCATGCGGCCATTAGCGTGTGGCGTCTCGGTTCCCGGGTGAGATCCAGGCCGGAAATACACCCGCTGCGCCCATGGATGGCTCAGGGAATGAACCCGGCAGCTTCATCAACCGTGCTTCAGGTCACCGCCGGAACCACAGCATCGAGAGCCCGCACGCCACCCCCAGCAGCAGGACCGCTGCTGCCGAGAACAATGCACTGATCTCGGTTTCCTTGCGCTCGAGCGCGAAGCGCGCGCTGAGCTGGCGATACACCTGGCTCAGGTCCGCAGCCGAGCCAGCCTGAAAGTACTCGCCGTTCGTTATCGCCGCTACCGCCCGCAAGGCGGGTTCATCGAGCTGCATGTAGTAAGACAGGCCCGACTCTGCCGCGGCTCCGCCCTGCGGCGTACCGAAGCCCACCGTATAGACGCGCACGCCGCGCTGGGCGGCCATGCGCGCAGCGTCCAGCGGGTCCGGGCCGGTGGTGCGGCGGCCATCGCTGAGCAGGATTACCGCACCGTGCCGATACGAGCCGGGCTGCGCCGCCGGCCGTTCCTGTTCGCGCTTGCGGACGGCGTCCGCCGCCGCGGCCTCTGTCAGCGATCTGCCGCCGGGACCGGGTGCGAGCGACTCGCCGCTGAAAAGGATGGCTTCCAGGTCGATGCCATCGTCGGGGAACAACACTGCCAGCGCCTGGATCAGCCCGCTGCCGGTCGCCGTGCCGAGCTGGAGCTGGAAGCGATCGATTGCGTCGAGCATGTCCTGCCGGTTGTCGGTGGGGGGCAGCACCACGGTCGCGGTGGCGGCAAAAGAGACCATGCCCAGGCGCACGCTGGCCGGCAGCCCGACGATGAGATCCCGGGCAGCCTGCTTGGATGCGCCGATCCGGGTTGGTGCAACGTCGGTCGCCGCCATGCTGCGGGAGGTGTCCATGGCCAGCACCAGGGTGATGGTGTCGGACGGCAGCGTGATCGTCGCCGTAGGACGGGCGCAAGCCAGCAGGGCCACGCCCAGCGCGAGCAGGAAGAGCAGTGGCGGAATGTGACGCCGCAGCCGCTGGCCGGGACCCAGGGCGGCGCGCGGCAGCGCAAGGCTGGCATACAACAGCGCGATTTTCTTGCGCCGCGCAATCAGGTACAGGTAAGCGGCTGCCAGCAAGGGCAGCGCAAGCAACAGCCAGAGCATTTGCGGCCAGAGAAACTGCATGCACCTGCTCCTTGGCGCGTGGGTAAGACGATGGTACTGTATTTTTCACGGCGGGACGGGACCTCGGGAGCGGCAATGAGACGGGTAACGATCTACGGATGGGTCTCGGCAGCGGTGGCGCTGGTGCTCGCGGCGGTCGTTGGCTCTGCCTGGCTGTTGCAGCCGACGCCGCGCGTCCTCAAGCAAGCCGACATCGACTCCGCCGTGCTGCACACGCTGGAAACCAAGCGCCTGCCTTCGCGCACAGCCAGGGCGGCAGAGGCGGTTCGCGAGTCGGTGGTGGAAGTTCGCAGCTATGCGCCAGCCGAAAAGGCTGCGGACAAGCCGAAGAAAGCGGCATCCGCCCCACACGCCAAGCGTGATCCCCCTGCCACACGCCGCAAGGCACCTCCCGAATCGGCTCCGCTATCCCCGCCGCCTTCGGGCGATGAACTCGCAAAAGGCGACCCACCGGGCAGCAAGGGCGAGTCCGGCGGCAAGCGCACAGCCCGCCACATCGGTTCGGGGGTGGTCGTGACCGAAAGCGGCACCATTCTCACCAGCTACCACGTCGTCGCCGACGCCCTGCGCCTGGAGGTCAGGTTCCACGACGGCCACACGGCCGAGGCCTCGGTTGTGCAGGCGTTCCCGGAGAAAGACCTAGCCGTGATCCGGCCCAGTTCCATCCCCGACGACCTGCCGCCGGCGACGCTCGGTTCCAGCCGGAACCTCGCGCCCGGCACTGAAGTCGTCGCGGTCGGCTTTCCGTTCGGCATCGGCCCGTCGGTGTCTGCCGGCGTGGTGTCGGGGCTCGACCGCAGGTTCGTCTTGCCGGACGGCAAGCGGGACCTGGACAAGCTCATCCAGTTCGACGCCGCCGCCAATCCGGGCAACTCCGGCGGACCGCTGGTGAATCTGGATGGCGAGGTGGTAGGGATCGTCACCGCCATCCTCAACCCCAACCAGAGCGGCACTTTCCTCGGCATCGGCTTTGCTGTCACGATCGAAAGCGCCGGCGCTTCCATCGGATCCTCTCCTTTCTAATCGCGGGGGCCTATGAACGACCAAACCCGGGGCGCAGTGGACAGCGCCGAATTGATGGAACGCCTGCTGTATGAGGTGAAGCGCGTGGTGGTGGGGCAGGACCACTTCCTCGAACGGGTGCTGGTGGCGATCCTTGCGGGTGGCCACCTGCTGGTGGAAGGCGTGCCGGGCCTGGCCAAGACGCTGACCGTCAAGACGCTGGCCAGGACCATGAGCGGCTCCTTCAAGCGCATCCAGTTCACGCCTGACCTGCTGCCGGCCGACCTGATTGGCACGCGCATGTATAACCAGGGCACGGGCGAGTTCTCCACCGTGCGGGGCCCGGTCTTCGCCAACCTGCTGCTGGCCGACGAGATCAACCGCGCGCCGGCCAAGGTGCAGAGCGCCTTGCTGGAAGTGATGGAGGAGAAGCAGGTCACCATCGCCGGCGAGTCCCATCTGGTGCCCACGCCCTTCCTCGTCATGGCCACGCAGAACCCGATAGAAACGGAAGGCACCTACCCCTTGCCTGAGGCGCAGGTCGACCGTTTCCTGATGAAGGTCCTGGTGGGCTATCCCAGCGAGGAGGAGGAGGCCGTGATCGTCAACCGTGTCACCGGCCCCAGCATCAGCGTGAGCCCCATCGCGACGCCGGAGCGCCTGACAAGCCTGCAGGACGAATGCGGCAGGATCTATGTGGATCCGAGCCTGCTCCAGTATGCAGTGCGCGTGGTGGCGGCCACCCGCAAGCCGGGAGGCTACGGGCTGGAGGACCTGGATCGATACATAGCGTTCGGTGCCAGCCCCCGCGCCACCATCGGCCTGATCGAAGGCGCGCGCGCCCTGGCGTTCCTGCGCCGCCGGCACTATGCGCTGCCCGAAGACGTGGTCGATCTCGTGCCGGATGTCTTGCGCCACCGCCTGGTGCTCTCGTACGAGGCCATGTCCGACGGCGTGACTGCCGACCAGCTCGTCACCCGCATCCTGCAGGCGCTGCCGGTCCCGGAGCGCCCATTGGAATCCCATGTTCGGGCGCCTGCGCAATAGGCGGCGCCGGAGCGGCCCGGAGGCCGCACCCGGCAGCATGCCCGCTGGCACGGCGCTGGCCAGCGTCGACGCAAGGCAGACCGAGGCCTTGCTGCGCCGCCTGGAATGGACCGTGGTGCGCCGCCTCGATGGCCTGCTGCAGGGCGACTACCGCACGCTGTTCCGCGGCTTTGGGCTGGATCTTGCCGACCTGCGCGAATACCGCCCCGGCGACGACGTGCGGCACATCGACTGGAACGTGACAGCACGGCTGCAAACACCGCACGTGCGTGAGTACCAGGAAGACCGGGAGGTCTCCGTCTGGTTCCTGCTGGACCTGAGCGGATCGGTCGGTTTCGGTTCCGGCAGCGTGAGCAAGCGTGACCTGCTGAGCGACTTCACCACCGTCATGGCGCTGCTGCTGACGCGCTATGGCAACCGGGTCGGCGCCCTGCTCTACGGCGGGGCCACAGACGCGGGCGCGTCGGTGGTGCCGGCGCGCTCGGGGCGCCGGCACCTGCTGCACCTGCTCGACCGCATGCATGGCACACCGGCCGCGTCGCCGGGCGACACCCGCTTGCGCGACCTGCTGGAGCGCGCACGGGCAGTCGCGAAACATCGATCGGTGCTGTTCGTGGTCTCCGACTTCATCAGCGCCCCGGGCTGGCAGGCATCGCTCCAAATGCTGGCCCGGCGCCATGAGGTCGTCGCCGTGCGGCTGGTCGACCCGCTGGAGATGGCCTTGCCCGACCTGGGCCTGGTCGTGCTGCAGGATGCCGAAACCGCCGAGCAGATGTTCGTCGACACGCACGACCCGGCCTTCCGCAAACGCTTCGCCGCCGCCGCCCAGGCGCGCGAGGACGAATTGCGCCTGGCCTTCACCCAGGCCGGCGTGGCGTGCCTGACGCTGTCGACCTACGCCCGCCTGGACCTGGCCCTGCTGCACTTCACCCGCCGGCGCCGCCACCGTCAAGGTGCCGCCGCAACAGCAAAGCAGGAGAACGGGCCCAAGGAGGCAGCATGACCGATGCCATAAGCCGGCTACCCGTCTTCAGCTTCCTGTGGCCAGGCATGCTGTGGCTGCTCACGCTCGTCCTCGTGCTGTCCGCTGGCTACGTATGGCTCGACAGGCGCCGGCGCCACGCCACGGTGCACTATCCCACCCTGAAATCCGTCGGCGTTGCCATCAGGGGCGGTGCGACCTTGCGCCGCCACGTGCCGCCCATGCTGCTCCTGCTGGCCCTGGCCGCGCTGACCTTCGCCATCGCCCGACCCCAGGCAGTGATGATGCTGCCCTCGCACATCGAGACCGTGGTCGTGGTCATCGATCTGTCCGGCAGCATGCGCGCGCAGGATATCCAGCCCAGCCGCATCCGCGCCGCCCAGCAAGCGGCCAAGGTTCTACTCGACACACTGCCCGCGGGCGTCAGCGCGGGAGTAGTCGCGATGGCCGGCACCGCCGCCGTGGCACAGGCGCCCAGCCGCAGCAAGGATGCCGCGGCCACGGCGATCGACCGCCTCAAGCCGCAAGGCGGCACCGCGCTGGGCAATGGCCTGCTCATCGCGCTGACGACGCTGCTGCCGCAGACGGCTGGTGACGCCGAGCGCCTCATGAACGGCGACACCACGCCGCTGCAAAAGCCGGACGCATCCCACAGCGGCGAAGCCGTGACGCCCGGCTCTTATCCCTCCGGGGCGATCGTCCTGTTTTCCGACGGTGAAAGCAACACCGGCCCGGCCGCGACGCAGGCGGCGCAGCTTGCCGCGGCGCACGGCGTGCGCGTTTATACCGTCGGGGTTGGCACGACCGACGGTGTGGTGCTCTCGGTCGATGGCTGGTCGGCGCGCGTCAGGCTGGATGAGAAGGTATTGAAGGAAGTCGCCAATGCGACAGGGGCAGAGTATTTCCCGCTTGCGGATGCCGCGCAGCTGAAGAGGGTGTACCGGGCGCTCAATATGCGGCTGACGTTTGGCAAGCGCGAACAGGTTGAAATTACTGCGTTCTTCGCCGCGCTGGGGGCGTTGCTGGCCACGTGTGCAGGGCTGCTGTCGTTGTGGTGGTTCGGGCGCGTGATGTAGGCAGGGACTGGCTCTGGCGGAGGAAACAAATCACTGGCCTAGCGAAGATGTGGCGGACCTTCTCGTAGCAGGAAGTTCCACATACGATCGGCCGGTCGACGCTCCAGCTTGTGCACGTAGGCAAGACTATGCCCGCGGTCCTGATCCCGCAGGGACTTCCCGACGATCACTTCAAACCAGCCATCCTGGCGGCGCCCCGTCGAAGGCCGCCGCCGTCAATGCCGATCGCGTGGATCGGACCCGGCTCGGGGATTTCGGATGGGACCGATCGACAGTCGCCCGAACGTCCTGCGGTATTGCGGCTCACGGTGGAGTACCGCAAGACGCCCTCATCAGCTTTGCCGTAACGCCTGCCACGAATGCTGAACGTGTGCTGAGGTTCGTCGGCCCAGCCCATGACTACATGGATGACATTGTGCCATTGCCCGTGCTCGGGAACAACGCCCGCATATTAACACAACAGCTGTTGTGTTAATTCGAATTGCGAGTTATTGTTCGTCCATCGCGCCGGCCAGCGTCCATCACGAGGAATGAAGGAGACCGATCATGCTCACCACCCAATCCCAACGAGAGGCGTTTCGCAATGACGGCGCCGTACTTGTAGAAAACTGTCTTGACCCGGCGCAGCTCGCTCAGTGCTACGAGGCGTTCAAGTGGAACGTCGCCAATCCGGGTCCGTATCACTTCCGCTCGCTGGACGGCACGAGCCTGCAGACCCATATCGACAACGCCAATCCGGTCGTCAAGGACAAGCTTGACGATCTGGTCTCGACGCTGCCGTTCGGAAAGATATTCCAGGAGTTATGGGGATCGGAGCATGTCTGGTATTTCGCCGAGGAGGTGTTCGCCAAGGAAGGTGGCCAAAGCGGCCGCGGACCGTGGCATCAGGACACCGCCAACCTGCCCTGGGCCGGCAAGCACTGGGGCAACGCCTGGATCACCTTCCAGCCCATTCCAAAGGGGAATTCGCTGGAGATCGTTCGCGGCTCGCATCTCGGCATCCAGTACGACGGGGCCAGCTTCGCGAATGCCGATGACCCGACCGATCCGCTCTACGGCGACGGCACTCTGCCCCGCCTTCCGCATATCGACAAGGAACTCGCCGAAGATCCGAACGCCTGGGACGTGCTCTCCTGGGGCGTGACGCCCGGCGACGTCGTATTCCTGCATCCGCGTTCGCTGCACGGAGGAGCCGCCGTCGACGCCGACTGTCCGACCCGCCATACCCTGGTACTTCGATTCTTCGGTGACGACGCCACGTTCCGCGCCCTGCCGCTGTCGAACCCGCGCTATGCCCGTAACGGGCCCCTATTCAGCGAAGAAATGGCCAAGCTCAATGAAGGCGAGCCGTTCCGCTCGCCTGTCTTCCGCCAGATCGCCTGATATCGCCTTGGACGGAGAAGCAGCCATGAAACGACAAATGATCAATCCCGGCCTTGCACGGGCAAGGCACTACGACCAGCTTCATTTCTCGTCGGCGACCCGTGTCGGCGACATGATCTGGGTGTCCGGCCAGGTGGGGTTCGATCTGGCGACGGCCACGGTGGGACAGGGAATGGAAGCGCAGGCCCGACAGGCGTTTGAAAACCTGAAGACGGTCCTCGAAGCCGCGGGAGCCAGCATGGCCGATATCGTGGAGATCATGACTTTCCACACCGACTTGCGCGGCGACATCCATGAGTTTGTGAAGGTCAAGGATGAATACCTACCCGACCGCTATCCCTCGTGGACAGGCGTGGGCGTAAGCCAGCTGGCCCGCCCCGAGTTCCTCGTCGAGATACGCGCCATTGCGGTCGCCGGCTGCGGCGCCGGCTGACTGCCGGATGCCGCGGCCCCGTTTGCACACCGGGGTCGCGGCACACGATCCCAAAAGAAAAAAAGAACAGCGACAAAGCTGATGGAGACACCGACATGAATCGTCCCAATACGGTCGTCAGGCCGGATAAGCCATCCAGCATCCTGGCGAGGCTTGACCGCCTGCCGGTGATGGCTTCCCACTACGTCTGGGCCGCGCTGCTCGCGGCCAACCTGATGCTGGAGTATTACGACAACGCCATCTTTGCCTACGCCAGTCCAACGATCAAAGCCCATACCAATCTGAGCACGGAGCAGATCGGCCTCATCAGCAGCGCGTTTTTCATCGGGATGATTATCGGCGCGCTGGCGGGAGGAAGGCTGTCTGACAGGTGGGGACGACGCTCGGTTCTGGTATGGACCACCGTCCTGTACTCGCTGGGCGCGTTAGCGACCGCCTTCGCGCCTACCTACGAGACCATACTGGCCTCCCGCGTCGTCACGGGTATCGGCGTGCAGGCCGCCACATCGGTGCTGCTTGTCTATATCGCCGAGATGTTTCCCGGCAAGGCACGTGGCCGTTTCGTCTCCATCGTGACAATCGGGTTCGTGGTCTCCGGCATCGGAGCTGCGGCACTGGCAATGTTCTATCTGCCGCACAGCAGTACCGGTGCCTGGCGCAACCTGTTCCTTGCTGGCAGCGTCGGCTTGCTGATTGCGCCCCTGGCACGCGTCATCCTGCCCGAATCGGTGCGCTGGTGTGTGTCGCGCGGGCGGTCCGACCGCGCCGAACGCATCGTCAGCGAACTCGAAGCACGCGCACTGCGCCGCGGTCCGCTCGAGGAACCCGGAATTTCCGCAACTCAACAGAACGCCGCAGCACCAACGCTGCGCGACCTCATCAACGACAAGGCCGTTCTTCGAACCATAGCAATTCTCACGCTTGGCTATTTCGGCGCCACCCTGGGCTACTACCTGTTCGGGCAGTGGGGCGTCTACTCGCTCGTGTACAGCCTCAAGTACTCCGAGGACGATGCGTATTTCATCCTGTTCCTGTGGAACGTGATCTATGGCATCACGCCGTTCGTCGCCATGCTGTTTCTCGACCGGTATGAACGCAAGTCCACCATCCTTGTCGTGTCCGTGCTCAGTGCACTGCCGTTGGTCGTGCTCGGCATCTCGGCCACCAGCTGGGTGGTGATCGGTGCGGGGGGCCTCGCCTCCATCATCACCGGACTCGTCGTCAACGCGTACTACACCTACATCCCGGAGACGATTCCGACGCAGTTGCGCGCCCTGGGCAGCGGCATCGTGATTTCTGGCGGCCGGTTCGGCGGAGCGGCCGCCGGCGTCCTGGGCGCCGCGCTGTTCTCCGCAAACGGCATGGCGGGCGTAATGCTCGCCGCGGCAGCCTGCTACATCGTGTTCTCCATCCCCGTCGCCCTGTTCGGCCCGCGCACGACCAACCGCTCGCTGGAAGCCGTTACCGACGAAGGGCCCGGCGCTGCAAACGGCGTGCGTCAATCCACGGACACGCCCATGGCCGCCTGACACGGCATGTCCGAAAATTGCCGGGTGGTTGTGTCCCGACAGCATGGATCTCCAGACCAAGGAGCACGGCAACGTGACTGAAGACTTCAAGACATACCGAACACTGGGCGGCTGGATAGAAAAGCCAGCCGATCTGCAGCCACCGCTCGAGGGCCACACCAACGCCGATGTGGTCATCATCGGCGCCGGCTTCGCCGGCCTTTGCGCGGCGCTGGAGCTTGCCCGGCACCGCGTGAAGGTGGTCGTCCTCGAACGCGAATTCTGCGGCTATGGAGCGAGCAGCCGCAATGCGGGCTGTCTCGCCGGCGGCCAGGGACTCAAGTACGACCGCTTCCTCAAGCGCGCAGGCCATGAGAAGGCAAGGCAGATCGTCCGCTTCTACGAGGACGGCGTCAGCTTCGCCGAAGGCAAGTTCGCCGAGCACGGGATAGACTGCGACTACAACCAGTCGGGACTGATCCGTGCCGGCATCGACCCCTCGCAGGAAGCCAGGGTGCGCGACGATATGCGCATCAGCGCCGAACTCGGATGCCCATCGGAGTATCTGGACCAGGCCGAGATGCGCGCACGCGGCATCCCGCCAGCGTTCCTGTTCGGCAGCTACGTGTCGAACGGCGGCACGCTCGATCCCGGCAAGTACGTCCTGGGGCTGCGGCGCGCGGCCCTGCGGGCGGGCGTGACGATCCACGAGAACACGCCGTTGCTGTCCTACACCGAAGGACCGACCGTCAAGGTGCGGACGCCGCGCGGCAGCGTCAGCGCGCCGGTCATGATCCTGGCCACCAACGCCTATACGCCCCAACTCGGCCCGCTGGCGGACAAGGTGGTGCCGTTGCGGCTCTCGGCAATCGAAACCGAACCGCTTTCACCCGTCCAGCTGGCAGCGCTTGGGTGGCATCGTCGCGAAGGCATCACGACCATGCACTGGGTCATGGAAAGCCATCGCCTGACGGCGCGCAACACGCTTGTCGTGACGACCAAGCGCCTGCGCTACCCGTTCGGCTCGCAGACGCCGGACGTGCCAGAGCACGGCCAGTATCGAGCGCTGCGGATGGCCCTGC
Source organism: Cupriavidus sp. GA3-3 (assembly GCF_000389805.1). Classification (NCBI taxonomy): domain Bacteria; kingdom Pseudomonadati; phylum Pseudomonadota; class Betaproteobacteria; order Burkholderiales; family Burkholderiaceae; genus Cupriavidus; species Cupriavidus sp. GA3-3. The sequence continues at coordinate 185,898 of NZ_KB944474.1, forward strand.
ACGACCGCTTTCCACCCCTGAAGGGGATCGCCATCCGGCGCTGCTGGAGCGGGTACATCAGCTATGCCGACGATGGCCTGCCGGTGATCGGCACCACCGGAGCGGATCGGAACATCTACTACGCGGCGGGATGTTCCGGCCACGGCGTCGGCACACAGGGCATGGTCGGACACATGCTGGCCGAGAAGATCTGCGGTATCGAAAACCCGCTGCTTGCGATGCTGATGCAACACGTCCCCCCATTGACGCTGCCCGAGCCGCTGCGCTGGTTTGCTCTCAACGGCGCCCTGAAGGTCGCAAGCAGGCTCAATGAACGCTCGAACCGCAAGGCACGCGCCGCATGAAGGAGCGCCGGCGGCTGCTACGCGATTGCATCACAGCAGGGCCTTGCGAAACCCCTGCATCCCCCGAAACTCACTACGGATGTACTCATGACAGATCTGTACGATGTTGCCGTGATTGGCGCTGGCTTTGCGGGCGTTACTGCTGCACGGGACCTCAGCATGGCAGGCCATTCAGTGGTACTGCTCGAAGCGCGTGAACGGATTGGCGGCCGGACCTGGTGGGGAAAGGCCCTTGGCCTGCACCTCGATCTGGGCGGCACCTACGTGCACTGGACCCAGGCGCATGTGTGGCGCGAACTCAAGCGCTATGGCATCGGCCTGGCGACACCGATGCCGGTGACCAGAGCTTACTGGTACGCCGGCGGCGTGGTACACGTCGGGACGTGGGAGCAACTCCACCAACTGACCGCGCCGCTGGTCGCCCGCTTCTTTGCCGATGCCCGGATGCACTTTCCCCAGGTAGATGACCTGGCAGCCGCCGATGTCAGCGCGATCGACAGGCAGACCATCGGCGACCGGCTTGACGCGCTTGAACTCTCCGCGCACGACCGTGACCTGCTGGTCAACGCGATGTCCATCCTGGTTTGCTCCGAACACGAACAGGGGCTCGCGCAACTGCTGTTCTGGTGCGCGATCTGCTTCGGCAACTGGAGCGCGTTCAAGGAAATCGCCGGGCACTGGCCGATCGAGGGCGGCACCGGTCGCCTGATCGACGCCATGAGCGCCGAGTCGAAAGCCGAGTTGCGCCTTTCGACGCCGGTGGCCGCAGTCGATGACAATGGGCACGAGGTCATTGTGGCCACCCGCGATGGACAGCATATCCGGGCCCGGCGCGCCGTGGTGGCATTGCCGCTGAACATGCTGAGCGAGTTTTCCGTCACGCCTGCGCTGCCGCAACCCGTGCGCGCCATGATCGAACAAAAGAACCCGATCATGCCCAGCAAGATCTGGGTACGGGTCAGGGGCGAGATCGAGCCCTTCGTGATCTATGCGCCGGCGGGCAAGCATCCCATCAATACCGCCCATGCCGAACGCCGCGACGATGGCGATACGCTGGTGGTGTGCTTCTGCGCCGATCCCTCAACGCTGGACGGCAATGACCGCGAGGCAGTACAGCAGGCGCTGCGGGACTTTATTCCGGACATCGAAGTGGTGGACACCGTCTGCCAGGATTGGGCGAACGACCCGTTTTCCAAAGGCGGATGGATGCATCACCGCCCCGGCAATCTGACGCAGGCAGCTCCCTTGATGCGACGGCCCCACGGCCGCATCCATTTCGCAGGAGCGGACATAGCGCCGATCGGGGTTGGCGGCATCGACGGTGCCATCGAGACCGGCACCAGGGCTGCCGCTGACGTCGCTCGCGCCCTGGATGGCGCCCATCATCCCTGATCCGGTGCTACGCGCGCGCCGCCCGTCCGCCAGGCTTCTGCTCGCCTGGCACAGGCGCAACCAGCACCGCCAGGGCATCGATCAGCGCCCGCATTCGCTTTGGCGTGAATCGCTTGGGCTCGATGGGGTACATCATCATCCACCCGTCGCCCATGGCAACGAGCTGGTCGGTGAGGATGTCTGCCGAAATATCGTTGCGGACCGTCCCCCGTTCCTGAGCGTCCTTGACAATGGCGGCGAGCAAGCGGCGATAACGCGCGTAGCGCCTGGCGATGACTTCCGCAAACGCTGGCTCGTGTCGCCCCTGCGCCAGCAACTCCGATGTCGCCGGCCAGAACCTCGTGCTGCGGTCCGTCAGCCTGATCCAGCTTTCGAACGGCGCGAGGATGTCACCCCTTTCCCGGGCCGACTCCAGCATCGCGTCGAAACGGTCGAATGCGCTTTCCATCAGCGCCACCACCAGCTCTTCCTTGTTCGCGAAGTAATACGTCACCGCGCCAGTGGTGTAGCCCGCATGCTTGGCAACCTTGCGCAGCGATGCGTTGGCATATCCCTCCTGTGCAATCACCATTGATGCCGCGCGCAGCAGCTCCTTGCGCTTCGCTTCGCGGTCGCCGACCGGACGACCCCGGGTTGAGACCTGCTCGATATCGTCGTCGCTGTCCATTGTTCTGTTCTGTCTCTTGAAAATCTCGATAACTGGATGCCCACTGGTTAGCCGCCAGGAGCCTGATTTTACAGAATCGACGTTATGTTCTGATTCTAGCCTCTCCAGCGTTCTCGCCTCCAGCAACTCCCAGGTGCGGACCGTTCCATCCGAATCACGCAGCCTGCGTCCGCACACGCCAGCAAATGGCAACGCCTGTTCCCCTCTCCTTGCCGGGACCACGCAGGGAATACCCGACCTTTCTATTTAACATCACGCTCGTTATGCTAATTCAAGATTCGCGCGAATCGCCGGGCAGGACTTCAGAAAGAGTGCGCGGCCGATGTCCTTGCATGCGGCCGCCAGGCAACTGACAAACATGGAGATTGTTGATGGATGCATTCAGGCGTAATGCGTTGAGCAAGGATGATGCCGTCGTCATGGAACAGCGCCGTGAGGAGAAACACCGAGTGCCGCGCAATGTGGCACGCAACTGGGGCACGACGCCTGTTATCGCACTGGCAGCACTTGGTGCCTTCGCAGGCGCGGCACATGCTCAGTCCTCCATCACGTTGTACGGTACGCTGGACACCAACCTTGAGATCGATACCAACTTCAAGAGCGCGGGCGGCGGCTCGGCCAATCGATACGCGCTGAACGGCGAAGGCCTGTCTGGTTCGCGTTGGGGTCTGCGCGGCGTGGAGGATCTCGGCGGCGGCGTGAGCGGTGTCTTTGTGCTGGAAAGCGGCGTCGGCGGCGACGATGGCACCCTGCAGCAAGGCGGCCGCCTGTTTGGCCGGCAGGCATTCATCGGCCTGCAGAGCGCCACCTACGGCAAGATCACCTTCGGGCGCCAATACACCTCGATGCTCGAGGCACTGGCCAACTTCTCGCCGGCCGCCATGTCGAGCCTGTATGAACCCGTCATCGCCCAGATCGGACCGGTGTACCGCGAAGACAACACCGTCAAGTATTCCGGGACCTTCGGTCCGGTCAGCGTCGGGGCCCACTGGAGCTTTGGCACCGGCGGAAGCAGCGGCACCGTGGACCTCGGCCGCCTTGGCGGATCGGGAGAGGTTCCGGGCCAATTTCGCCGCGATACCGGATATGGTGCCCGGGCGTCCTATACGGCAGGGCCGTTCAGCGCTACCGTGACCTATGATCAGGTGAACCCGAGCATCATCGGCAATAGCAACTTCGCCGGTACCGGCACATTCAAGAAGGCCGCCGCAGCAGCCAGCTACGCCGTCGGGCCCGCGATCTTCATGAGTGGATACCGCTGGGGCATGTCGACTGCGCCGGGGCAGACACTGACGCGCGACAATCTGTACTGGGCTGGCGTCTACTACGAGATGACGCCTGCCCTGAGCCTGACGCTGGACTACTACTACCAGACGTTCCGGCCCTCGACCTTGCCGGCGCTGAGGCCTGCCGGCAATCCGAGGCAGCTGATGTTCATCGCCGACTACCGCCTCTCCAAGCGTACGGACCTGTACCTGACCACCGCCTATGCGAAGAATGCCGGCCTGTGCCTGGACACCGCATCCATTGCGTTCAACAACGGCTATCAGCCCGGTGCTGGCAAGACCAGCATGTTCGGCGCCGCACTAGGTATCCGCCACAACTTCTGAGCGCGACGGATATCCTCAAACCGTTGCCGATGCCAACCCGATGCGATGCTGCTTCAGCGATCTGCATCGGGACATGGCCCGAGCGCCACCGCCGAAATGGCCTCCAAGGTATGTCACCTCATCCGATAGACGCCGTCTTCACTCACCTCAACCTGCCCGTCAGCCAGCAGCTCCGCCAGATGCTGGGAAATCGTACGGGTCTCGGCGTTGACCACCCACAAGCCTTCATAGCCCGGCGGATACAGCAGCCGCAGGTCGACCAGCTGCGCCAGTGTCTTTGGCGATTCGCGCAGCATGGCCATCAGGCGCTGTTCGCGCTCGTCCAGCTTGGCCACATAGGCAGCGAGATCACGCAGGAAGTGCTCGCGATCGGTGTAGACGCCCCGGTGATGGGACGTAACCCAAACCTTGGCCGGAATCTCGGGCAGCCGTGCCAGGCTGCGACGAAAGTCCGCCAGGCTGGACCCCGCGTCGCCATAGTAAGGCCCAAATCCAGTCAGGTCGATGTCGCCCGTGAAAGCCACTCCCTCCGGTTCAACAAGAAGAACGGTGTGGCCCGCGGTGTGCCCTGGAAGGTGGAAAGCGCGAATGCCGGCCTGCCCCAGATCCCAGCACGCGCCATCGACGTAGCCTTGCGCATCAGGCCGCGGCGCATAAAAGAATTCGCGCTGGAACTTGAGCAGCGTCTCCGATGCGTACTCCGCATTGCCGAAAGCGGCGATCATGCCCTCCCAGCTCCTTGCCGCTGGTAAATCCAGTTCGTGCACATATACCGATGCATACGGAAGACGATGCAAACCGGCCATATGGTCCTCATGTACATGGCCCATCACCACCAGCTCGGTCGCGTCAAACTCGGGGCCGATGTAGTTCGCGACAAGCGGCGTGTCGAACGCCGCGCGAGTCTCCGAGCCTCGTATCAATACCTGATTTCCGTCGGGATACTTTCCGCTTTTCTCGCCGAAGAAGACCGAAACGCGCCCGAAATCCACGCGCTGGATGTTTCCCTGCATGTCGGAATTGCTAAAAGCTGTGCTCATGTCGATCATCCTCCCTGGCAGGCCGTTGCGATCTTCCTGCGGCCGAGGCGTTCCAGGAGCGGTCAGGCGCTACGCAACTCTGTTTTCAGTCTATTTATAATAACATCTGTCATAAAAATAGAGTGCCTGCAAACACAGACCGTATGATATTTTGGGATGGCCGTCTTAGAGCGGACGTGGCTGCCTTCGCCCAGTGGCTTGCACCACCTCCTCCCGGTCTTCGTCGGGATCAGTCCGTTGCTTTGAGCATATCCTCGACCACCTTCTTGGCGTCGCCGAACACCATCATGGTCTTGTCCATGTAGAACAGCTCGTTGTCCAGGCCGGCATAGCCGGCTGCCATCGAGCGCTTGTTGACGATGATGGTCTTGGCCTTGTACGCCTCCAGGATCGGCATCCCGGCGATCGGCGACTTGGGATCGGTCTTGGCCGCGGGGTTGACCACGTCGTTGGCGCCCAGCACCAGCACCACGTCGGCCTGGCCGAACTCGCTGTTGATGTCTTCCATCTCGAAGACCTGGTCGTACGGCACCTCGGCCTCGGCCAGCAGCACGTTCATGTGACCCGGCATGCGGCCGGCCACCGGGTGGATCGCGTACTTGACGGTCACGCCCTTCTCGGCCAGCTTTTCGGTCAGTTCCTTCAGGGCGTGTTGCGCGCGCGCCACCGCCAGGCCGTAGCCGGGGACGATGATCACGGTCTCGGCGTTGCCCATCAGGAAGGCGGCGTCGTCGGCCGAGCCGGACTTCACGTTGCGCTGCGCCTGCGCGCCGGCGGCCGCGCCAGCCGACGCATCGCCGCCGAAGCCGCCCAGGATCACGTTGAAGAACGAGCGGTTCATCGCCTTGCACATGATGTACGAGAGGATGGCACCGCTTGACCCCACCAGCGAGCCGGCGATGATCAGCATCGGGTTGTTCAGCGAGAAGCCGATGCCCGCTGCTGCCCAGCCCGAATATGAGTTCAGCATCGACACCACCACCGGCATGTCGGCGCCGCCGATCGGGATGATGATCAGCACGCCCAGCACGAAGGCGAGCGCCAGCATGACCAGGAACGGCATCCACGCCTGCGTCAGGAAGAACGCAATGCCGAAGCCCACCATCGCCACCGCCAGCAGCAGGTTCAGCCAGTGCTGGCCGGCAAACACCACCGGCGCGCCCTGGAACAGGCGGAACTTGTAGCGCCCGGCCAGCTTGCCGAAGGCGATCACCGAGCCCGAGAAGGTGATGGCGCCGACGAAGCAGCCGATGAAGAGCTCGATGCGGTTGCCCAGCGGAATGTCGTGCGAACCGGCAGCCGTGATGCCGAAGGCAGCGGGCTCCGCCACTGCCGCCACCGAGATAAACACCGCGGCCAGGCCGATCAGCGAGTGCATCGCCGCCACCAGTTCCGGCATCTTGGTCATCTGCACCTTCTTCGCCACATAGGCGCCGATGCCGCCGCCCACCACCAGCGCGGCCAGGATCAGCGCCAGGCCGGTGCCCGGCGCGGACGGGTCCGCCCCGCCGGACAACAACCCACTCTTCAGCTTGAAGATCAGCGCCACCGTGGTAAGCGCCGCGACCACCATCCCGGCCATGCCGAAGACATTGCCGCGCCGCGCCGTGGTCGGGTGTGACAGCCCCTTGAGCGCCTGGATAAAGCACACGGACGCGCCCAGGTAGGACAGCGTCACCATATTCATCGACAGGCCATTCATTGCGCCACCTCCGCCAGCTTTCCGCCGGGCTGCCCCTTGGCTTCGGGCTGCGCCCTGGGTGCCTTCTTCCTGAACATCTCCAGCATGCGCTGCGTGACCAGGAAGCCGCCGAACACATTGACGGCAGCCAGCGCCACTGCCAGCGTGCCCATGGCGCGGCCAACATAGCCCTCGGTCAGGCCGGCGGCCAGCATGGCGCCGACGATGATGATGGCCGAGATCGCATTGGTCACCGCCATCAGCGGCGTGTGCAGCGCGGGGGTGACCGTCCAGACCACGTGGTAGCCCACGTAGATCGCCAGTACAAAGATGATCAGGTTGATCACCGTGTGGCTAACCATTTCCATCGATATCTCCTTGAATGCCGGATCAGCTGGCCAGCGCCAGTTCTTCGCGCCGCGTCATCAGGCAGGCCGCGATGATGTCGTCGTCGGTATTGATCACGAGCTTGCCGTCCTTGTCGATCAGCAGCTTGAGGAAGTCCAGCACGTTGCGCGCGTACAGCGCCGAGGCGTCGGCCGCGATCATGCTGGCGAGGTTGGTGTGTCCGACCAGCACGACGCCGTGGCGCTCGACCACTTCGTCGGCCACCGTCAGCGGGCAGTTGCCGCCCTGCGCGGCGGCCAGGTCCACCACCACCGAGCCGGGTTTCATCTGCGCCACGGTGGCTTCCTGCAGCAGCACCGGCGCCTTGCGGCCCGGGATCAGTGCGGTGGTGATGACGATGTCGGCCTGGACCGCGCGCTGGTGCACCAGCTCGGCCTGGCGCTTCATCCAGTCCGGCGGCATCGGGCGGGCATAGCCGCCCACGCCCTGGGCGATCTCGCGCTCTTCATCGGTGAGGAAGGGCACGTCGAGGAACTTGGCGCCGAGCGATTCGATCTGCTCCTTGACCGCGGGGCGCACATCGGAGGCCTCGATCACCGCGCCCAGCCGCTTGGC
>NZ_KB944475.1:0-31648 GCF_000389805.1 Cupriavidus sp. GA3-3
GTCATGCCGCGCGCGCCCAGCTCAGGCTCGGTCTTGGCATAGACCACCAGCACGTCGCAGTCCGGGCCGTTGGTGATCCACATCTTGGTGCCGTTGAGCACGTAGCGGTCGCCCTTGAACTCGGCGCGCAGCTTCATGCTGACCACGTCGGAGCCGGCATTGGGCTCGCTCATGGCCAGCGCGCCGATCCATTCGCCCGAGACCAGCTTGGGCAGGTACTTCGCCTTCTGCGCCGGCGTGCCGTTGCGGTGGATCTGGTTCACGCACAGGTTGGAATGCGCGCCGTACGACAGGCCGACCGACGCCGAGGCGCGGCTGATTTCTTCCATCGCAATCATGTGCGCCAGGTAGCCCATGTTGGCACCGCCGTATTCCTCGGCCACGGTGATGCCCAGCACGCCCAGGTCGCCCATCTTCTTCCAGGCGTCCATCGGGAACTGGTCGGTGCGGTCGATCTCGCCGGCGCGCGGGGCCAGTTCGGCCTGAGCCCAGGCGCGCACGGAATCGCGCAGCATTTCGATGTCTTCGCCGAGGTCGAACTTGAGGCCGGGGAGGGTGTTCATAGCGGTGTTGTCTCTGGTGTTGTCTGTGGGAGCGGGGGGATTGGCTGGCGCCGTGCACCGGCGCCAGCGCGTCAGGCCGTCCTGGATTCGCTGAGTTTCAGGTCCTGCGTCATGCGCTCGCGCATCACGAATTTCTGTACCTTGCCGGTGATGGTCATGGGCATCTCGTCGACAAAGCGGATGTAGCGCGGGATCTTGTAGTGCGCGATCTGGTCGCGGCAGAAATCGCGGATCTCGTCCTCCGTGGCGCTCGCGCCGGGCTTGAGCACGATCCACGCGCAGACCTCCTCGCCGTACTTCTGGTCGGGAACGCCGAACACCTGGACCGCCTGGACCTTCGGATGGCGGAACAGGAACTCCTCGATCTCGCGCGGGTAGATGTTCTCGCCGCCACGAATCAGCATGTCCTTCACGCGGCCGACGATATTGCAGTAGCCTTCCGCGTCGATGGTGGCGAGGTCGCCGGTGTGCATCCAGCCGTCGCGAATGGCTTCGGCGGTACGCGCCTCGTCATCCCAGTAGCCCAGCATCACCGAATAGCCGCGGGTACACAGCTCGCCGGTTTCTCCTACGGGAACCGTGGCACCTGTCGCATCCACGATCCTGACTTCGAGGTGCGGCTGGATGCGGCCCACCGTGGTCGTGCGCTTGTCCAGCGGATCGGTGGTGCTGCTCTGGAAGGAGACCGGGCTAGTTTCCGTCATGCCGTAGGCAATCGTCACCTCGGACATATGCATCTGCGACACCACGCGCTTCATGGTTTCGATCGGGCAGGGTGACCCCGCCATGATGCCGGTGCGCAGGGAAGAGAAGTCGTAGCTCGCGAAGTTCGGGTGATCGAGCTGGGCAATGAACATGGTCGGCACGCCATGCAATGCCGTGCAGCGTTCTTCGCTGACTGCCTGCATGGTGGCTTCCGGCTCGAAGGCCTGGCCGGGGAACACCATTGCCGCGCCGGAGGACACGCAGGCCAGCACCGCCAGGACCATGCCGAAGCAGTGATAGAAGGGCACCGGGATGCAGAGCTTGTCCTGCTCGGAGAAACGCATCGCCATGGCAATGAAGCGTGCGTTGTTGACGATATTGCGATGGGTCAGCGTGGCGCCCTTGGGCGCACCGGTAGTGCCGCTGGTGAACTGCACGTTGATCGGGTCATGGCGGTCCAGCTGTGCCGTGATGGCATCCAGCGTCGACCGAGCCACGCCTGTGCCGCGCGCAATCACGTCGGCATAGCGGAGCATCCCGGGTGTATGGTCGTCGCCCATGCGGATGACGCAGCGCAGTGCCGGCAGCCGCGCCGCCTGCAGTTCGCCCGGCGCGCAGGTGGCCAGTTCGGGGGCGAGTACCTGGAGCATCTCCAGGTACCGTGAGGTCTTGAAGGCTTCCGCCGCGACGATCGCCTTGACGCCCACCTTGTTCAGCGCGTACTCCAGCTCGGACAGGCGGTAGGCGGGATTGATGTTCACCAGCACCAGCCCCAGCCGCGCCGTGGCGAACTGGGTGACCAGCCACTCGACCCGGTTGGGGGACCAGATGCCGACTCGGTCGCCTCTGGCCAGCCCCAGCGTGTGCAGGCCTGCCGCCAGTGCGTCCACGGCATCGGAGAATTCGCGCCAGTTCCAGCGCACCCCTTGCTCGCGAAAGGCAACGGCTTTCCGCTCGGGATAGCGAGCCACCGTTTGCGCCAGCAACTCCGGCACGGTCTGTTCCGACAGCGGAATGGTGGTGTCCCCTCTCACATGCGAAAGCCCGCCAATCGGCAGGATGGTGGGAGAGGACTCGGCCTGCATCGTCATACTTGTCTCCAAAGCCCGGTTGTGGTTCGTCACGTTGGATATTTGTGAGTGTTACTCAATAAACAGCGTATCCATGGATTCTGGGGTGGCGTCTCCGGGTTTTCCCGAATATTTGCGGCGCGGTTGCTTTATTTTTGGCTATTCCTTCGAGGCTCGCCTGACACCCGTTGGTGCGATGATCGAAAAATACATGGTGCCAATCGAAATGGCAACCTAAAATTGAGTAAAGCTCAAGTCAGGGCTGAGCCGGCCCTATAATCTCGCCTTCGGGTAAGCAAGGACTCAATCAAGATGGAAGACGTCACATCGCCCCGCCGTGTGCCGGCGGGCGCCAAGGCGGAACAACGCATCCGGGACATCCTGCGCGTCAGCCGCGAGGTATTCGCCGAGCTCGGCTATGAGCGGACCACGACCACCGAGATCGCCCAGCGCCTGGGCATCTCCGAGGGCACGGTGTTCACCTACTTCCATGGCAAGCGCGAGCTATGCGCACGCGTGATCGAGGACTGGTATGACGAGATCATCAGCACCGTGGAACAAGGCATGCCGCACGGGCAAAGCACAAAGGTGCAGCTGGAGTTCTATGTCAGGACACACCTGAGGTTGTTCCTGATCCAGGGGACGGGCTTGTGTGCGCTGGTGTTGTCGGAGGGGCGTGCAAAAGGGCCGGGGCTGGGAGAGGTGTTCGTACCGCTGCAGCGCCGCTATACGGCACCGTTGATGGACTTGCTGGCGCGGGCGCGGGACAACGGCGAGATCCGGGATGACCTGCCGTTGAGCCTGCTGCGCTCGGCAATCCTCGGCCCGATGGAGCACATCCTGTGGGACGCGATCGCCCGGCAGCGGCAAGTGGATATCGAGAAGACGGCCAGGGATATGGTGGCGTTGTTGTGGCCCGCCTTGCTGCCTGTAGACGTCGAGGTGGAGAAATTGCGCGCATTCTATGGAGAAGTCGGCGCGGCATTGAGAAGGGCGGGCAACGGTTGACGTGCGGCGCGCCTTGAAGCGCCGGTCCACTAATCCACTGATCTAGTTCTTGCGAGGGACCCTTGCCGGATTCATGCGCCGCCATGCGCGATCGCCTGCTGGCGGCCCTGCACGTCTTCGAATAGGCCTTAATCTACCAGGGCGAACGCCCGTCGATTTCCATTGATGGCAGCCCCAGCAGCGCGCGCGCCTGGGCCACTGTCGCCACGGGGCGCCCATATTCCTCGCACAAGGCCGCTACCTGGCTGACCAGCGCGGCGTTGGAGGGCGCCAGTGTCTGCTTGTCAAGCCGCACATTGTCTTCCAGGCCGGTGCGGCAATGGCCGCCCAGTTCGAGCGACCAGCGCGCCATCGTCAGCTGGTCCCGGCCGATGCCAGCGCCGGTCCAGGTCGCATCGGGTGCCAGGCGCCGCAAGGTGTGCACGTAGAAGGCAAGCACCTCGCGATCGACCGGCATCGCATTCTTGATTCCCATCACGAACTGGATATGCAGTGCGCCGTCGATCTTGCCGGCCTGTTGCATGGCCACCGCCTGGAAGATCATCGACAGGTCGAAGGCCTCTATCTCGGGCTTGATGGCGTAGGCCTTCATTTCCGCGGCGAGCCAGTCCACCAGGTCTGGCGGATTGTCATAGACGCGAGTGGGGAAATTGACCGAGCCGGTGGCAAGCGACGCCATGTCCGGGCGCAGCGACAGCATCCCCCCTCGCTCCCTTCCCGCGCCTGAGCGGCCGCCGGTGGAGACCTGCGTGATGATGCCCGGCGCATGCTTGCGGATGCCCTCCAGCACGCGGGCAAAGCGGTCGGGCTCGGAGGAGGGCGTCTCGTCGTCATTGCGCACGTGCAGGTGGACGAGCGTGGCGCCCGCCTCGAAGGCGGCCTGGGTGGATTCGACCTGCTCGCTGACAGTGATCGGCACGGCAGGGTTGTCACGCTTGCGCGGCAGCGAGCCGGTGATGGCGACGGAGATGATGCAGGGCTGGGTCATGTCGGCTCCGGTAAGGATGTATGGCATCACGCCTGTGACAGGAAGTGGATCACCGCGTGCGAAAACGCCTCGGGCAACTCCCAGTTGGACAAATGCGCGGCGTTGAGCGCGAGGTATTCGGCGCCGGCAATGCCTTGCGCCAGCTCGCGGCCCTGTTCCGGCGTGGTGGCGGCATCCTGCACGCCCGCGATCACCAGCACGCGCGAGCGGATGCCTGGCAGCAGGCCGCGCAGGTCGGCGTCGCGCACGGCGGCGCAGTTGGCGATATAGCCATCGGCATCCGTGGATGCGAGCATGGCGAGCACGGGCGCGATGTGCGCCGGATCGCCGGCCAGCGCGGCCGGCGTGAACCAGCGGGCCAGCACGCCCCCGGCGATCGCCGCCATGCCCTCGTTGCGGACGCGCTCGATGCGCGTGTTCCAGCCGGACGCCGGGCCGATCAGCGCCGCGGTATTGGCCAGCACGAAGCGGCCGAAGCGTTCGGGATGGTGGCGTGCCAGCCAGATGCCGGTCATGCCGCCCATCGACAGGCCGCAGAAGTGGGCGTGCTCGACACCGGCATGGTCCATCACCGCCAGCACGTCGGCACCGAGCTCGGCCATGCCGAACGGCGCTGCCGGCACGCTGGAGGCGCCATGGCCGCGCGTGTCGTAGCGCAGCACGCGGAAGCGCTCCAGCAGCGCCGGCATCTGCGGGTCCCACATCGACAGGGTGGTGCCCAGCGAGTTGGACAGGGCCAGCACCGGCGCGCCGGCCGGACCGTTAAGTTCATAGTGAAGGCGAAGCCCGTCGCGGGTGGCAAAGCGCATGACGTGGGCTCCCTCAGCGGATCGATGAAGGATGCGGCGCCAGCGGCGTGACGGCGATCTTCATGTACGGGAACAGCGGCAGCCCCGACAGCAGCGTGTGCAGCGCCTCGTTGGACTCGACGTCGAACACGCTGTAGTTGGCATACTCGCCCACCACGCGATAGAGCTGCTGCCACTTGCCCTGGCGCTGCAGGTCCTGCGCATAGGCTTTCTCGCGCGCCTTGATGTCCTCCGCCTGCGCGGCGGGCATGTCGTGCGGCAGGCTTACGTCCATTCGTACCAGATACAGCATTGGTGTCTCCTCGCTTCGATTCTGATGGGGTCTGATGGCAGGGAATCAGGCGCGGTCGCGCCGGTAGTGGGCGAGCTTGTCCTCGTCCAGCGCCATGCCCAGGCCGGGGCCCTGCGGCAGGTGCAACGCGAAGTCGCGGTAGACGGGGCGCTCGGCCACGATGTCGTCCTTCAGCAGCAGCGGGCCGAACAGTTCGGTGCCCCACGCCAGTTGCGGCAGGGTCGCAAAGCCGTGGGCGGCGGCAATGGTGCCGATGCTGCCTTCGAGCATGGTGCCGCCATACAGCGCGATGCCGGCCGCATCGCCCACCGCGGCCGTGCGCAGCATGCCGAAGATGCCGCCCGACTTGGCGATCTTCAGGGCGAACACGTCGGCGCCGCCGATGCGGGCCAGTTCCATCGCGTCCTCGGGCCCGCACACCGCTTCGTCGGCCATGATGGGCACCACGAAACGCGCCGCCAGGCGCGCCAGCGCGGCGCGTTGCTCGCGTGGCGTGGGCTGCTCGATCAGGTCGATGCCGGCGGTCTCCAGCATGGCAATGCCGGTGGCGGCATCCGCTTCGTTCCAGGCCTGGTTGACGTCCACCGTGACACGCGCGCGCTCGCCCAGCGCGCGCTTGATCGCGGAAACGTGTGCGACGTCCTCGCGCACGCTGCGCCGGCCGATCTTGAGCTTGAAGGTATCGTGGCGGCGCTCGGCGAGCAGGCGCTCGGCCTCGTCGATGTCCCGCGCGGTGTCGCCGCTGGCGAGCGTCCACAGCACCGGCAGGGTGTCGCGCACGGCGCCGCCCAGCAGTGTCGCCAGCGGCACGCCGAGACGCTTGCCCTGCGCGTCCAGCAGTGCGGTCTCGAGCGCCGACTTGGCGAAGCGGTTACCGCGTGCGACCTTGCCGAGGCGCGCCATGGCGCCATGCACATTGGCCGCATCCTGGCCCAGCAGCGCCGGTGCAAGGTAGCTGTCGATGGTCAGCTTGATGCCCTCGGGGCTCTCGTCGCCGTAGGAAAGTCCACCGATGGTGGTCGCCTCGCCGAGGCCTTCAATGCCGTCGGCACAGCGCAGGCGGACGATCACCAGCGTCTGCCGCTGCATGGTCGCCATGGCGAGCTGGTGCGGCCGGATGGTCGGAAGATCGACCAGGATGGCCTCGATGGACTCGATGGCCGTGATGCTTTGCTGCGTCGCCACTTTCATACCTTCCTGATGCAGTTGAACGTTGCACCGGAGTATGGAGGGCTATTTTTGGGGTGTCCAAGACCGTTGGCGTCTGATTCCATACCTACAGAGTATGAACCGCCCGTTGCGCCTTATTCCTTCGGCGGCGGCAGGTAGGCCATGCCCTCATCCTCGTAGAGCTGGTAGATCATGTCCCGCAGCGAGCGCAGGTCGGCCGACTCGTCCAGCATGCGCGTGCTCATGATAATGGGCGACACCAGCTTGGGATCGTCCAGTTCCTTGTAGGTCACGTCGCCCCGCTTGAGCCCGTAGACGCTGCTCGGGACCACCGAGATGCCTTCGCCCATCGCCACCAGCCCGAGGGCGATCTGCAGCTCGCGCACCTCGTGCAGGCGGCGCGGCTTCAGGGCGCGGTCGTGGAAGGCGGCCAGCACCTGGTCGGCAAAGCTCGGGCGCGGCGCCTTGGGGAAGATGATGAGCGGCTCGCCGACCAGGTCGTGCAGCGCGAGCTCGGGCTTGGCGTCAGCCAGCGGATGGCCGACCGGCAGTGCCACGATCATGCGCTCCTCACGCAGCACCACGCGCCGCACCGACGGGTCTTCGTGGCGAATGCGCCCGAAGCCCACATCGATGCGCCCCTCCTTGAGCGCCTTGATCTGGTCCATGGTCGACATCTCGTGCAGGCTCAGTTCGAGATCGGCGTGCATCTGCCGGAAGCGCCGGATGATCCGCGGCAGCATCCCATACAACGTGGAGCCGACAAAGCCGACCGACATCTTGTGCTCGATCTTGCCGACCCGCTTGGTCATCGCCTGCAGTTCCGCGGTCTGGGCCAGCAGTTGCAGCGCGTGGGTATAGAAGAAGCGCCCGGTGTCGGTCAGTTTCAGCGGGCGCGAGTGGCGCTCGAACAGTTGCACACCCAGGTCGTCCTCCAGTTGCTGGATCTGGCGCGACAGCGGCGGCTGTGCGATATGCAGCCGCTCGGCCGCCCGGGTGAAGTTGCGTTCCTCTGCCACCGCCACGAAGTAACGCAGGTGCCGCAATTCCAAGACTATACCTCCTGAGTATCGATGGGATACTAAATCAGTGTTGGACTGCCAAAACTGCCGTTGACTATGCTCCATCCGTGCCCGGAAGACAAGCTCGATACCTGCAAAGCATGAACCGGGACCCAACCACAACTATGGAGACCCCCATGACTCACTCGGAAATCGACGCCCTGGTCCACAGCTTTATCATCGCCACCGGCACGCAAGGCACCCCCGACCCGCGCGTGCAGCAGGTGGTAGTCCGCCTGACCGCGGACCTGTTCAAGGCGATCGAGGACCTCGACCTGAGCGCCAGCGATGTCTGGAAGGGCATCGAGTACTTCGCCGAGGCGGGCGCCACCCAGGAGTTGGGCCTGCTCGCCGCCGGCCTGGGGCTGGAACGCTTTCTCGACGTCCGCGCCGACGAGGCCGAAGCCCGCGCCGGCCTGACCGGCGGCACGCCGCGCACCATCGAAGGCCCGCTCTACGTGGCCGGCGCCCCGGAAAGCACCGGCTTTGCCCGGCTCGATGATGGTAGCGACGACGGCAAGGGCGAGGTCCTGTTCATGCAAGGCACGGTGTACGGCGCCGACGGCAAGCCGCTGCCCGGCGCCAGGGTCGAGGTGTGGCATGCCAACCTGATGGGCAACTACTCGTTCTTCGACAAGACCCAGTCGCACTTCAACCTGCGCCGCACCATCGTCACCGATGCAAACGGCCGCTACCAGTTCCGCAGCAACGTGCCCAACGGCTACGGCTGCCCGCCGCAAGGCACCACCCAGCGCCTGCTGGACCAGCTTGCGCGCCACGGCCGGCGCCCGGCCCACATCCACTTCTTCGTGTCGGCGGACGGCCACCGCAAGCTGACCACGCAGATCAACATCGACGGCGACGAATACCTGTGGGACGACTTCGCCTTCGCCAGCCGCGAGGGGCTGGTGCCGGCGGTGACCCGCGTCACCGAAGCCGCCGCGCTCGACAAACACGGCGTGGACAAGCCGTTCGCCTCGATCGACTTCGATTTCCGGCTGCTGCCGGAGCAGGCCGGCGCCCCCGCCGCCGAGGTGGAGCGCCAGCGCGCCGCCGCCTGATTTTCCGCAATGCCGCCCGCCGCGCGGGCCGGCAGATCCAGTCCGGGCGGCAGCGCCATGCGCAGCGCCGCCCCGGCGACAAGACATCGGCAGGAGACAACTCCATGATCCCCATCTATCCGGAGGGCAAGGCCCCCGTTCGCCCCGGCGCAAAGCGCCTCGACCTGGATACCTTCCTGGTGGAAGACAAGGCAAGCGGCGACTACCGGCTGCACCGCGCGGCCTTCACTGACGAAGAGCTGTTCGAACTCGAGATGAAGCACATCTTCGAGGGCAACTGGATCTACCTGGCGCACGAAAGCCAGATCCCGAACAACAACGACTACTACACCACCCATATCGGCCGCCAGCCGGTGGTGATCGCGCGCAATCGCCAGGGCGAACTGAACGCCTTCATCAACGCGTGCAGCCACCGCGGCGCCATGCTGTGCCGCCACAAGCGCGGCAACAAAGCCACCTACACCTGCCCGTTCCACGGCTGGACCTTCAACAACAGCGGCAAGCTGCTGAAGGTGAAGGATCCCGAGAACGCCGGCTACCCTGACTGCTTCAACAAGGAAGGCTCGCACGACCTGAAGAAGGTGGCGCGCTTCGAGAACTACCGCGGCTTCCTGTTCGGCAGCCTGAACGCTGACGTGCCGCCGCTGAAGGATTTCCTGGGTGAAGCGGCGCGCGTCATCGACATGATCGTCGACCAGTCGGCCGACGGGCTCGAGGTGCTGCGCGGCTCGTCTACCTACACGTTCGAGGGCAACTGGAAGCTGCAGGCCGAGAACGGCGCCGATGGCTACCACGTGTCGGCGGTGCACTGGAACTACGCCGCAACCACCAGCCAGCGCAAGCAGAAGAACGCGCAGGAAGACAAGATCCGCGCCATGGACGCCGGCAAGTGGGGCCAGCAGGGCGGCGGCTTCTACGCCTTCGAGCATGGCCACATGCTGCTGTGGACGCGCTGGGCCAACCCGGAGGACCGCCCCAACTTCAGCCGCCGCGAGGAATTCGCCGAGCGTTGCGGCGCCGAGACCGCGGACTGGATGATCCAGAACTCTCGCAACCTGTGCCTCTATCCCAACGTCTACCTGATGGACCAGTTCGGCTCGCAGATCCGCCTGCTGCGTCCGCTGGCCGTCGACAAGACCGAGGTCACCATCTACTGCATCGCGCCGAAGGGAGAATCCGACGAGGCGCGCGCGCGCCGCATCCGCCAGTACGAGGACTTCTTCAACGTCAGCGGCATGGCCACCCCCGACGACCTCGAGGAGTTCCGCGCTTGCCAGCAGGGCTACGCCGGGCAGGCACTGGCCTGGAACGACATGTGCCGCGGCGCGAAGCACTGGATCGACGGTGCCGACGAGGCCGCGCAGCGCATCGGACTCAAGCCCGTGATGAGCGGGGTGCGCACCGAGGACGAGGGCCTCTACACGGTGCAGCACCGCTACTGGCTGGACGTGATGAAGAAGGCCGTGGCAGAGCAATCCGCCGAAGCCGCGAATGAAGCCACCGACACCACCGACGCCGCCGCAGGGAGCGCAGCATGAGCACCGCCGACATCACCCTCGACCAACCGGTCGACCTGGCCGCCATCCAGTCCTTCCTGTACCGCGAGGCACGGCTGCTGGATGACGAAGAGTGGGACGCATGGCTTGCGTGCTACCACCCCGACGCAAAGTTCTGGATGCCCTGCTGGGATGACGACGGCAAGCTGATCACCGACCCGCAGCGCGAGATCTCGCTGATCTATTACCCGACCCGCCAGGGCCTGGAGGATCGCGTGTTCCGCATCAAGACCGAGCGCGCTCCAGCGCCACCATTCCGGACACGCGCACCAGCCACAACCTGAGCAACGTGGAAGTGCTCGGGGTGGCGGGCGACACCTGCACCGTGCGTTTCAACTGGCACACGCTGAGCCATCGCTACCAGACCACCTACAGCTACTTCGGCATGTCGCGCTACACGCTCGACCTCTCCGGCGCGCAGCCGCGCATCCTGGACAAGTATGTCGTGCTCAAGAACGACTACATCAACCAGGTCATCGACATCTATCACATCTGATCCAGGCTGGAGGAACGCGCCATGGAACACACCATCGCCCTGCAATTCGAAGACGGCGTCACCAGGTTCATCACCTGCGGCGAGCACGAGACCCTGTCCGATGCCGCCTACCGGCAGCAGATCAATATCCCGCTGGACTGCCGCGACGGCGCCTGCGGCACCTGCCGCGGGCTGTGCGAGTCGGGCAGCTATGACCTGCCCGAATCCAGCTATATCGAAGATGCGCTGACCGCGGAGGAAGCTGGCCGGGGCTACGTGCTGGCCTGCCAGACGCGCCCGCGTTCGGACTGCGTGATTCGCGTGCCCGCCTCGTCGGCCGCGTGCAAGACCGGCGTCACCACCTACCAGGGGACGCTGGCCGAGCTGGAACAGCTCTCCGATTCGACCATCGGCTTTTCCATCGACCTGGACGAGGCCGCCGGCCTGGACTTCCTGCCCGGCCAGTATGTCAATGTCGAGATCCCGGGCACCGGGCAGACGCGCTCCTATTCCTTCAGCTCCGCGCCCGGCAGCGCGCGCACCGGCTTCGTGGTGCGCAACGTGCCGGAAGGCCGGATGAGCACCTGGCTGACCAGCCAGGCCAAGTCCGGCGAGCGCGTGGCGTTCTCGGGTCCGTACGGCAGCTTCTACCTGCGCGCGGTGACACGGCCGGTGCTGTTCCTGGCCGGCGGCACCGGCATCGCCCCGTTCCTGTCGATGCTCGATGTGCTGGCCGCCAGTGGCTGTGCGCAGCCGGTGCGCATGGTCTACGGGGTCACCAACGACATCGACCTGGTGGCGCTGTCACGCATCGATACGGCCCAGGGTGCCTTGGCCGGCTTCGAATACCGTACCTGCGTCGCCGACGCTGCCAGTAACCACCCACGCAAGGGCTATGTCACAGCCCATGTGGAGCCGGAATGGCTCAACGGCGGCGATGTCGACATCTACCTGTGTGGCCCCGTGGCGATGGTGGAGGCCGTGCGCGGCTGGCTGCAGCAGAGCGGCATCACGCCCGCCGGCTTCTACTATGAGAAGTTCTCGGCCAGCAACGCGGCATGAGCGAGGAGCACGACAACATGAGAACTGCTACACGCTTTGCCGGCAAAGCCATGATCGTGACCGGAGCCGCGCAAGGCATCGGCCGCGGCGTCGCACAGGCCGCCGCCGCCGAGGGCGCCTCGGTGGTGCTGGTCGACCGATCGGCGCTGGTCGATGAAGTCGCGGCGCAGATCGTTGCTGCGGGCGGGCAGGCCATCGCAGTGCACGCCGACCTGGAGCGCTATGCCGGCGCCACGCAGATGGCGCAGGCGGCCGAAGCAGCCTTCGGCCGCATCGACATCCTCGTCAACAACGTGGGCGGCACGATCTGGGCCAAGCCCTTCCAGGCCTATGAGGAGGACCAGATCGAAGCCGAGATCCGGCGCTCGCTGTTCCCCACGCTGTGGTGCTGCCGCGCGGTGCTGCCCGGCATGGTCGCGCGCCGGCAGGGCGTCATCGTCAACGTGTCGTCGATTGCCACGCGCAGCATCCACCGCGTGCCCTACGCGGCGGCCAAGGGCGGCGTCAACGCACTGACGGCCAGCCTCGCCTTCGAGCATGCGCACGAAGGCGTGCGCGTCAACGCCGTGGCCACCGGCGGCACCGAGGCGCCGCCGCGCAGGATTCCGCGCAACATGGCAGCGCAGAGCGAGCAGGAGGCCATCTGGTACCAGGCCATTGTCGACCAGACCAGGGCCTCGAGCCTGATGCACCGCTATGGCACGATCGACGAGCAGGTCCATGCCATCCTGTTTCTCGCCTCGGACGAGGCTTCGTACATTACCGGCACGGTCTTGCCAGTTGGCGGCGGGGATCAGGGCTGATGAGCCAGCGTCTGGGTGGAATCGATTGGAGCGCAGTCCGACCGCCGAGGGACTGCAGCGTGTTGCATTGTTCGGCTTACAGCCTTCATTGGCAGATAGGAGTCAGATCATGACCAAGCCCTCGATCATTCTGGCGCACGGTTTCTGGGGAGGTGCCGCGCATTGGGGAAAAGTCATCGTTGAACTGGCGCGAAAGGGGTATACGAACGTCCGCGCCGTTGAAATGCCGCTGACATCGCTTGCTGACGATGTCGAGCGTACCCGCAAGATGATTGCCCAGCAGAAGGGGCCGGTCCTCCTGGTGGGGCATTCGTACGGTGGTGCGGTGATTACCCAGGCGGGTGACCAGCCCAATGTGGTGGGGCTTGTGTATATCGCGGCGTTTGCGCCAGATGCGGGGGAGAGCCCCGGTGGCATTACGCATCAGCATCTTCCGGTTGCGGCGCCCAATCTCGAACCCGACAGCGACGGCTACTTGTGGCTCAGATCCGATAAGTTCCATGAGAGCTTCTGCCAGGATCTTTCGCCCGACGACGCGCTGGTGATGGCGGTGACGCAGAAGGCGCCGCTTGCAAGCACCTTCGGCGACGTCATCACGACGCCGGCCTGGAAAAAGAAGCCGTCCTGGTACCAGATTTCCAGCGAAGACAGAATGATCGCCCCCGAAAACCAACTGAAGATGTCGGCCCGGCTCAATCCCCGGAAGGTCGTGACTCTGGCGGCAAGCCATGCTTCGCTGGCTTCGAAGCCAGCCGAGGTTGCAGCGTTGATCGACGAAGCCGCGACGGAGTCGGTCAGGGGATAGCGCCCTGAACGCCCCGCCGGACCAGTGCGCCGAACAGCGGAAAGCTGCACGGTCAAGGGGGAGCCCCCCGGCTACAGCATCGCTGAATGCAAGTGATGCGGATTATCGAGCGTTTCCGCGATGATCCGCAGCGACTCCTCGATCTCATCGCGCTCGCCCGGGCCGCCCAGGCAGACACGGATCGCATCGGGCGGGTTGCCGTCGGTCGAGAAGGCGGCGGCCGATACCGCGCCGATGCCGCGCGAGCGCAAGTGCAGCGCCAGTTCCGACGGGCTCCACGCTGAAGCCGCCGGGATCGGCAGCCACAGGTGAAAGCCCTCCGGGTCCGCGTCATAGGCCAGGCCCTCGAGCACATGGCGCGCAATCAACTGCCGCGCCGCGCTTTCGGCGCGGATGGCCTTGAGCATGTCGTCCACCGTTCCGTCCTTGATCCAGGATGTAGCGAGCAATGTGTTGATGGGGCTCGCCATCACCGTCGTTGCCCGCAGGGTGCCAGCCAGGCGCTGCGCCTGCCGGGCGGTGGGGGCGTGCAGGAACGCTATGCGCAGCCCGGCGCCCAGGCATTTGGACAGGCCGGTGACGTAATACGTGAGTTCCGGGGCGAGCGCGGCAAACGTCTGTGGTGCCCGCAGCGGCAGCATGCCGTAGGCATCGTCCTCGATGATCGGCACGCTGTAGCGCAGCGCGACTTCGGCGAGCTGCTCGCGGCGTGCCTGCGGCATGGTGCGCGTGCTCGGGTTCTGGATGGTCGGATTGCAATAGAGCGCCGCCGGCTTCTGTGTCTTGCACATGGCTTCGAAGGCGTGGGCGAACGGGCCATCCTCGTCGCCGGGCAGCGCCTGTAGCTGGATATTGAGCTGCGCGGCGATGGCCTTGATGCCGGGGTAGGCCAGCGCGTCGGCACAGATGGTCTGCGCCGGCCGCGCGAGCTGCGACAGCAGTGCAACCAGCGCGCTGTGGATGCCGGGCGTGACCAGCACGGTGTCCGCGCTGCATGCCGGCACCCAGCGGCGCAGCCATTTCGCAGCAACCGAGCGATCGGCCGGGGTTCCGCCGAAGTCCTGGTAGCGCAGCAGCGTGTAGGGATCGGCAGCCTCCAGCAGTTGCGCCATGGCGGAACGAAGCCGCGCTGCCATCGCGGGCGGCTCCGGCGGCATGTTCATGGACATCTCCGCACCCGTGCCGCCGCGCAGCGGCATCGCGGGCGCACGTCCGCGCACGTAGGTGCCACTTCCTGTCTTGGTGTCGATCAATCCCCGCTTCCTCGCTTCACTGTAGCCGCGTGCCACGGTGGTGTAGTTCAGTTGCAGCGCTTCGGCCAGGTCGCGCAGCGGCGGCAGCCGGTCGCGCGCGCGCAACTGGCCGTCGGCCAGTGCCTCCTCGATCAGGTCCGGAATCAGTAAATAGGCCGGCTTGGCACTGCCGGCGATACGTCTTACCCAATGGCTGGTCAGGTTGGACACCGTGGTCTCCCGCTGCGCGATGCGATGGCATTCAGTGCCCTGAGGGTAGCACCCGAATGATCGCTTACCAAGCCGCACAAGCGATTGCATCAGAAGTTCTCAATGATGGTGCGATATCAGCGCGGATGCACCACGCGTGCGCACCAGGCGGCTGGTTCCCGTTCAAAAATGTGCATTGTGGCGAAGCCGTCATGGCGTGCGCTGTGCGCCTTTGGTGGCATCCATGGCCAAAGCCGTTGCGATCATTGGGCCGATCATTTGGTCAGCTTCGGCTTGATTGGAGATTGATCGCATGACTGCGGGCATTGCGTGGCACATCGGTTGCGGATGTTGGCGTGTTCGGCCTGGCGCCGAATGGTCGATCGGCAAGGGATCGGTCGGCCGCACTGCCCCATCAACGCAACGGAGAGAAGCATGCCTGCTGTCAGCAAACCGGCCCACAAGAAGGGCGATTTCCTGGTCGACTATGAAGAGAAGGTATTCGAGGACGTAAAGGCCGAAGCCGGCGAGAAGGCGCTGGTGACCTTCCACACCGTCGCCTTCGAAGGCTCGATCGGCTTCGTCAACATGCTGCAGGCCACGCGCCTGCTGCGCAAGGGCTTCGAGACCTCGATCCTGCTGTACGGCCCCGGCGTGAACCTTGGCGTTCAGCGCGGCTTCCCGACGCTTGGCGACGAGGCATTCCCCGGGCATATGAACTTCAACAAGCAGCTCACCAAGTTCATGGACGAGGGCGGCAAGGTCTACGCCTGCCGCTTCGCCCTGCAGGCCCTGTACGGCCACGGCGAGGCCTCGCTGATCGAGGGCATCCGCCCGATCAATCCGCTCGATGTGCTCGACCTCAAGCTGCTGCACCGCAAGGAGAACGCGCTGATCATCGATACCTGGACGGTCTGAGCGAAAGGGCAGGTGCCACCATGTCACAGAAACGCATTGTGCGCGCGGCCGCGGTCCAGATCGCGCCCGACCTCGAGAGCGGCGCAGGCACGCTGGCCAAGGTCTGCGAGGCGATCGACGAGGCCGCCGGGAAAGGCGTGCAGCTGATCGTCTTCCCGGAGACCTTCGTGCCGTACTACCCGTACTTCTCCTTCGTACGGCCGCCGGTGCACTCCGGCAGCGACCACATGCGGCTGTACGAGCAGGCCGTGGTGGTGCCCGGCCCGGTCACCGATGCCGTCGCCGGGCGCGCACGCCGGCACGGCATGGTCGTGGTGCTCGGCGTGAACGAGCGCGACCACGGCAGCCTGTACAACACGCAGCTTATCTTCGACACCGAGGGCAACCTCGCGGTCAAGCGCCGCAAGATCACGCCCACCTTCCACGAACGGATGATCTGGGGGCAGGGCGATGCGGCCGGCCTGAAGGTCGCGGACACCGCGATCGGCCGCGTCGGCGCGCTGGCGTGCTGGGAGCACTACAACCCGCTGGCCCGCTATGCGCTGATGACCCAGCACGAGGAAATCCACTGCAGCCAGTTCCCGGGCTCGCTGGTCGGGCCGATCTTTGCCGAGCAGATCGAAGTCACGATCCGGCATCACGCGCTGGAATCCGGCTGCTTCGTCGTCAACGCCACCGGCTGGCTGACCGAAGCGCAGATCGCCTCCGTGACCACCGATCCGGCGCTGCAGAAGGCGCTGCGCGGCGGCTGCAACACTGCAATCATCTCGCCGGAGGGCCAGCACCTGGCGCCGCCGTTGCGCGAGGGCGAGGGCATGGTCATTGCCGACCTCGACATGTCGCTCATCACCAAGCGCAAGCGAATGATGGATTCGGTGGGCCACTACGCGCGCCCGGAACTGCTAAGCCTTGCCATCAATGAGCGGCCGGCGGCGACGGCAGTGCCGATGGCAGGCGCCTTCTCCAACTTCCATGGGAGTATCCGCGATGACATCCAGCGCGAGCGTGCCGGCTTCGAGCCGGCAATTGATGACTGAACTGCAGTCCGTCGGGCTGCGCCTGGAAGACCCGAATGCCGGCGCGGCCAGCCGGCGCGGCGGGGCGGGTCCGTCCGATCACAAGGCGGTCACCATCGACGGCGTGACCATCATGGTGCCGGTGCATACCAGTACCGCATGGCACTCGCCGTTCGTGGCGCAGGCGCCCGACGGAACGGGGCGCAGCGCGCTGATGCGCGGCACCATCCCGATTGCCAGCATCAGCTTTCCGAAGGCGCCGCGTTTCCATGCGCTGCAGACCCTGGAGGGCATCCCGTACTCGCATATCGCCACGCTGCATGGCGCCGATGTGCTGGCCACCACGGTGCTGCAGACTTGCATCCGCTACGAGAGCCGCAAAAAGACCTGCAAGTTCTGCTCGATCGGCCAGTCGCTGGCGGCGGGCCGCACGATCGCGCGCAAGACGCCGGAGCAACTGGCCGAAGTGGCGCGCGCCGCAGTGCTGCTCGACGGCGTCAGGCATATGGTGCTGACCACCGGCACGCCGCCGACGCCGGACCGGGGCGCGGCTATTCTTTGCGAGAGCGCCTTCGCCATCAAGGCCGCGGTCGACCTGCCGATCCAGGCGCAGTGCGAGCCGCCCGACGACGACCGCTGGTTTGAGCGCATGAAGGCCGCCGGCATCGACACGCTCGGCATGCACCTCGAGGTCGTCACGCCGGCGCTGCGCGAGCGCATCATGCCGGGCAAGGCGGCGGTGCCTCCGAGCCGCTACATGGAAGCCTTCAAGGCCGCCGTTGCGGTGTTCGGCAGGGGGCAGGTCAGCACGTACATCCTCGCGGGACTCGGCGACACCGCGGAAGCCATCCTGTCGATCTCGCGCGAGCTGATCGAGCTCGGGGTGTATCCGTTCGTGGTGCCTTTCGTGCCGATCTCCGGCACGCCGCTGGAGGACCACCCGGCACCCTCGCCTGCCTTCATGCAGTCGATCCTGCAGCCGCTCGGCGCCATGCTGAGCGCCGCCGGCATGCGCTCGTCCGACATCAAGGCGGGTTGCGGCAAGTGCGGCGCGTGCTCGTCACTGGCCACCTACGAGCGCGAGGCGGCACTGGTGACCGACGGAGCGACAGCATGAAAAGCGATCTCTGCGTCGAGGTGCCGGGCATCCCGATGTTCCGCATCCGCTGGGCGGAGCACACCTGGGAGGCGGAGCAGGCCTATCGCCTGCGCCAGGCCGTGTTCTGCGAGGAGCAGGGCATCTTCGCGGGCGACGACCGGGACGCGGTGGACGACGTGGCGCAACTGCTGGTGGCGGTGCGCTTCGATCCGGAATTGCCCCGCCATCCCGGCACCGTGGTCGGCACGGTTCGCATCCATGAAAGCGAGCCGGGCGTGTGGTTCGGCTCGCGGCTAGCGGTGGATGCGGCATACCGAAGCCAGGGCAAGATCGGTGCGACGCTGATCCGCCTGGCGGTGAGCAGCGCCCACGCGATCGGCTGCCGGCGCTTCCTTGCGCACGTGCAGAGCCAGAACGTGCCCTTGTTCAGGCGCTTGCATTGGCACGTCCTGGCAGAGGAGACGCTGCTCGGGCGGCCTCACCACCTGATGCAGGCAGACCTGAACCATTACCCACCTTGCCATACCCCGCACGCGGGCCTGATTGCGGAAGGCAGGGCCGTGCGATGAGCCTCGACGACCTCGTACACACCTTGCGCAGCAGCCGGGGTTTTGCGCATAAGACCGATATCCCGGCCATGCTGTCGCCACTCGGCGCCGCGGCCACCGGACGCAACGCGGCCATGGCTGTCGATGTCGGCGACGACTGCGCGGCATGGCGGGATGGCGACGGCTACCTGCTGTTCGCCATTGAAGGACTGGTCAGTGATTTCATCCGCACGATGCCGTGGTTCGCCGGCTACAGCGCGGTCATGGTCAACATCAGCGATATCTATGCGATGGGCGGCAGGCCGACGGCCGTGGTCGATGCGCTATGGAGCCATGGCGCCGCCGACGCCGCTGAAGTGCTCAAGGGCATGGCAGCGGCGTCTGCCGCTTATGGCGTGCCGATCGTCGGCGGTCACAGCAACGCGCGCAGCGAGGAAAGCCAGCTTGCCGTGGCGATCGTTGGCCGGGCGCGCAAGCTGCTGTCGAGTTTCGCGGCGCGTCCCGGGCAGCGCCTGTTGATGGCGGTGGACCTGCGCGGCGCGTTCGCGGAACCGTACCCGTTCTGGAACGCATCGACGGGCGCGCCGGGCGAACGACTGCGCGCGGATCTCGAACTCTTGCCGGTGCTGGCCGAAGACGGCCTTTGCACCGCGGCCAAGGACATCAGCATGGCGGGTGCGCTCGGCACCGCGCTGATGCTGCTCGAATGCTCCGGGGTGGGCGCCAGCATCGCGCTGGAGCGCATTCCGCGGCCCGATGGCGTGCCGCTGGAGCGATGGCTGACCGCATTCCCCAGCTATGGCTTCCTGCTGGCTGTCGATGACGACGATGCGCAGGCGGTCGAACGACGCTTCCTCGATCGCGGCATTGCCTGCGCCCAGATCGGCGCCATCGACAATTCCCGTGTCGCCACGCTCACGCACGCCGGCGAACGGGCCACGTTGTGGGACTTCCGCGAGGCGGGGTTCATCCTGCCGACGCGCCTGGCCACGCCGATTGATTCCCCAACCTGAGACCTGCCATGCCAGTTACCTATTTCCGCATCCGCTGGCCTGACCAGACCGAGATGGCCTGCTATTCCCCATCCTCGATCGTCACGGAGCACTTTGCCGAAGGGGCGGCGTATCCGCTGGACGAGTTCGTCGAGCGCGCGCGTACCGCGCTGGGCGCCGCTTCCGAGCGGGTGCGTGCCAGGTATGGCTACGCCTGCTCGTCCGCGATGGACCAGCTCCGCATCCTGGAAATCGCCGCGCAGCGGTTCCGGGGCCAGGACGGCGCCACCGTCCGGTTTCTCGGCTTTGGCAGCTAGCCGTTCTTCAAATTCCTCGCCTTAAAGGATCCAACATGTCCAACGTCATCTACACCAATCCGGACCAGGCCGCAGAACCCAGGCACTACGGCGTCATCATTGTCGGCGGCGGCCAGGCCGGACTATCGATGAGCTACTTCCTGAAGCAGGCCGGCATCGATCATCTCATCATCGAGAAGCACACCGTCACGCATACCTGGCGCACGCAACGCTGGGATGCGTTCTGCCTGGTGACGCCGAACTGGCAATGCGCGCTGCCGGGCTATCCCTACCAGGGTGATGATCCGCACGGCTTCATGAAGAAGGATGAGATCACGGCCTATCTCGATGGCTTTATCCGGACGGTCGGCGCACCGGTGCTCGAGCACACCGAGGTACGGCAAGTGAAGGCGCGCGCTCAGGGGGGATTTGCCGTGGTGACGAGCCAGGGTGCATTCACCGCAGACCAGGTGGTGGTGGCCTCGGGCGGTTATCACACGCCGATCGTGCCGCGCATGGCCGAGCGCCTGCCGGCGTCGGTCCGGCAGCTGCAATCGTCTGAATACAGGAATCCCGAGTCGCTGCCCGAGGGTGCGGTGCTCGTGGTCGGCTCGGGCCAGTCGGGCGCGCAGATTGCGGAAGACCTGCACCTGGCCGGCCGCAAGGTGTACCTGGCCGTCGGCGAGGCGCCGCGCTGCGCGCGCTTCTATCGCGGGCGGGACGTCGTGGACTGGCTCGCGGACATGAAATACTACGACCTGCCGGTCACCGAGCATCCGCTGCGCGAGGGCGTTCGCGACAACACCAATCACTATGTCACCGGCCGCGACGGCGGGCGCGATATCGACCTGCGCAGGTTTGCCACTGAGGGCATGGAGCTCTACGGCTTGCTCGACGACTACCTCGAAGGCCAACTGCGTTTTGCGCCGGACCTGCGTCGCAACCTGGACGATGCCGATGCGACTTACAACCGCATCAACGCGAGCATCGACAAGTTCATCGCGGAGCGAGGTATCGAGGCGTCGCCGCCGAGCGTCTATGAGCCCGTGTGGACGCCGCCGGCCGAGCGCACCGAACTTGATCCTCAGGCAGCCGGCATTGGTTCGATCATCTGGTGCATCGGCTTCCGGCCGGATTTCAGCTGGCTCGAAGTGCCGGTGTTCAACGGCCGCGGCTATCCGGGCCACGAACGTGGCGTGACCGCACACGCCGGCCTGTACTTTCTTGGCCTGCCCTGGCTGCACACGTGGGGATCGGGGCGATTCTCCGGCATCGCGCGCGACGCCGAGTACCTGGCCGCCCTGGTCGCCGCAGGCCGGGCCGACACCGCGCTGGCCGCCTGACATGGAAGCCGTCGTCTCGCGCCATGTGGCCGGCATGCCCCAGTTGGCATACACCGGCCTGTCAGAGAACTGGCTGCTGAAGACCTGCGGCGACCTGCACTGGCGCCTGCTGGCCGCCGGCGCCGGCCTGGGGGTGCCGGACTTCCGCGATGCCGAGGGCAATCCGGTGTATGCGGCGTTCACCGCGATCCGCGTGCGCGACGCCGCGCCGCAAACGGTCGGCGAGCACGCCGGGTTCAGCATCGGTTCGCACATCGTGCCAGCGGGTGGCGTGAAGCACCTCAGCGAACATGCGGTCGACATGCATGGGGACTGCCGCGCCAGCGTGACGATGCTGTCCACCTTCATCCGCCGCACGCGTGACCGGGACAACCGCTCGGTCGTGCGCACCATGCCGACCGTGGCCGCGCAGTGGGCCGGCGCCGGCCCGTCGGCACAGGCGGCGGAACTGTCGCTGCTGGCACGGCGTTTTCGCGGCGGGGATTGGGGCATGCATCTCGGGTTCGATCAGGCCCGGCATCGCGTCTGCCACGCCGCCGAGTACCTGCCGTGCCCCTGCAACGACTTCAATGGCGCCGACCTGCTGTACTTCGCCAGCTTCCAGGCCATGGTCGATCGCGCGGAATGGCAATGGCGCCGCGACGCGGATCCGCCCACGGTGTTCGCGCGGGACCTGTTCTTCCATGGCAACGTCAATGTCGGCGAGTCGCTGGAGCTGATCTTCTCCGCGCTGCGCGAGGACGAGGAAGGATTGACGCACTGGTGTGAGATCCGGCGCAGCCGCGACGGCGAGAAGATCGCAGATGTGGTCACGCAGAAGCGGTGGAGGCAACGATGAACGCGAAACGGGATGACCCGGCAGGCGCCCTTGAGCTGAAGCCGGTCTACGGGCACGGCGACCTGACTGGTCTTGGCCACCTGGGCGGCATGCCCGGCGAGGCCCCGTTCGTTCGTGGCCCCTATCCCTCCATGTACCGCGGCAGGCCATGGACCATCCGCCAGTACGGGGGATACGGCGACGCCGTGACGTCGAACCTCGCCTATCGCGAGGCCCTGAAGCAGGGCGCGCAGGGCTTGTCGGTGGCCTTCGACCTGCCGACCCATCGCGGCTATGATTCTGACGATCCACTGGCGCAGGCCGATGTCGGCATGGCCGGCGTGGCCATCGACTCGGTCGACGATGTGCGGCGCCTGTTCGATGGCATTGCGCTGGACCGTGTGTCGGTATCGATGACCATGAGTGGTGCGGTGCTGCCAGTACTGGCAGCGTTCCTGGTCGCGGCCGAGGAATGGGGCGTCCCGTTCGAACAGCTGCGCGGCACCATCCAGAACGACATCCTCAAGGAGTTCATGGTCCGGAACACCTGGATCCATGCGCCGCAGCCGTCGCTGCGCATCGCCACCGACGTGGTCGAATGGCTGGCCGCGCATGCGCCGAAGTTCAACGGCATGTCGATCTCGGGCTATCACTTCCAGGAAGCAGGCGCCGATCCGGTGCTGGAACTGGCACTGACACTGGCCAATGCCAGGACCTATGTCGGCCTGCTGCGAGAGCGCGGCCTTGATGTCGATGCATTCTGCGGCGGACTGAGCTTCTTCTTCGGCGTCGGCAAGCCATTCTTCGTCGAGATCGCCAAGCTGCGCGCCGCGCGGCTCCTGTGGCACGACATCGTGTGCGAGCTGGGCGGCACCAGCGCGCGCGCCACCGCCATGCGCATGCATTGCCAGACTTCGGGCTGGACCCTCGCCGCGCAGCAGCCGCTCAACAATGTCGCGCGCACCACGATCGAGGCGATGGCCGCGATCTTCGGTGGTACGCAGTCGCTGCATACCAACGGCTTTGACGAGGCATTGGCTTTGCCGGGCGCGCAGGCCTCGCGGCTGGCCCGCGATACGCAGCTGATCCTCCAGCATGAGTTTGGCCTGTGCGACGTGGCGGACCCGTGGGCGGGCTCCTACCTGATCGAGTCGCTGACCGGCCGCATGGTGACGGAGGTTCGCGCGGTGCTGGCGCACATCGACGCTGAGGGTGGCATCCTGGCAGCCCTCGAATCCGGCTGGGTGCAGCGGCGCATCCACCAGAATGCGCTGCGGACGCAGGCTCGGCTCGATGCGCGGGAAGAGGTCGTGGTGGGTGTCAACCGCTACCAGGAGCCCGACGACAATGGCCAGGAATGCCTGGAGATCGACGGTACCCAGGTGCGCGTGCAACAGGCACGCCGCCTGGACGCGCTGCGCAGCCGCCGCGATGACGCCGCGGCCAGGCATGCGCTGGCGGCGCTGACCGAAGCGGCCAGGCGCGGCGGCCGCAACCTGCTAGCCTGTGCGATCGATGCCATGCGTTGCCGCGCCACGGTCGGGGAATGTACCCGGGCGCTGCTCCAGGTCTGGCCGCGCCATACTGTCCGGGCGTCCTACGACGTTGCGCTGTACGGCACGGCTCGCGCTGGCAACACGGAATGGCTGGCGGCCTGCGAGTGCGTCAGTGCGCTGCGCGAGCGGCTTGGCCGTGCGCCCCGGATACTCGTGGCTAAGCTCGGCCAGGACGGCCACGACCGCGGTGCGAAAGCGGTGGCGGCCGGGCTTGCGGATGCCGGGTTCGTCGTCGAACTGACGCCGCTGTTCCAGTCGGCCGAGGCGGTTGTATCTGCCGCCTGCGATGGCGACTTCGATGCCATCGGCATCTCCACGCTGGGCGGCGCGCATCTGGATCTGCTGCCGGTGCTGCTACACGCCTTGCGGCAGCGCGCGCTCGATGTGCCGGTCTTCGTCGGCGGCATTGTTCCGGCAGACCACAGGCGCTTGCTGCGCCAGTGCGGCGTGCAGGGGATTTTCGGACCGGGCACGCCGATGGAGATCATCGTGAGCACCATCGTGGCTGCGCTCACGTTGTCGAGGATGCCTACGGCGTAAGCGTGACGTCCTCGATCGCCACGTCGCCCACCAGCATGTAGCCGGGCGCATGCGTGATACACAGCGGCAGCAGCGCCTGCACGGCCGCGGCCAGAGGCGTGCCGCCTGGATGGCGATGCTTCCGCTTGCTGAGATGTCCGACAACCGGGTCGCGACCTTCCCGCGTTTCGTATTTGCACCAGAACCTTCGCCCTACCGCGTGGCGAACGCCAGCCGCGGTGGCGCTTCTGGCACCGCGCAACGAACGCGCCGGTCGCGCTCCGGCAGTGTCAGCTGGGTACGTGGCGGCGCGGCTCGCCGCACGCCGAGGATTTCGGCTACATTGGCTTGCGGGCGGAGCAGCGGCCGCAGCAGCGAGGCGGGGCCTGTGAGCAGCGGCGTCACGCCCGGGCCGTGCCCGCTGACCGTGCTGTCGCCGTGTACCACGACGCCGATGGTCACGCGGTCATTGGCGTAGCGCGGCCCCCGCCGCGTATCGGCGCCGATGATCGCCACCATGTCGCCGAAGCGCAGGCTGCCCAGACGGTAGCGCTCACGTGCCTGCCGGTCCGACAGCTGGATATCGTAATCCCCGCGCCATGCATTGTTCTTTCCCAGCCCGGAGCCCATGACGCGCGCCGGCACCAGATGCGTGACCGGCGCATGGAGCTGGCCATCGCGCTCCAGCAGGCCCCATCGCGCCAGCAGGCGCGGCGAGCAGTTGAGGACTTCGATTCTGGGGTAGTCGCGGAGTCGTAATCCCAGTCCATGCGAAAGAACCTGGATGCGGTCGCCGATGCAAAGGCGCACCAGCACCTCCGTGGGAAAGTCCACCAGCACGTGGTTGACGCCGCCGTGCTTGCCCGTCACCACACCAGTCCGGCCCGCGCACGCTCCGTTGACCACACGGGCCGGATTGCCGACGCAGGCATAGGTCAGCAGGGCGCTGTTGGGTCCGTCGCGTGGGCCGACGATCTCGCGCCCGTTGTTGTGCAGGGCGACCCCCGGCTCGATATGGTCGCCCGCCAACCCGACGCAAGGATCGCCGATGCGCTTATTGACCACGATGCCGCCGGTACCCGGCAGGACGCGCGGCACGCCGTCGTAGCCAATGCGGTAGGGCGAGGCGCGCCCCACGGGATGCGCGATCTGCCCAAGGACGGACACCGCCACGAGTTCGTCGGCATTGATTCGGGGAACGGGGCGTGCACCGTCGCGGCCGGCCGGACGGGACAGGGCTTGCTGGACGAGCGGAATCGGGCGGGACATGGG
The DNA here is from genome assembly GCF_000389805.1 of Cupriavidus sp. GA3-3. Classification (NCBI taxonomy): domain Bacteria; kingdom Pseudomonadati; phylum Pseudomonadota; class Betaproteobacteria; order Burkholderiales; family Burkholderiaceae; genus Cupriavidus; species Cupriavidus sp. GA3-3. The sequence goes on from NZ_KB944475.1 coordinate 25,247, forward strand.
TGCCATCTCCTATCGCATCCTGCGCACCACGGTGGCGGCGATCTGCGGCTGTCCCGGCGCGCGCCGGTTCTCGGCCGCGACGGCGTCGTAGACGGTGTGCGCGATATGGTGCAGCTCCGCATCGGTCACGCGTCCGCTGACCTGATAGAACAGGCGCACGCGCTGCGGCAGCCCGGGCACGGCGCTGGTCCGGGACTGGCGCATATGGCGCCGCACCTGGTCCACGTCGCGCACCACCTGTCGCGCAAGATGGCTCAGGCGTAGCCGTCCGTTGGCGTCGCGGTAATCGGTTGCGTGTAGCAGCTTGCTTTCGAGGCCTGCCGGCAGGCGCTTGGGGGCAGCCGGCATCGGCGTGAGATCGAGCACCGAGCCGCCTCTGCGCGGGCCGATGCGGAGCTGGTTGCGCACATCGAAGCCGCGCAGGCACAGGCGTTCGACCAGGATCTGCTCGGCGCAACGGCCACGCAGGTTATTGATGACGATGAGCGCCGGACGCTGCCCGCGCGGCCGGGCCTCGGCGGCGGCCAGATCACGGCATGCCAGATGCCGGGCGCGCGAGGCCGGCAGGCATTCGTTGCGGCCGACGGCAGGGTCGGCATCCCCGGCGCGTCCGCGCTCACGCGTCCAGTGCCGAACGGCATCGTCAAGCATGGCGTCGACGAACTGGTCGATTGCTGCGCTCATGCTTCGGCTCCTCGCGGGGCCGGTGTGCCGATCGCCGGGGTGGGGCAAAGGGGATACCACCAGGCGGTGGCTTGCTGCCAGGGGTCGGCATGATGGCCGGTCCCGACCAGCGGGCCATCGACGCAAGCATGGTGCGGCGACGACGCCATTACATGCAGCGCGGCCAGCCTGGGCAGGCGTTCGGCGAGCCCGGCCACTCCTGCCGCTGCCAGTGCGTCGCGCAGCAGCGAGCGCTCGGCGCCGAACAGGGATTCGGAAGGCAGCGGGTCCAGATGCCGCACGTCGACGCCGCTTCGCCACAGGGCATGCACCGGCCACGGTGCGCCGTCACCATCAAGCGTGGTCAGCACGATGGCGGCATCGAGCGTGGCGGAGAGTGCGAGCGTGTCGAGGGCGATGGCGAGCGGATCCCACCAGGGGGAGGGCATTGGGCCGAGCGCCGGCCTTGCCCCCTCGCAGCGGCGCAGCAGGGCGTCGAGCAGGACCTCGTAGCGCTCGACCACGGCATGGTCGGCAGCGTCGCCGAGCTGGGAACCGGCCACGTTGTCTCCGACCCAGCGAAACGGCCACGACGCGGCATCGGTGCAGTCGCGCATCGCGATCCACGCAATCAGAGCGGGTTCGAGCGGCCTCGGCACGGCGCCGCCGCTGTCCAGCGCCGCGCCGTTGGCCGAGAGGCTCGGCAGTACCATCTCGCTCGCATCGATGACCTGCCAGAACGCGCGCGTGAGCCAGGGCTCCAGCACCCGCGTGAGCCGCAACGCCAGGCTCGGCCCCCAGGGCGACCCGAGCACCAGCGCGGGATCGAGGATGCAGGCGAGCTTGCGTTGCCGTACCGATACGATCATGTCCTCAGCATGCATGGCGGGGCGTCTCCGTGTCAGCCGCGGTCAGGGATGCGCAAATGTACGGCGCGCCACGGTCAGGCCGCAGCCTGCGGCACGCCGAGCACGCTGTTCAGCGCGTGTGTCACGCCGGGGAATCCTCGGCCCTCGGGCGTCATCCGGTACGCGGCGACCCACGCTTCCGCGTGCGCGCCCATGGGCCGCACCACGCTCTGGAACAGGATCGGATCGGTTGCGGTCTTGAAATCATTGTCCGCAACAAACTGCAGGATCCGCCGGCCGCTTTCGGCCATCTTGGCCCGTTGCGAGGGCTCGGCCACCCCGCCGAGATAGCGATTCGAGACGATCTCGACCACATCCCACTTGGTGTTGGCGTCAAAGGCCTTCTTGATGTCGGGCGAATCCAGCAGCTTGAGCACCTGGATCAGGTAATGCCCGGTTTCCATCGCGAGCGCGAAGATATTGCCGTAGGTAGACCGGTCCAGCGCATAGCGCAGGTCGAGCCCGATGCGCTGGATGGTGCCGACGCTGCCGAAGGGACGCTGGTCGATCAGCTGTCCGCCCCGGATGACTTCGCCGATCAGCAGATCGCGGAAGTACTGGCCCATCGCCACCATGAAGCCGACCATCTGGCGATGGAAATTGCGGTTGACCACTGCGCCGGCCGGGGCCTGCGCGGTGCCATAGTTGAAGGCGCGCCGATAGGCCACCATCCGGTCCTGCCGGGTGTAGCGCAGTGGCCGCCATTTTTCGAGCAGATAGAGTCCGCGCGCGCCGGGGCCGCGCTGGATGCGCATCTTCCCCAGGCGGAACAAGCGCAGCAGGGTCTCGACCACCTCAAAGATCTTCATGCGCTCGTGCTGATAGATAAAGTACAGCTCGGCAGCCGCATGCAACTGGCTCGGGATGATTGAATCGTCGAAGTCAGGCTGTACATAGGGATAGCCGATCTTCTCGAAGCCGACTGCCCCCTGCGGACCGAGGCCGAGCAGATCGAAGAAGCCTTCCTCCCCGCTGCCATTGGGTTTGGACAACAGTTCAGAGTAACGCTGCTCGAACTGCGAGGCGAAGGCGTCGCGCTGGTCGGGCGGCAGGCTGGCCAGCTGCTCCTGCAGAAAGGTCTCCCACAGGCGCTGAATGGTTTCGGTGGTCTGGAAGTTCATGATGCGCTCCGTCGTCGGGGGTCAGGCCTTGGCAGGGCCGCCGTCGGGACCCGCAGGGCCCGCTCCGCTACCGTCGGCGCCAGTACCTTCGGTGCCGTCGAAGGCATCAGCCGCACCGGGAGTGAGAGGGGCGGGGGCAGCGGCGGGCGGCACGGCGGACGTGCCCGGCGTAAGGAGTCGCCGGCGATTCCGTTCCCCCAACTCGTGCGCGATACGATCGATCGAGCCGTCCGGATGCGGCGGAATCTGCGGGGCGTGCTCGCGATAGTCGCGGTTGCGCCGGTGCCACTCGGGCACGCGCTGCTCGATCATCATCAACGCGCCGCGCTGGTATCCCGGCAGCATTCCGATATTGCCAAAGGTCCCCATATGTGGCGGACTGTGATAGACGGGGGCGAGCGTCGCATCTGCAAGCATATCCGAGGCCGGAATGCAGCCGGATGTCATCTGTTCGACGATGGGCCGCAGTGCGCGCTCGGCCTGCAGCTGGAGCACAAGCTCGCCATGCATCAGCCAGGCGAGCGGTGTCGGTCCTGCCGGCCCCGTCAGATCGAAGTGATCAATGGTGTGCTTGTCCCATACACGCCATTGGGGCGCGGGGATGACCGGATCCTGCGGGGCGGCGAAGCTGACCCCTGCCGGGATCAGCAGTGCGGCCATTTCCGACAGCATTGCGCCCGTCGGGTTGTCGGGATTGGTGATGTCCTTCATCGGTGCAGCGGCATCGAGCCAGACATCGGGGTAACGCAGCGCCAGCGCAAGGATGGCGTGGGCGGCGGCACGCTGTTCCGGCATGCCAAACTCTTCGGTGCCGTTGGCGTAGAGATCGATTGCGCGGTCGAGATCGTGCAGGACACGGTCAAGCAGGACCTGCAGCTTGAGCGTATCGGGGTCGCAGTCGCAACGGGTGACACAGTCGATGGTCGAAGCAAATCTGCCGCGCAGACTGACCAGATTCATCAGACGCTGCTCGGCAAAGGTGGTGCCGCTCCCTCCGTAAAGGCCATACATCAGTACGCTGGGACGCGCAATGCGCAGGAGGCGCAGGCCGCCGGAAGCCTGGAAGCCGTCCACGAACAACTGCAAGGCGTCCTGAAACGCCAGCAGCGGTGGCGCGTCGCGGACCGGCAGGTGCAGCGTCACCTGCACGAAGCGCGAGAACCGCCCGAGCATGTTCCATGCGGTCGCGCCGACCCGGCGCAGCCCGTCGCTCGAGCCTCCCGCACACAGCTGGATCATTTCGTCCATCGCACGGGAAAGGTCGGCTTCGTGGAGCAGTGCCCGCAGGTCCGACTGGCCATGCGCTTCGAGACTGGCGTGCAGGCCGCGATAGGCGGCCAGGCCTCGCGGCATCGTGTTCTGGTCCAGCGATTCCTGGGCCACGCCCGACATATTGCGCAGGCACACCAGCACCTGGTCGCGCCGCGCCTGCAGTTCAGAGTAGGGCACGCGCAGTAATGTGCGCCCGCCCTGGAAGCCTGTATTGGCGAGCGCCTCGCCCATCAACACCAGAAGCACCGCAGCCACTTCGTCGAGGCTCTGCCCGAGATTGCGATAGCTTTCGTTCAGCTCGGTGGACAGCGCGCCCACCATCCGCGCCAGCCTGGCATATTCGCCCAGGCGCCGCCGTGCGGCGAAAGCCCGGTCCCGGCTGTAGGGGTCGAGGGACTGGCGTGCCGCCGCGACGCCATCGTCGATGGTGAGGGACAGGGTCTGATGCCACCCCTCCAGCTCTGGCCGGATGTCCTTGGTCAGGTTGCTCGCGATCAGTTGCTGCAGATCCTGCTCCACATCCGCCCGGGCCTGATCCAGATCCAGATTGGTCGCGGTCGCCTCCGGCGCAGCGATGGCCGAGGGCCGTGGAGCCGCGGTATTCAGGAACGGCAGTCCCTGAGCCTCGCCGCCGATACCCTGCGCGCGCGCGTCGGACTGGTAGCGGTCCAGCAATGCTCTCGCGATCTGCTGGGCGTCGTTGGGATCTCCGATCTTCAGTTCGCGCCGCAGCAGGGTATCGAAGGCGAGCCGCTGGCTGTTTCCGATGCTCATGGGTTTGCCGTCGGAGCCGGACGGAACCGGTTGGGGAATCGCGGGATAGGCCATGGTGATCCTCTGTTGCGTTGAACGGCGTGATGCGTGTGTTGTCGTGCGCGCCTACGACACCAGGTGCAATAGCGCAGGCTGCGGCTCGTACGGCGCTGCGCGCGGGCGTCGCGAGGCCATGCGCGCGCTCAGCTGGCCGATCACGCAGTGCGCGAGGCGCCTCGGCGGGATGCGCCCGTCCACTATCGCGTAGTGCGCGGCGCTCACGAGGTGGCGGGGAGGCAGTCCGGTTTCACGTTCGGACGCAAGCAGCCGCGCGCCTTCGCGAATGGCCGCCTCGTCGTCACGCGAGAAGGGAATGATGTCGGCCAGGGCGCGCTGGGCGAGGTTGCGGCGCGTCTGGAACGCAATCTCGTCGACGACGTCCGGGACGATGCGCGGCACGCTCAGCATCAGCGCGGCGGGTATGCGGTGCCCGGCGGAGGGCTGGTACAGGTTTTGCCAAACCCGTAACAACCGTGCGGCGTCGCGCGCGAAGCCGAGCCGGCGTAGCATTTCGGCCAGCAGGTAGACACGCAGGTAGGCGGTGGGATGCGCGCCGCCGGGCCGGTAGGTCATGGTGCGCGGCTGGGGGTGCGCGAGGAAATCCGCCATGCCCCAGGCCGCCGCCGGGCCACCGAGCAGGATGGCCGCGAGGTCCGCGAAGATCTCCTTGTGCCAGCGGCCGTAGACGGTGGCGAGGAAGGGATCGCGCGTCTTGCCCATGGTGCGCCTGAGTACGGCCTGGCGGTTTTCCCTCCAGATGCCGAGGTCGGCCTGCAGGTTGTGGGCGACTTCATGCAGGAAGACCGATTGCCACGGCTGGTCTCGGTCCCAGGGTATGCGGATCAGCGGAAAGGGATTGGCCTCGCCGAGCAGCCGCGACAGCGCCACGCCACGGCGCATCGTCGCGGGAGAATAGCCGTGCTCCATGTAGCAGACCGGCTTGAGCAGCGGGCCATCGAAGACGCGTGGCGCGGCGCGTCGAACGGCGCGGTAGCAGTCTTCGGCGATGACGTCGTGCGCGGCGAGCGACGGGCCGAAGCTCGTGCCCCGCTGCGCGAACACTTCGTAGAACATGCCGAACAGCCGCCGCGCGCGGTCAAGTTCGCGCTCGACCAGCGCCACGTCGATCAACACCCGTTGCGCAGGCCTCTGCTGCCAGTCCGGCAGGATCTGATCGAAGCGCGCGCGGATGCGTTGCTCGGCCTGGGCCAGCCGCGCGTTGGCCGTGTCGAAATGTTGCTGCGAAGGCGCATGGGGCATGTCTTGCGGGCGCAGTCCGACAAAGGCGTTGTCGACCCGGGCCAGCCGCGACAGGCGCGCGGACAGGCCGCGAATCTTTGCGCTCAGGAATCGCTGCAGGTTCATGGCCGGCCCCGTTCCGATCGGTGTCACTGGCGACGATTCATGCGCCACGGACGATGATGGTCACCGGCCCACGTACATGCATGCGACGGCCGCCGCAGTGTGGGCAGCCGACGCCATGGCCGCCATAGCTGCGGGACTGGGCGCGCGGGCCGGTTGCCGCGACACGGCGCGCTAACGGCGCTATCGTGCGCGCGGCGGCCTGCGCGCCGCGGCCGCGCGGCGTGGCCCGGCGCGCCGCAGGCACCAGCGGCTGCGACAGC
>NZ_KB944476.1:0-89941 GCF_000389805.1 Cupriavidus sp. GA3-3
GCGGCCGGCGCCGGGGCTGCTGCGGCGGCGGGCTCGTTGGCCGCCTCCAGCATCACCAGCACCGAGCCTTCGGACACGTTGTCGCCCACCTTGATGCGGACGTCCTTGACCACGCCGGCCTGCGGCGAGGGCACGTCCATGGTGGCCTTGTCCGATTCCAGCGTCACCAGCGCGTCTTCCGCGTTGATGCTGTCGCCGGGTTTCACATGCACTTCGATGACGGGAACGGCGTCATAGTCGCCGATATCCGGCACCTTGATTTCAATCGCTTGACTCATTCAGTGTCTCCTGGGCAGGCCGGCACGCGCGACATCCGCAAGCGGCGAGATTACCTTCGCCGCCCGCTTCTGTCACGCCGCCATGCCGCAAGGCGCCGTCCGGGCTCTGGCCGGGGCGCCCGCGGCACGGCGTTGCCGTACTGCGGGGGTTGGTGCTGGCTGCCGGATCAGACCGACATCGGGTTGGGCTTGTTCGGGTCGAGGTTGTACTTCTTGATGGCCTCGGCAACCTTGTCGCGGCCGATCGCACCCTCGTCGGCCAGCGCCTTGAGCGCGGCCAGCGTGACCCAGTAGCGGTCCACTTCAAAGAAGTGGCGCAGCTTCTCGCGCGTGTCCGAGCGGCCGAAGCCGTCGGTGCCCAGCACCACGTAGCGGCGCGGCACGAACGGACGGATCTGCTCGGCAAACGCACGCACGTAGTCGGTGGAGGCGATCACCGGGCCGCGGGCCGACTTCAGGCTCTTGGCCACGTGCGATTCGCGCGGGGTCTCGGTCGGGTGCAGCAGGTTGAAGCGCTCGACGTCGTGGCCTTCGCGGGCCAGTTCGGTGAAGCTCGGGCAGCCCCACAGGTCCGACTCCACGCCCCAGTCCTTCTTGAGCAGGTCGGCAGCGGCGATCACCTCGCGGAAGATCGTGCCCGAGCCCAGCAGCTGCACGCGCGGCGCGTTGCTGTTCTCGACACCCTTGCGGAACTGGTACATGCCCTTGACGATGTCCTGCTCCACGCCAGCCGGCATTTCCGGATGCTCGTAGTTCTCGTTCATCACCGTCAGGTAGTAGTAGACGTCTTCCTGCTCGGCGTACATGCGGCGCAGGCCGTCCTGCATGACCACCGCCAGTTCGTACTGGAAGGTCGGGTCGTACGAGATGCAGTTCGGGATCGCGGCGTGGAACACGTGCGAGTGGCCGTCTTCATGCTGCAGGCCTTCGCCGTTCAGCGTGGTGCGGCCGGCGGTGCCGCCCAGCAGGAAGCCGCGCGAGCGCATGTCGGCAGCGGCCCAGCACAGGTCGCCGATACGCTGGATGCCGAACATCGAGTAGTAGATGTAGAACGGGATCATCTGCACGCCGTGCGTCGAGTACGACGTGGCGGCCGCGATCCAGTCGCACATGGCGCCGGCTTCGTTGATGCCCTCCTGCAGCACCTGGCCAGTCTGCGATTCCTTGTAGAACATCAGCTGGTCATGGTCTTCCGGCACGTACTTCTGGCCTTCCTGGTTCCAGATGCCGACCTGGCGGAACAGGCCTTCCATGCCGAAGGTGCGCGACTCGTCCGGCACGATGGGCACCACGTGCTTGCCGATCTGCTTGTCTTTCAGCAGCGTGTTCAGGATCCGCACGAAGGCCATGGTGGTGGACACTTCGCGGCCTTCGCCGGTGGCCTTGAGCAGCGCGTCGAACGCGGACAGCTGCGGGACCGGCAGCGCTTCGGCCTTCTGGCGGCGGGCCGGCAGGTAGCCGCCCAGGTTCAGGCGCGCCTGGCGCATGTATTCCAGTTCCTTCGAACCTTCCGGGAAGGTGATGTACGGCACATCTTCCAGCTGGTCGTCGGCAACGGGGAGATTGAACTGGTCGCGGAACTTGCGGATCGCGTCCACCGGCATCTTCTTCTGCTGGTGGGCCACGTTCATGGCCTGGCCGGCGTCGCCCATGCCATAGCCCTTGATGGTCTTGGCCAGGATCAGCGTGGGCTGGCCCTTGTGCTCGCTGGCGGCCTTGTAGGCGGCGTAGATCTTGTGCGGATCGTGGCCGCCGCGGTTCAGGCGCCAGATGTCGTCGTCGGACCAGTCGGCCACCATCGCCTTCAGCTCAGGCGTGTTGAAGAAGTGCTCGCGGACATAGGCGCCGTCCTTGGCCTTCATGGTCTGGTACTCGCCGTCGACGCATTCCATCATGCGCTTCATCAGCAGGCCCTTGGTGTCGCGCGCCAGCAGCGAATCCCACTTGCTGCCCCACACCACCTTGATCACGTTCCAGCCGGCACCGCGGAATTCGGATTCCAGTTCCTGGATGATCTTGCCGTTGCCGCGCACCGGGCCATCCAGGCGCTGGAGGTTGCAGTTGATGACGAAGACCAGGTTGTCGAGCTTCTCGCGGCCGGCCATGCCGATCGCACCCAGCGATTCCGGCTCGTCGGTCTCGCCGTCGCCCAGGAAGGCCCAGACCTTGCGGTCGCCGGCCTTGGCCAGGCCGCGGCTGTCCAGGTACTTCATGAAGCGGGCCTGGTAGATGGCCATGATCGGGCCCAGGCCCATCGACACCGTCGGGAACTGCCAGAAGTCCGGCATCAGCCACGGGTGCGGGTAGGACGAGATGCCCTTGCCGTCCACCTCCTGGCGGAAGTTGTCGAGCTGGTCCTGGGTCAGGCGGCCGAGCAGGAAGGCGCGCGAATATACGCCCGGAGCCGAGTGGCCCTGCACGAACACCAGGTCGCCGCCGCCGGCTTCCGACGGGGCGCGCCAGAAGTGGTTGTAGCCGACGTCATACAGCGTGGCCGCCGAGGCGAACGACGAGATGTGGCCGCCGACGTTGGTGTGCTTGTTGGCGCGCAGCACCATCGCCATGGCGTTCCAGCGGGTGTACGAGCGGATCCGGTGCTCGATGTCCTGGTCGCCGGGGATGCGGGCCTGCTGCTCGACCGGAATCGTGTTGATGTACTGCGTCTCGGCGTGGAACGGCTGGGTCACGCCGTTCACGCGTGCGTATTCGATCTGCTTGTCGATCAGGAAAGCGGCGCGCGCCGGACCTTCGGCGGCCAGGACGCCCTGCAGGGCGTCGAGCCATTCATGGGTTTCCTGGGGATCGGCGTCGTTGGCGCTCGAGGCGCCGAGAATCTGCTCTGGTACGGCGGACATGACTGTCTCCTGGGTGAATTCTTTGCATCCGCGCCCGCGCTGGCAGCGCCCGGACACGACTTTACGTATGACTCGCACCGACTTGCGGATCCGGCACCATGCCGCCTTGCATCGGGGCCGCCGCCGGGAAACCTGTTCCGGTTTCTCCGCGCGGCAGGCGCATGGCTGCCGCCCGCATTCTTGGGTCGAACCGATTCTATGGAAGCCCAAAGTCCAGCACAAGTGAAATTTTCAAATTGCGGTATCGTTTTTTATAATGTGGAATTATGCGGCGGCGCACCAAGAATCACTGCCCGGCTGCCCCGCCATGCGCCATAAGCCTACTCGCCCCGGCCGCAGCAGCAATGTTTTCATTGGCGCTTTCCCCAAGCGACGCACCGCAATAATCTCGGTACACTGGTCGGTCAGCCGTCAATCCCTCCCATGCCGTTTTTCGACCGACTCCTTTCCAGCCTGCGTGCAGCCATGCTTCCTCCCGACGCGTCGGGGTCAGCCAAGGCGGCCGGAGGCGACCCCGCGCACGCCCCTTCGCCGGCTGCCGGACTGGGGCCGATCGAGGCGCTGGGCCCCGACGACGGCGCCCCCGTGGCCGCACCGCGCGGGCTGTGGTGGCTGCGCTGGCGCAACCTGGTGGCCACCAGCTGGTTCATGTTCATCCCGCTGGTTGCCATCGTGCTGTTCACGGTGGCCATGGGCGTGATCCTGTGGTCCCTGCACGAGACCGAGCGCCAGCAGCAGCGCGACGCCCTGTACCGCGACGCCGCCTGGGCGCAGCAGCGCGTGCGCCTGTCCCTGCTGAGCAACCAGGACCAGCTGGCCTCGCTGGCGCGCGACATCGCCGCCGCGCAGCTTGAGCAAGGCGCCTACCGCACCGCGGCGCAGGAAATCCTGCGCGAAAACCCCGAGATCGTTTTCATCAACTGGCTCGATGCCACCAAGCGCGGCCGCTGGTCGTTGCCATCGACCTCGGAATTCGCCAGCCGCCTGCGCGAGAACCAGGACCAGCCGCTCGAACCGGAAGTGCTCGACACCTTCGACGCCGCGCGCGAGACCCAGCGAGTGGTCTATTCGCGCCCACTGGTCAACGAGCGCGGCGACAGCTTCATGCTGATGGAAGTGCCGATCGTGCGCGACAACGAGTTTCTCGGCACGCTTGGCGCGCTGTACTCGATCAACGGCATCCTGACGCACCTGCTGCCGCCCGAGCTGACCGAGCGCTACCGCTTCTCGCTGATCGACAAGAACAACCAGACCCGCGCCAGCACCTCGTTGCGGCCGGTGCCGGGCAACGCGCTGTCGTACGAGGTGCTGCTGGATCCGCCGGGCCACTCCCTGTCGCTGCGCGCCGATGCCTACCCGCCGGCGTCGAACCTGCCCAACAACATGCTGCTGTGGCTGGTGGTGGGGCTGTCGTGCTTCCTGCTGTGGAGCCTGTGGAGCATGTGGCGCCACACCAGCCGCCGCTCCGAGGCGCAGCGCGCGCTGCTGGCCGAGACCTCGTTCCGGCGCGCGATGGAAAACTCGATGCTGATCGGTCTGCGCGCGCTCGACCTGAACGGCCGCATCACCTATGTCAACCCGGCCTTCTGCCGCATGACCGGCTGGCAGGAGAACGACCTGGTCGGGCGCCTGCCGCCCTTCCCCTACTGGCCGCCCAACGACCAGCAGGAGATGCAGAAGCAGATCGACCTGACGCTGCAGGGCAAGTCGCCCGCCGGCGGCTACGAGATGCGCGTGATGCGCCGCGACGGCAGCAGCTTCTACGCGCGCATGTACGTGTCGCCGCTGGTGGACAGCCGCGGCCGCCATACTGGCTGGATGAGCTCGATGACGGACATCACCGAGCCCAAGCGCGCGCGCGAGGAACTGGCCGCGGCGCATGACCGCTTCACCACGGTGCTGGAAAGCCTGGATGCCGCGGTGTCGGTGCTGGCCACCGACAAGGCGGAGCTGCTCTTTGCCAACCGCTATTACCGCCAGCTGTTCGGCTGGGAGGCCGAGGGCCACCTCAAGCTGGCCGGCGACGACCTCGACAAGGACCAGGTCTCCAGCGACAACACCGACTATGTCGACGCCTATGCCGGCCTGCCGGCGTCCGAGCTGATGCCGTACGCATCGGACGCGCGCGAAGTGTTCGTGCCGGACATGCAGAAATGGTTCGAAGTGCGCCGCCGCTATATCCAGTGGGTCGACGGCCACCTGGCGCAGATGCAGATCGCCACCGATATCACGGTGCGCAAGGCCGCCGAGGAAATGGCGCGCCAGCATGAAGAGCGCCTGCAGTTCACCAGCCGCCTGACCACCATGGGCGAGATGGCCTCGTCGCTGGCGCATGAACTGAACCAGCCGCTGGCGGCCATCAACAACTACTGCATGGGCGCGGTGGCGCGGCTGCACTCGGGCCGCAGCACGCCGGAGGACCTGATCCCGGTGCTGGAGAAGACCTCGGCCCAGGCGGTGCGCGCCGGCACCATCATCAGCCGCATCCGCGGCTTCGTGAAGCGCAGCCAGCCGCAGCGGCGCGAGGCCGCGCTGCACGACATCGTCGCCGACGCGGTAGGCCTGGCCGACCTGGAGGCCACGCGCCGCCGCGTCACCATCCTGACCCGCCTGCCGACCCCGCCGCTGACGGTCTATGTCGACCCGGTGCTGATCGAGCAGGTGCTGGTGAACCTGCTCAAGAACGCGGTCGAGGCCATGGCCGGCCTGCCCGCCCTGCACGCCGGCGGCGTGGTGCGCCTGCACGCGCGGGTGGAGCCGGGCGAGATTGGCGACAGCGTCCATATCGACGTGATCGACCAGGGCCCGGGCGTGGACGAAGCCACCAAGGAGCGCCTGTTCGAGCCCTTCTTCAGCACCAAGTCCGACGGCATGGGCATGGGGCTGAACATCTGCCGCTCGATCATCGAGTCGCACCAGGGCCGCCTGTGGGTGGAGAACAATGCCGACGGCATCGGCTGTACATTTAAAATCATGCTGCCGCTGCAATCGGCGCTGGCCGAGCATTAAGCCGAAGCACAGGCCCTGTTGCCGAGGCCTTCGCGCCCGGGTATGCCCAAGGATTCCACAAAAAGCCGGCCCGCCCCGTTTCCCCCACGGATGTGGGGGGCCTGTCTCGCCACAGAGGGCCGCTGCCGGTTACACTTCGCAGCAATGAATTGTTGTCCCGAGGAGACTACATGACCGCAACGCCAAACCCCACGCCCCACCGCGGCGAGACCGTGTTCATCGTCGACGACGATGAAGCCATGCGCGACTCGCTGACCTGGCTGCTGGAGGGCAATGGCTACCAGGTGCGCAGCTTCACCAGCGCCGAGCAGTTCCTCGCCGCCTACGATGCCAGCCAGGTGTCGTGCCTGATCCTTGACGTGCGCATGCCCGGCATGAGCGGCCCGGAACTGCAGGAGCGCATGCTGGCCGAGCAGATCGACATTCCCATCGTCTTTATCACCGGCCACGGCGACGTGCCGATGGCGGTATCGACGATGAAGCGCGGCGCCATCGACTTCATCGAAAAGCCCTTCGATGAGTCCGAGCTGCGCGCACTGGTCGAGCGCATGCTGACCAAGGCCCGCACCGACCATTCCGCCGCACGCGAGCAGCGCGCCGCCAAGGACCTGCTGGGCAAGCTGACCACGCGCGAGCAGCAGGTGCTCGAGCGCATCGTTGCCGGCCGCCTGAACAAGCAGATCGCCGACGACCTGGGCATTTCCATCAAGACCGTGGAGGCGCACCGCGCCAACATCATGGAAAAGCTCAACGTCAACACCGTCGCCGACCTGCTGCGCCTGGCGCTGTCACGCAACAGCTGAGCGGCTGGCGCCTGCCTCTGCCTGACCCGGTGCGGCCCGCGGCCGCATCGGCTGCCCTCTCCGCGCGCCGTCCGGCGCCGCCCCTGCCCCCCTCAGTCCCGTCAGCGGTCCAGGTATTCCTCGTCCCGGAACGTGACCACCCATTGTGGCCGATAGACCACAAAAATCGCCACCAGCATGCCGGTCAGGAAGGCCTCGCCAAAGGCCAGGATGACGGCTGCCGTCAGGGTATCGGCAATGCTCCATGGCAGGCCCGGCGCCGTCAGGTGGCGCCAGCCGGCCTCGGCCGCGCTGGCGCCCAGCGCGGCCAGCCCGGCCGTGAAATAGCCGTGCCCGAGGATAAAGACGAACGGATGGCGCGGCAGCAGGCGCCGCATCATCGCCTGCAACGCTGCGGAGATCAGCGCCGGCAGCAGCGCCAGCCAGACGTAGCGCACCCACAGCGAGGGCCAGTCGAACTGGGCCCAGCCATGCCCGGCCAGGTATTCGAGCCCGAACAGCGACACCACGTCCACCACGAACAGCGACAGCAGCGCCAGCGGCAGCCCGAACAGCGTCACCATCAGCGTGGCGCCGAGCAACTGGATCACCAGCCCGCCGACCAGGGTGGCGCGCAACGTCCACAGCAGCGCCACCAGCACCATCGCACCCAGCCAGGCGTTCTGCAGCGCATTGCGCCGCAACAGCTGCCAGGGCCGGCGCGTCAGCGCCCACAGCAGTGCCGCCAGGGACAGCAACAGCAGCAAGGGATGGGACAGCAGGGATGGAAGCGCGGTGTGCATTCGGCCGATGCTACCAGCGCTGCCCCCGCCCGGCCTTGCACCCGCTCAAGCTCCGTGCGGCAAGCCCCACGCAACCTTTATAATTCCGCCTTTAGCCCAACCCGCGCTCCGGCGCGCGGCGGCACCTCCACCTCCCGGCCACAAACCCGCCCTGCCTCCATGCCTGCCCAACTGATCGACGGCAATGCCCTTGCCAAACAAATCCGCTCCGAAGCCGCCCTGCGCGCCGCCCGCCTGACCGAGCGTGGCCACCGGCCCGGCCTGGCCGTGATCCTGGTCGGCGAGGACCCGGCCAGCCAGGTCTACGTCCGCAACAAGGTCAAGGCCTGCCAGGACAACGGCTTTCATTCCTCGCTCGACCGCTACCCGGCCGACCTGTCGGAGGCGGAACTGCTGGCCCGCATCGAGGCCCTGAACCAGGACCCCAACATCCACGGCATCCTGGTGCAGCTGCCCCTGCCCAAGCATATCGACAGCCACAAGGTGCTTGAAGCCATCGCCCCGGAAAAGGATGTCGACGGCTTCCATGTGGCCAATGCCGGCGCGCTGATGACCGGCGCCCCGCTGTTCCGCCCGTGCACGCCCTACGGCTGCATGAAGATGCTGGAATCGGTCCAGTTCCCGCTGCGCGGCGCCCGCGCCGTGGTGGTGGGCGCCTCCAATATCGTCGGCAAGCCGATGGCGATGCTGCTGCTGCAGGCCGGCGCCACCGTCACCATCTGCAACAGCAAGACGCGCGACATCGGCGCCCACACCCGCGACGCGGATGTGGTGGTGGCCGCGGTCGGCAAACGCAACCTGATCACCGCCGACATGGTCAAACCGGGCGCGGTGGTGATCGACGTGGGCATGAACCGCGACGACAACGGCAAGCTGTGCGGCGACGTCGACTTTGCCGGCGTGCGTGAAGTCGCCGGCTACATCACGCCGGTGCCGGGCGGCGTCGGCCCGATGACCATCACCATGCTGCTGGTCAATACGCTGGAAGCCGCCGAGCGCGCCGCCGGCTGAGGCCGCGCGTACGATACGCCACCCGGGGCCCTGGAAAATCCGGCGCCCCGGCCCCATCTGCGGGATTATCGCCCGATCGAGGCCAGCCAACCGAGAACACGCCATGGACCAAGCCGCCAACGCTACCAATCCTCTGCTGGACTTTTCCGACCTGCCCCGCTTTGCCGAGATCCGGCCCGAGCACATCAGCCCGGCGCTGGACGTGCTGCTGGAACGCGCGCAGCAGGCTGTCGCCCGCGCCGAAGATCCCGCCACGCCCGCCGACTGGGGCAACGCCGTGCAGGCGCTGGAAGCGGCCACCGAGCCGCTGGGCCGCGCCTGGGGCGTGGTCAGCCACCTGAGCGCCGTGGCCGATACGCCCGAACTGCGCAAGGCTCACGCCGAGAACCTGCCGCGCATGACCGAGTTCTGGTCCTCGCTCGGCCAGAGCCTGGCGCTGTATGACAAGTACAAGGCGCTGGCTGCCAGCCCGGAGTTCGCCGGCATGAGCGCGGCCCGCCACCAGCTGATCGAAAACGAACTGCGCGGCTTCCGCCTGGGCGGTGCCGAACTGCCTGAAGACAAGAAGCCGCGCTTCGCCGAGATCCAGGAACAGCAGGCCCAGCTGTCCAAGGCCTTTTCCGACCACGTGCTGGATGCCACCAACGCCTACGCGCTGCATGTCGAGGACGAGGCCCGCCTGTCCGGCCTGCCCGATGACGCCAGGGAAGCCGCCCGCCATGCCGCAGAGAAGGATGGCAAGGCCGGCTGGAAATTCACGCTGCACTTCCCGTCCTACTTCCCGGTGCTGCAGTACGCGGACGACCGCGCGCTGCGCCAGACCCTGTATGAAGCCAATGTAACGCGCGCCTCGGAACTGGGCCCGCAGCATGGTCAGGGCCAGGCCGACTGGGACAACACCGCCAATATGCGCGAGCAGCTGGCCCTGCGCCGCGAAGAGGCGCAGATGCTGGGCTACCAGTGCTACGGCGAAGTCTCGCTGGTGCCGAAGATGGCCGAATCGCCGGCCGAGGTGCTGAAGTTCCTCGACGAGCTCGCCGTCAAGGCGCGCCCCTACGCCGAGAAGGACTGGGCCGAAATGAAGGCCTTTGCCGCCGCAGAGCTGGGGCTGCCTGAGCTGGCGCCATGGGATGTCGCCTATGCCTCGGAGAAGCTGCGCCAGCAGCGCTATGCGTTCTCCGAGCAAGAGGTCAAGCAGTACTTCCCGGAAGCGAAGGTGCTCGAGGGCCTGTTCGGCGTGGTGCAGAAGCTGTTCTCGGTGCGCATCGAGCCCGAGCAGGCGCAGACCTGGCACAAGGACGCGCGCTTCTTCCGCGTCACCACCGCCGACGGCACACTGCTGGCCCAGTTCTACATCGACCTGTACGCGCGCGAAGGCAAGCGCGGCGGCGCCTGGATGGACGACGCGCGCGGCCGCAAGGTGCTGGAGCAAGGCGGCGTGCAGACGCCGGTGGCCTACCTGACCTGCAACTTCTCCGCGCCGGTGGGCGACAAGCCCGCGCTGTTCACGCACGATGAAGTGATCACCCTGTTCCATGAGTTCGGCCACGGCCTGCACCACATGCTGACGCAGGTGGGCGAGCTCGGCGTGTCGGGCATCAACGGCGTGGAATGGGATGCGGTGGAGCTGCCGTCGCAGTTCATGGAGAACTTCTGCTGGGAGTACGAGGTGCTGACCGGCATGACGCAGCACATCGACACCGGCGAGCCGCTGCCACGCGCGCTGTTCGACCGCATGCTGGCCGCCAAGAACTTCCAGAACGGCATGATGACGCTGCGCCAGATCGTGTTCTCGTCGTTCGACATGCACCTGCACACCGACTTCGATCCGGCCGGCGCCACCTCGGTGCTGGACCTGTCGCGCCAGATCAACGACCGCGTGCACGTGGTGCCGCAGCATCCGCTGTCGCGCTGGCCGAACACCTTCAGCCATATCTTCGCCGGCGGCTATGCGGCGGGCTACTACAGCTACAAGTGGGCCGAGGTGCTGTCGGCCGACGTGTACGCGGCGTTCGAGGAAGCCGCTCAGCTGTCGGGCAGCGTGCTCGACAGCGAGACCGGCGCGCGCTACCAGCGCGAGATCCTGTCGGTGGGCGGCAGCCGTCCGGCGATGGACTCGTTTGTCGCGTTCCGCGGCCGCGCGCCGCAGATCGACGCGCTGCTGCGCCACGGCGGGATGGCAGCATGAGCGCGGCCGCCCTGCCCGCCAGCGGCCCGCTTCGCATTGCCAGCTGGAACGTCAACTCGCTCAAGGTGCGCCTGCCGCAGGTGCTGCAATGGCTGGCCGAGCAGGACCAGGCCGGCGCGCCGATCGACGCGCTGTGCCTGCAGGAACTGAAGCTGCCGGACGACAAGTACCCGCTGGCCGAACTGGAGAACGCGGGCTTCCACAGCATCTACACCGGGCAGAAGACGTACAACGGCGTGGCCATCCTCGCACGCGACGCCAGCATGCCCGGCCCCGCCGACGTGGTGCGCAACATCCCCGGCTTCGAGGACGCGCAGCAGCGCGTGATCGCTGCCACTTATGGCGACCTGCGGCTGGTCTGCGCCTACTTCCCCAACGGGCAGGCGCCGGACTCGGACAAGTTCGTCTACAAGCTCAAGTGGCTGGACGCGATGACGGCGTGGCTGCGCGAAGAAATGAAGCGCTACCCGAAGCTGGCGCTGCTGGGCGACTTCAATATCGCGCCGGAAGACCGCGACGTGCACGACCCCAAGAAATGGGAAGGCCAGAACCTGGTCTCGCCGCAGGAGCGCGCCGCCTTTGCCGCACTGGTTGAGCTCGGCCTGGCGGATGCGTTCCGCCAGTTCGAGCAGCCGGAGAAGGCCTTCTCGTGGTGGGACTACCGCATGATGGCGTTCCGCCGCAATGCGGGCCTGCGCATCGACCACATCCTGCTGTCGCCGGCATTGACCAGCGGCTGCAGCGCCTGCGTGATCGACCGCGTGCCGCGCACGTGGGAGCAGCCGTCGGACCACACGCCGGTGGTCGCCACGCTCAGTTGTAACTGAACGCGCCGCTGGCGCCGCGCGCGGGTTCAGGCAAGTCCGCACAAGCCCCGCTCGCCGCGCGGCGCCGCGCCCGCTACACTGCGGGCATGAGCCACACCCGCCAGGCCATGTTCCGCCACCGCAACCTTCCTCACCTGCTGCTGCAAGCGCGCGAGACATTGCTGGCCGGCTTTCGCCCGATCCTGCGGCAGTTCGGCATCACCGAGCAGCAATGGCGCGTGATGCGCACGCTCAACGAGCGCGAGCCGATGGAGCCGAACCAGCTGGCCGATGCCTGCCTGATCCTGAGCCCCAGCCTGACCCGCATGCTGTGCGGCATGGAAGACGCCGGGCTGGTCGAACGGACCCGCTCTGCCACCGACCAGCGCCGCCAGCTGGTCAGCCTGACGCCGTCGGCGCGCGCCATCATCGTGCAAATGGAGCCGCTGGTCGATGCGCGCTACCAGGAGCTGGCGCAGCGGCTCGGCCCGGAGCGCCTGACCGAGGTCTACCGCGCGCTCGACGCCATGCTGGCCGGCCTGGCGCCGCAGCCGAACCTGCCCGAATCCACCCCGCCCGAATCCGTTGCCTCGCCACCGCCTGGGCGCGGCGGCGAGGCCGGCTGAGCCTGCCCCTTCATTACCGATGCCCGCGTCCCATCCCGGATCACTTCTGCCGCGCCTGTTCCCATGGAGCCAGCGCGTCGACAAAAACACGCTGCGCGCCGACCTGGTGGCCGGCCTGCTCGGCGCCGTGCTGGTGCTGCCGCAGGGCGTGGCCTTCGCCACGCTGGCGGGCCTGCCGCCGCAATATGGCATCTACAGCGCGGTGGTGCCGTGCATCGTGGCGGCGCTGTTCGGTTCGAGCTGGCACGTGATGTCGGGGCCGACCAACGCCAATTCGCTGGCATTGTTCGCGATGCTGAGCCCGCTTGCGTTTGCCGGCAGCCCGGCCTATATCGGGCTGGCGCTGGCGGTCACCATCGTGGTGGGCGTGATGCAGCTCGCCGTGGGCACGTTGCGGCTGGGCACGCTGGCCAACTTTATTTCGCCGTCGGTGCTGCTCGGTTTCACCTGCGGCGCCGCGACGCTGATCGGCCTGTATGCGCTCAAGGACCTGTTCGGGCTGGCGGTGCCAACCGGCACCAGTGCATTCGGCGTGCTGCGCCACCTGTTCGAGAACATCGACGCCATCAACTGGGGCGCGGCCGCCGTAGGCGCGGTCACGCTGGTGGTGACGCTGCTGTGCAAGCGGCTGTGGCGGCGGCTGCCGTTCATGCTGCTGGGGCTGCTGGCCGGCTACGGCGTGGCGCTGCTGCTGAACCAGTCCGGCGCGGGCGGCGCCCACCATGTCAACGTGGTCGGGCCGATCCCGTCGGCGCTGCCGCGCTTCCACCTTCCCGATGTGGACTGGCGCAAGCTGCCAGACCTGCTGGGCATCGCCTCGGCGCTGACCATCGTCGCGCTGGGCCAGTCGATCTCGATCGCCAAGGCGGTGGCGCTGCGCTCGGGCCAGCATATCGACGCCAACCGCGAGTTCATCGGCCAGGGCCTGTCCAATATCGCGGGCGGCTTCTTCTCGGGCTATATCTCGTGCGGCTCGCTCAACCGCTCGGTACCCAATTTCGAAGCCGGCGCGCGCACGCCACTGGCCAGCGTGTTCTCGGCGCTGTGGCTGGTGGCGCTGGTGGCCGTCAGCGCCCCGCTGCTGGCACAGATCCCGATGGCGGCGATCGCCGCGATGTTGCTGCTGGTGGCGTGGGGCCTGCTCGACACCGCGCGGCTGCGCCGCATCTTCACGCTCAGCCGCACGGAATTTGCCATCGCCATCGGCACCTTCGCCGCCACGCTGGTGATCCGGCTGGAGATGGCGGTGCTGCTCGGCACCGTGCTGTCGCTGGTGGCCTACCTGTACCGCACCTCGCGGCCGGCCGTGCGCAGCCTGGTGCCCGATGCCGACGATCCCGGCCGGCGCTTCACGCCGCTGGACGAGCTGCGCCGCCCGCAGCCGGAATGCCCGCAACTGAAGCTGCTGCGCATGGAAGGCGCGATCTACTTCGGCGCGGTGCAGTACGTGACGGATCGCCTGCACTGGCTGCGCACGGTCAACGCCGGCCAGACGCACCTGCTGGCGATGACCAAGAGCATGAACTTCATCGACCTGGCCGGTGCCGAGATGTGGGAAAACGAGCTCGCCGAACGGCGCGCGCTGGGCGGCGATCTGTACTTCCACCGCCCGCGCACGCAGGTCTTGCAGACCTGGGCGCAGACCGGCTTTACCGACAAGCTCGGAGCCGACCATATCTTCCCGACGAAGCGGCAGGCGCTGCACACGATCGTCGGCCAGCTCTCGCCGGAAATCTGCGCGCAATGCACGGTGCGGATCTTTGAAGAATGCGCATCACGACCAGGCGCCGCGACCCCGGCAGCACAATGAACTGAAGCGCCGGCGCGTCGGCATGAGCGGCGGCCGCGCACCAGCGTTCAGCAACAGTACGGCTGCAGGAAAAACCTGGAAACTGAAACGGGAAAAGCGGGGATCTGCCTGTGCCGGCGTTGCCGGCTTGGCACGCAAGGCCGGACGGCCCTACGTCTGGGAACCTGATAACAGATAGGCGCCCGCGGCATGCCGGAGCCTGGCCGGGGCATCCATCCGCATCAGATCGGCGCCACGTGGGCGCGCTTGACGACGATTGGCTGGGGCGCGCCCTGCTCGATCAGCACCACGGCGGCGCGTTCGATGGTTTCGCGGCCGGCACGGAATGCCTCTTCCAGCGACAGGACCTGGTCGGCACTGAAGCCTTCCCACAGTGCTTCGCGTGTCACCACGCAAGTCACCTTCTCGCCATTGACAAGTGCCTGGAACAACAAGCCTTCATTATTGATGTCGTAGCGCTCTTGCTCTTGGAATTTGATTTCCATCGGTGCAGCCCTCCATATGCAAGTGGAGAAACATCCTAACATGGCTCCGGCAAAATCGTATGGATAGAGCCCATGCGAATGCGCTCATTGCGAAGACCATCACGGCCGCCTTCGAGTTCCATCCGCGCGTATGTGTGGCTCCCGGTCACAATGACGGGGTTGTTCCGGCAAGTGCGTCAAACATTTGACAGCGCCGAAAATCATGCTAGAATCTCGGTCTTCGTTGGGGCGTTAGCTCAGTTGGTAGAGCAGCGGACTCTTAATCCGTAGGTCGAGTGTTCGAGTCACTCACGCCCCACCACCGAATACAGAAAGGCCGGAAGCAGCAATGCTTCCGGCCTTTTGCTTTGTGCGCTTGCCTGATTGGCTAATCCGCCGCGGCGCAGGCACGTGCCCACGCCACAGCGGCCCCGTGCATCAGGCGCCCTGGCTGGCGCGCTCGAACAGCGTGCGCGCCAGCGCGCGATGGCGCAGCAGCACGTTGGGCAGGTCGGCCGTCAGCAGTGCACCGTCGCGCACCACTTCCCTGCCGTTGATCACGCTCGCCGCGACATTGGCCGGCGTGCAGAACACCAGCGCCGCCACCGGGTCATGGCCGGCGCCGGCAAAGCCGACCTGCGACATGTCGAAGGCGACAAAATCCGCCGACATGCCCGGCGCCAGCGCACCGATATCGTCGCGGTTGAGCACGCGCGCGCCACCCAGCGTGGCAATCTCCAGCGCCTCGCGCGCGCTCATGGCGGCCGGCCCGTAGCCAACGCGCTGCAGCAGCATGGCCTGGCGCGCCTCGCCCAGCATATGCGCGCCGTCGTTCGACGCGCTGCCGTCCACGCCCAGGCCCACCGGCACGCCGGCATCGCGCATGGCGCGCACCGGTGCAATGCCGGATGCCAGCCGCATGTTCGAGCACGGGCAATGCGCCACGCCGGTCCCGGTGCGGGCAAACAGTGCGATGCCCTCGTCGTCCAGCTTGACGCAGTGCGCATGCCACACATCGTGTCCGACCCAGCCCAGGTCCTCGGCATACTGGGCCGGCGTCAGGCCGAATTTCTCACGCGAGTAGGCAATGTCGTTGTCGTTCTCGGCCAGGTGCGTGTGCAGCGACACGCCATAGTGCCGCGCCATATTGGCCGACTCGCGCATCAGGTCGCGTGACACCGAAAACGGCGAGCACGGCGCCAGCACCACGCGCAGCATCGCGTGGCGCGCACTGTCGTGGTACTGCTCCACCAGCCGCTGGCTGTCGCGCAGGATGGCGGCCTCCTCTTCCACCACCACGTCCGGCGGCAGGCCGCCCTTGCTGCGGCCCACGCTCATCGAGCCGCGCGCGGCGTGGAAGCGCATGCCCATCTCCTGCGCCGCGGCAATCGAGTCATCCAGGCGCGAGCCGTTCGGGAACAAATAGAGGTGGTCGCTGGTGGTGGTGCAGCCCGACAGCATCAGCTCGGCCATCGCGGTCTTGGTCGACACCGCGATCATTTCCGGCGTCAGGTGCGACCACAGCATGTACAGGTTGGTCAGCCACGAGAACAGCTCGGCGTCCTGCGCGGCTGGCACCGCGCGCGTCAGGCTCTGGTACATGTGGTGGTGGGTGTTGACCAGACCGGGCGTGACCACGCGACCGCGCATGTCGAGCACCTGCGCGCTGCCGTCGTCGACCATGCGCCGGTACTGCGGCGGCAGTTCCGAGGTCGGACCGACCCACTGCACGGCGGGGCCTTCGGCAACCAGGGCGCCATCGCGGATCTCGCGGCGCCGCGCATCCATGGTGACCAGCACGTCGGCGCTCAGGGCAATCAGGGTCATGGCGGAATTCCTTCTGCAAAACGAATTGGGGGACTGGATGGCAGCCAGTCTACGGCGGCGAAGTGCAATCCCCCAAGCGCAGAATTCCGATCATCCTGTCCACAAAAAGTGGACACCTGCGACACCCTGTTGCTCAGCGCGCCTGCGCGAACAAGACCGCCAGCGCATCGCCGATGCGCTCGGCCATCAGCTCGGCAGCGGCGCTGAGCGGGCCGCGAGCGCGCGCCACCAGCGTCAGCGTCTGGCCCTGCAGGTGGCGGTCGCGCAGTGGCACGTAGACCAGCGCCTGGCGGGCGCGCTCTTCCATCACATCGAGCGGGTTCAGCAGCGCGATGCCGGTGCCCAGCATCACCAGTTGCCGGATCAGCGCGGTCGAGGTGGACTCCGCCACCGGCGAGACCTCGATCGCATTGCGGGCAAAGGCCGCATCCAGGATGGCGCGGATCGACAGCGAGGGCGCCGGCAGGATCAGCGGATAGCCGACGCATTCGCTCAGCAGCGCCGATTGCCGGGCCGCCAGCACATGGCCCGGCGGCACCACCGCGCCGATCTGCCAGTCGCTGGTGGCCAGCGCGCGGAAGGCGGGCAGCTCAGGCAGGTCATAGCCAAGGCCCAGGTCGGCGTCGCCCTGCCCCACCGCCGTGGTGATATCGGCCACCGGCAGGTCGGCGACGCGCACCACGATGCCCGGGTAGCGCTGGCGGAAGTCATGCACCAGCGACGGCATCAGCGAGCCCGCCAGGCCGGCCGTGACCGCCACGGTGACCTCGCCGCGGCGCGCGCCCTTGAAGTCCTCGATGCGCTCGCGCAGCGCGTCGTGCTCGCGCAGCGTCTGGCGCACGTGGGCCAGCACCATCTCGCCCAGCGGCGTCAGCCGCAGCCGCTTGCTGATGCGCTCGAACAGCGGCGCGCCCAGTTCCGCCTCCAGGTCCAGGATCTGGCGGTTGACCGCGGTCGGCGCCACATGCAGGTGCTCGGCCGCCTTGCGGATCGAACCGCGGCGGACGACCTCGTCGAGATAGCGCAGGACTCTGGCGTGCATGGACTGGGCAAGCAGTTGGATAGTAACCACCGCGCGGGACGCGCGCGGTGGCTGGCATTGTAGCGGCCAGTGCAGCCTGGCTCGCAAAAATTGCGCGAAGGCTATTGCGTCTTATCAGATACCTTGCTAAAATCTTTTTCTTCGTTGGGGCGTTAGCTCAGTTGGTAGAGCAGCGGACTCTTAATCCGTAGGTCGAGTGTTCGAGTCACTCACGCCCCACCAGCGAATTCAGGAAAAGCCGGAAGCCTTGCTTCCGGCTTTTTTCATTTCCGCCGCGCTGCTTTGCGCGCGCGGTCGGCATGGCTGCCGGTTTCTTGATACGCGGGTTCTCACCAATTCCCCTGCGCCCGCTTTCCCGGTTGAATCGCATCCGCGCACATTGTGGAACATAGTTCCGTATCGCGGAACTATCGCAAGGTGCCGGCCGTCGCCGCATCCCGGCACGGCCCGGTCATGCCAGCGCGGGGAACCGTGACAGCGCGGGGCGCAGACGAAAGGTCTGGGTCCGAAGAAACGCCTGCAGCCCGCCTGGCGAATCAGTGAAAGAAGAACGGAGGCACTCCTTGAAAGCAGTTATCAGCGCCGGCGCAGCCGCCTGCATCGCGGCCCTTGGCCTGGCCCACGGCCTGGCCCAAGCCCAGTCCTACCCCAACAAGCCGATCCGCCTGATCGTTCCGTTCGCGGCCGGCGGCACCACCGACATCGTTGCGCGCGCGGTCTCCGACGGCCTTGGCCGCGAGCTGGGCCAGCCGGTGGTGGTGGAAAACCGCGGCGGCGGCGGCGGCGCGATCGGCGCCGACGCGCTCGCCAAGTCCGCCCCGGACGGCTACACGCTGGGCATCGCCACCGTCAGCACGATGGCGACCAACCCCGCCACCAACCCCAAGAACCCGTACGACCCGCTCAAGGACTTCGCGCCGATCACCAACCTGGTCAACGTGCCGAACGTGCTGACGGTCAACCCGAAGGTGCCGGCCAAGACCCTGAAGGAGTTCGTCGCGATGCTGCAGGCCAGCCCCGGCAAGTACAGCTACGCCTCGGCCGGCAAGGGCAGCATCTCGCATCTGGACGGCGAGCTGTTCAAGGACATCACCAAGACCGACATGGTCCATATCCCCTACCGCGGATCGGGCCCTGCGCTGAACGACACGCTGGCCGGCCAGGTCAACGCGCAGTTCGACAACCTGCCGTCGTCGATGCCGCATATCCAGGCCGGCAAGCTGCGCGCGCTGGCAGTGGCGGCGCCCAAGCGGGTCGAGGGCCTGCCAGACGTGCCGACCTTTGCCGAAGCCGGCATGAAGGACATGAACAACATGGCCTGGTACGGCCTGGTGGCCCCGGCCGGCACGCCGGCGGCAATTATCACGCGCGTGCATGATGCCGCGGTCAAGGCGCTGCAGGACCCCAACGTCAAGCGCCGCCTGGCCGACAGCGGTGCCTACACCGACGGCAACACCCCGGCGCAGTACGCCGCCCAGATCAAGCGCGAGCTGGACCTGCGCAAGAAGATCGCACGCGACCAGAACATCACACTGGAATAACCGGACGGCGAAACCGTCCCGCGAGGGGTCATGACCGGCTGCCACCTGGCAGCCGGTTTTTTTATGGCTGCCAGTTGAAAATGTGCCATCAGTCACCCACATCTGCCCCAGAATCGTTGCATTTGATCCGGCGCAGTACGCAGGCAACGCCATCGGTATTCAATACTTGTAGAAGAAACTTTCACTTTGCGGACAAGCGCTGACTCGGTACATTAACCGGGTGTTCCGCCACATGTGCCCAGCCGCCACCGGCCAGGCTCGGCCCCAAAACCGGATTCGCGCAGGCGCTGCGCGACCGTCAATCGCGAGGATAAGCAAGATGCTGAAGAAGACCGTTTCGACCCTGATCGTTGCAGCACTGGCCGCGCTGGGCGCGACGCAGGTCTATGCGCAGAAGAACTACACCGAAGGCGGCGATCTCTACGGTGGCAGCCACACCAAGAAGGCCAGCCCGAACCAGAACCCCGCCAAATCCGGCAAGTTCGACCCGTACACCGATGGCGCCAAGCAATCGACCAAGTCGGACCTGACCAACTCGGGCAAGAAGTTCGACCCGAACACGGATGGCGCCAAGGCCGGCAAGTTCGATCCGTACACCGACGGCGCCAAGGCCGGCAAGGCTGATCCGTACACCGACGGCGCCAAGGCGCCTGCCAGCCAGGGCGGCAAGGCGCAGTAAGCCTGCCCCGCCGCCAACCGGCGGCACCAAGGCAAACAGCCCGCTTGCGCGGGCTGTTTTGCTTTCTGGCGGAAGCCGCGCTCAGGCTGCCATCGCCTGGGCCGGCTGCGCGGGCAGCATGGTGCCGCGGTCGCGGAAGCCGACATGCCAGGACAGCGCCTCTTCCAGCAGGTGCGGGGTCTGGCCGCCATGGGTGCTGGCGCGCCGGAAGTAGTCGCCCAGCAGCTCGCGGTATTGCGGGTCGGCACAGTTGTCGATGACCGTGCGCGCGCGTTCGCGCGGCGCCAGGCCGCGCAGGTCGGCCAGGCCGTGCTCGGTGACGATGATGTCGACGTCGTGCTCGGTATGGTCCACGTGCGCCACCATCGGCACGATGCTGGAGGCATCGCCGTCCTTGGCCACCGACTTGGTCACGAATACCGACAGGTGCGCATTGCGCGCAAAATCGCCGGAGCCACCGATGCCGTTCATCATGTGCGTGCCCCCCACATGCGTGGAGTTGACGTTGCCGTAAATGTCGCACTCGAGCGCCGTGTTGATGGTAATCAGCCCGAGCCGGCGCAGGATCTCAGGATGGTTGCTGATCTCCTGCGGACGCAGCAGCAGGCGCGAGCGATAGCGGTCCAGGTTGGACAGGAAGCGCTGGTACACCTCGCGCGTCAGCGTCACCGAAGAGGCCGAGGCAAACGCCAGGCGCCCCGCATCCAGAAGTTCGATGGTGCTGTCCTGCAGCACCTCGGAATACATCTGCAAGTCGCGGAACGGTGAATCGACCATGCCGTGCAACACCGCGTTGGCAATGGTGCCAATGCCCGCCTGCAGCGGCTGCAGCGCGGGCGAGAGCCTGCCGGCGCGGACTTCGCGCAGCAGGAAATCGTTGAGATGGCCGGCGATATTGCGGGTATCGGCATCCGGCGGCAGCGCGTTGGACGGGCTATCGTCCTTGGCGGTGATGACGATGGCCGCGATCTTCTCGGGATCGATGGGGATATACGGCAGGCCAATGCGCTGCTCGGGCGCAATCAGCGGGATCGGCTGGCGGTACGGGCGCCGCACCGGGAAGTAGATGTCGTGCAGCCCTTCCAGCTCCAGCGGCATGTTCAGGTTGATCTCGACGATCACCTTGCGCGCCAGTATGGCGAAGCTGGCCGAGTTGCCGACCGAGGTGCTGGGGATGATGCCGCCCTGCTCGGTGATCGCCACCGCTTCCACCACGGCAACGTCCACCGGTGCGATCTGGCCGGAACGCAGTTGCTCCACGGTCTCGGACAGGTGCTGGTCGATGAACATCACTTCGCCTGCGTTGATCTTGCGGCGCAGCGTCGCGTCGGACTGGAACGGCAGGCGGCGCGCAATCACGCCCGCCTCGGCCAGTACCCGATCGATGTCGTTTCCCAGCGACGCGCCGGTCATCAGGGTGATGCGCAGCGGCTCGGTGGCCGCGCGCCGCGCCAGCGCAAACGGGACTTCCTTGCAGTCGCCCGCGCGCGTGAAACCGCTCATGCCTACCGTCATGCCATCGCGGATCAGCGCGGCGGCTTCGTCGGCCGAGACTACCTTGTCGTGCAGCCTGGCCAGGCGAATGCGTTCCTTGTACATCCTTATCTCCGGTCTGGCGGCCGGGCCCGTGCCCGCGCCGCGCGCCCCTGCTGGCCTGAAGGCTCGTTGGCGGGGTCTCCGGCAGGCAGTGTAGCCAGCCGCATACATTCTGGCTGTGATTTAAAGTCATGGCTCCCAGTCGCTTCATTCATAGCTCAAGCCATGCCAGGGGTCGTGCGGGATACTATGTCCCTGTGGTGCCACAGGGCATTCCCGACCTGTCACAATTCCGGCAAAAGATTCTGGTAGTGTCTGGCCCATCGGTCGACCGTGCCCCGCCAGAGAGGCTGCGGCGCCCGTGCCGCCCGGGCCGGCCATGCTCCGGCCCCTGGTACCCGCGCGACGGATGCCAGCGCATCGCAGTGGCGGCAAACCAAAACAGGAGACGCCATTCATGCAGCCAAGACCCCTCGAACCCAGCGAGCCGGTTGTCCTTGCCCTGGTTGATGCCGTAACCGCCTGGCAAGGTGCGTTGGAACAGACGCTATGCGCCTCTGGCCTGAACTACTCCCAGTGGCTGCTGCTGCGGGCCATCCGCCAGGATGCCTTCGTGCGCGGCTCGCCATTGACAGGCCCGATGCCGATCGATGTCGAGCGTTCCGAGACGATGCTGGATGAACTGCGGCGCGACGGCTGGATCGAGTACGCCGGCACTCAGGCGCCCCGCATTGCAGAAAGCGCAGCCAACCGGCTGCAGCGCACCGCGCAGGCCCTCAGCGCGCTGCACAGCGTGTCAGTGGCGGCGTTCAGTTCGCAAGAGCGCGCTGCGCTGGGCACCCTGCTGGAGCGGATGAAGACCACGCTGAGCGACCACACCACTCGCCAGGTTCGCGCGGGCACCGAAGCCGCCCGGCAGGAAAAAGCTGTCGCGCCCTCGCATTGCCCCGGCCTGCCGCCGGTCGCACACCGCCCCACCTCTTGCCCCACCCTCGCCGCCACGCGCCTCTGAGCGCCGCGCAAGCCGTCCCGCGGGCAGCAGCGGGAGGCCGCCCACCTTTTCTTCGCGCGCCATCGTCATACCCGCCACTTTTCTTGCGCCGGGCATGCGGATTTTTCCTAAAGTATGAGCATGCCCCGGCACATGCCGCGGGCCGCCCGTCGACACCGCGAGGAGGGATCATGCCGCAGGAGAACGAAGACAAGGTCGCGCACCTGCTGGACGAACTGGCCAGCTTCGCGCGCGAGCGGCTGCCGGCGGCGATGTTCGCCGTGGTCGAGCCCTTCCTGCTGCACTACTACGACCAGGCCGACGCCGAGGACTTGCTCCAGCGCGACGTCGACGATCTCTACGGCGCCGTGATGGCGCACTGGCAGACCGCACAGAAATTCACCCCCGGCAATGCGCGCATCCGCGTCTACAATCCCAACCTGGAAGAGCACGGCTGGCACTCGGACCACACCGTGGTCGAGATCGTCAATGACGACATGCCCTTCCTGGTCGACTCGGTGACGATGGAGATCAACCGGCAGGGACTGGCGCTGCACTCGGCCATCCATCCCGTGTTCCGGGTCTGGCGCGACGCTCGCGGCGGCATCGAGCGGATCGCCCCGGGCGGCGCCGGCGAGGCCGGGGACAGCTCGCGCCTGGAATCCTTTATCCATTTCGAGATCGACCGCAGCGGCGAGGCCGCGCGGCTGGAGGCGCTGCGCAGCGGCATTGCGCAGGTGCTGGTCGACGTGCGCGCGGCGGTGGAAGACTGGTCGAAGATGTGCGGCATCACCCAGGCCACCATCGCCGCCATGGCGCAGGCGCCCGACGCGGCCGCGCCGGAGAGCGTCGAGGCGCGCGCCTTCCTGGACTGGATGATGGATGACCACTTCTCCTTCCTCGGCCAGCGTGACTACCAGCTGGTGTCGCAGGACGGCCGCTACTTCCTGCGCGGCGTGCCGGGCTCGGGCGCGGGCATCCTGCGCGAAAGCCTGCGCGAGCCTGATGCCGAAGATCTCACGCTGCTGCCCGCCGCGGCCACCGCGATCATCGAAGGGGCCTCGCCGATCTTCCTGACCAAGGCCAATTCGCGCGCCACCGTGCACCGCCCGGGCTATCTCGACTATGTCGGCGTCAAGCTGCTCGATGAAAAGGGGCAGCTGTTCGGCGAGCGGCGCTTTGTCGGCCTGTACACCTCGACTGCCTATACGGCGCCGATTGCGGAAATTCCGCTGGTGCGGCTCAAGTGCGCCAATATCCTGGCGCGCGCGGGCTTCCTGGCCAAGGGGCACCTTTACAAGTCGCTGGTGACCATCCTTGAGCAATATCCGCGCGATGAACTGTTCCAGGCCACCGAGGATGAACTGTTCGACATCACCACCGGCATCCTGCGGCTGCAGGAACACCAGCGCACCCGGCTCTTTGTACGGCGCGACCGCTTCGACCGCTTTGTCTCGTGCCTGGTGTTCGTGCCGCGCGACAAGTACAACACCGACCTGCGCCAGAAGATCCAGAGGCTGCTGACCGCGGCCTTCCACGGCACCAGCTGCGAGTTCACGCCGCTGCTGTCCGAGTCGCCGCTGGCGCGCATCCAGCTGACCGTGCGCGGCGAGCCCGGCACCATGCCGCATGTTGATACGCGTGAGCTGGAGGCGCGCATCGTGCACGCCAGCCGCCGCTGGCAGGACGATCTCGCCGAAGCCCTGCATGAAAGCCACGGCGAAGAGCAAGGCAACCGGCTGCTGCAGCGCTACGGCGGCTCGTTCCCCGCCGGCTACCGTGAGGACTACCCGGCCCGCACCGCGGTGCGCGATATCGAGCTGATGGAGCACGCGCTGCGCGGCAACGGCATGGCGATGAACCTGTACCGGCCGATCGAGGCCGCGCCGGGGGTGTTCCGCTTCAAGGTGTACCGTGCCGGCGAGCCGATCGCGCTGTCGCACAGCCTGCCCATGCTGGAACACCTGGGCGTGCGCGTGGATGAAGAGCGCCCCTACCTGATCGAACCCGACAGCGGCGCGCCGGTATGGGTGCACGACTTCGGGCTGGAGATTGCCGACAGCGGCGGCGCGGCGGAATTCGACATCGCGCGCGTCAAGGCCTTGTTCGAGGATGCGTTCGCGCGCGCCTGGCACGGCGAGATCGAGAACGACGACTTCAACCGCCTGGTGCTGCGCGCCGAGCTGGCCGCACGCGACGTCACCATCCTGCGCGCCTATGCCCGCTACCTGCGCCAGGTAGGCTCGACCTTCAGCGACGCCTATATCGAGCGCGCGCTGACCGGCAACGCGGCCATTGCCGCCATGCTGGTCGGCCTGTTCGTGGCGCGCTTCGACACCTTCAGCGAGGTCGCCACCGACACCGCCCGCCAGGCGCGCTGCGACAAGCTGCTGGCCGATATCGGCGCGGCGCTGGACAAGGTGCCCAACCTGGACGAGGACCGCATCCTGCGGCTTTTCCTGGGCGTGATCAACGCCACCGTGCGCACCAACTATTTCCACCGCGGCGAGGAAGGCCAGCCGCGCCCATATGTGTCGTTCAAGTTCAATCCCGCGCTGGTCCCCGGCCTGCCCGAGCCGCGCCCGATGTTCGAGATCTGGGTCTACTCGCCGCGCGTTGAGGGCGTGCACCTGCGCGGCGGGCGCGTGGCCCGCGGCGGACTGCGCTGGTCAGACCGGCGCGAGGACTTCCGCACTGAAGTGCTGGGCCTGATGAAGGCGCAGATGGTCAAGAACACGGTGATCGTGCCGGTGGGCTCCAAGGGCGGCTTCGTGGTCAAGCGCCCGCCCCCGCCCACCGACCGCGATGCGTTCCTGCAGGAGGGCATCGCCTGCTACCAGACCTTCCTGCGCGGGCTGCTGGACCTCACCGACAACCTCGTCGGCGGCCAGCTGGTGCCGCCACCCGAGGTGGTGCGCCACGACGACAACGACCCCTACCTGGTGGTCGCCGCCGACAAGGGCACCGCGACGTTCTCCGACTTCGCCAACGCGATCTCGGCCGAATACGGCTTCTGGCTGGGCGATGCCTTTGCGTCCGGGGGCTCGGTCGGCTATGACCACAAGAAGATGGGCATTACCGCGCGCGGTGCGTGGGAATCGGTCAAGCGGCATTTCCGCGAGATGGGTGTCGATATCCAGACCACGGACTTCACCGTGGCCGGCATCGGCGACATGTCGGGCGATGTGTTCGGCAACGGCATGCTGCTGTCGCCGCATATCCGGCTGGTGGCGGCTTTCGACCACCGGCATATCTTCCTCGATCCCGACCCGGACACGACAAGGAGCCTGCAGGAACGCACGCGGCTGTTCGGCCTGCCCCGCTCAAGCTGGGCCGACTACGACGCCACGCTGATTTCCGCCGGCGGCGGCATCTATCCGCGCAGCGCCAAGACCATCGCGCTGTCGCCGCAGGTGCAGGCGGTGCTGGGGGTCACGGCAGCCACGCTGTCGCCGGCCGAGCTGATCCACGCCATCCTGATGGCGCCGGTCGACCTGCTCTACAACGGCGGCATCGGCACCTACGTCAAGTCCAGCCAGGAAACCCACCTGCAGGCCGGCGACCGCACCAACGACGCGGTGCGTGTCAACGGCAATGACCTGCGCTGCAAGGTGGTCGGCGAAGGCGGCAACCTCGGCTTCACCCAGCTGGGCCGCATCGAGTTCGCGCGCAAGGGCGGGCGCATCAACACCGACGCCATCGACAACTCGGCCGGGGTGGACTGCTCGGACCACGAGGTCAATATCAAGATCCTGCTCGGGCTGGTGGTTGCCGACGGCGAAATGACCGAGAAGCAGCGCAACAAGCTGCTGGCCGAGATGACCGACGAGGTCGGCCTGCTGGTGCTGCAGGACAACTACTACCAGACCCAGGCACTGTCCGTGGCCGGGCGCAGCAGCCCCGCGCTGCTCGACGGCGAGGCGCGCCTGGTGCGCTGGCTGGAGCGCGCCGGACGGCTCAACCGGCCGCTGGAGTTCCTGCCTTCGGAGGAAGAAATCGCCGAGCGCAAGCTGGCCGATGAAGGCCTGGCATCGCCCGAGCGTGCCGTGCTGCTTGCCTACAGCAAGATGTGGCTGTACGACGAACTGCTGGCCTCCGACGTGCCGGAAGACACGCTGGTCGCCGGACTGCTGTCGGACTATTTCCCGGTGCCGCTGCGCCAGCGTTACGCCGACGCGATGCAGCGCCACCCGCTGCGGCGCGAGATCCTGTCGACACACCTGACCAATATGCTGGTCAACCGTATCGGCGCCACCTTCGTGCACCGGATCATGGAAGAGACCGACGCACGCCCGGCCGATATCGTGCGCGCCTGCCTGATCGCACGCGATGTCTTCGGCCTGACCACCCTGTGGCAGGAGATCGATGCGCTGGACAACCGTGTGGCCGATGCCGAGCAGGCGCGCATGTTCGGGGCCGTGGCGCTGCTGCTGGAGCGCGCGTGCCTGTGGTTCATCCGCTATCTGCGCAGCGGCAGCAAGGCCGCCGAGGACCTGGCGCGCTTTGCCCAGGCCGCGCAATGGCTGGCCCCGCAACTGCCGCGGCTGCTGCCGCCGGCCGATGCGACGGCACTGTCAGAGCGCACCCGGGCCTTGACGGATGCAGGGGTCGACGAAGCGCTGGCTGTGCGCGTGGCCGGCAGCGAGATCTCCGCCGCCGCGCTCGATATCGCCGAAGTGGCCACGGCGTGCGAACGCAGCCTGGACCTGGTGGCGGGGGTTTATTTCGCGCTGGACAGCCACCTGAGCTTCAGCTGGCTGCGCGAGCGCGCGCTGGCGCTGCCATCGGACACGCACTGGGACCTGCTGGCACGCACCACCACGCTGGAAGACCTGGGGCGGCTCAAGCGCGCACTGACCGTCAGCGTGCTGTCACAGGAGGGTGAACTGGATACGCCCGACGCCATGATCGATGCCTGGCGCTCCAGCCGTCATGGCGCGCTGGAACGCTTTACGCGCATGCTGGCCGACCAGCGCGCCTCGGGGGCTGCGGGGCTGTCGATGCTGTCGGTCGCGGTGCGCGAGATCGGTATGCTGGAACGCGCATAGCGCTGGCCAGCCCGGGCTTATTCGTCTGCTTCCGCGCCCGTGTCGAGGTCCGCATCGTCGCCGATGCCGGCGCCTGCGCCACGCGGGCGCAGTTCCAGCCCGAGCAGGACCAGCAGGTCGAAGGCATCGGAAAGCAGGTGTTTCTGCCTGGGCAGCAGGCTGGCGTACGGCATGTCGTAGATCGACTGGTGCGCGGCACGCTCGCCCTTGAGGC
This sequence comes from Cupriavidus sp. GA3-3, assembly GCF_000389805.1. Lineage (NCBI taxonomy): Bacteria > Pseudomonadati > Pseudomonadota > Betaproteobacteria > Burkholderiales > Burkholderiaceae > Cupriavidus > Cupriavidus sp. GA3-3. Next base: position 27,511 of record NZ_KB944476.1, read on the forward strand.
CGCGGTCGCGCGCGATATCCGACAGCAGCGCGGCAAACCCTGAGAGGTCCTGCGCTGCCAGTGCTGAATTCAATACCTTGGCGATCACTTCCGGCGAAGCGTTCGCCCAGCCCATGCGTTCAGCATTGGAGGCAGAGTCTTGAGGAAGGTCGGCAAAGTCCATGATTGTGTATAACGGTCCCGCCTGAGCAAGCTTAAGGCGGCAACCATGTGAATTTGACCCCACATGCGTGGGGTGACATGGCTTGCCGCCCGACGATCCGGGCTAGCGCGGTACCGGCTTCGCCGCCACCTGGCGGTAGACCGTGCTGCCGTCGCGCGCGGTGCGTGCCTGGACGTGATTGCGTGCGCCGCATTGCGGGCAGCGGAACACGGGACCCTGCCCTTCATTGCGGATCTGCACCTCATTCGGCTCCCAGCGCGCACCGCAAGCCTGGTTCCCACAAACAAACATGAAATCTCCTTGAAACAGACGCCCGAGAGCCTGAGCCGGGCGCGATACGGGGCATGGCCGCACTGCCCGGTGGCGGCGCGGCCATGCCTGCTCAGCCGACATTATCAGGCCAGTCGACCGGGCGCGGGCCCATTCGCCACATATTCGGCGGCTCACCCAATGCCGTGCTCTGGTACATCCAGGCGCCGCAGCCCGTGCAGCGCCAGCGGCTGTCGACCTTGCACCGGTTGCTCATGGCCGCAATGCCAGAGGCAGCCAGGTGCTCGTGTGGCGGCACGCTGGACGGTTCGCCCACCAGCTGATGACACAGGTCACAGGCGTGCATGGCATCTCCTGTCACGGCGATGATTGCGCGGCGGCGCCCTCAGCCATTGTGCTGCACCCATTGCCGCGCCCACGAAATCGCCGCGGCCCGCGCATCTTCGGGCGTGGCGTGCGTGGCCGGCGGCGCGCCGCCCTCCAGCACCACGGCGCCCGACTCCCAGATATCGCACAGGGCCTTGAACCGCCCCATGCCCAGCGCGTGGCAATACACGTGGATCACGAAGCCGCCGTACTCCACCACGTCAGTGGCAGTATCGGTCAGCGCCTGATCCGCGGTGGGATCGGACGGCACCAGCGGCACATCGGGCTGGCGCAGCACCCGCCGCTCCGCGGCCGTGCGCACCAGCATGGCGCAGGCACCGCCCATCGCCGCGCCCAGCACCACGCCCAAACCAAACCAGCAAGCCCTGCTCCCGCACCTCGCCATGGCATCCCCCGCAGCGACCCTGCCGGTCCTGGCACGACCATGCTGTGCGACCGGCATCGCTTTCAGGTTATACCAATCCAGGCCGACACCGCCTGCCACCAACTTCGACGCGGCAATGGCACAGCGCCGCAGGGTGTGGCGGCGCACGAAAATGAGAATCGTCGGGGATGACCGAAGCGCTGGCCAGAGCTATACTGTACATCCATACAGTATCCGGATACTGCCCATGCCCTTGTACCAGTCCGATTCCATCCTGCTCGAGGCCTACTACTTCGGCGACGACTGCGAATCCCTGCGCCTGCCTTGCGGCAGTGTCTGCGTGGACGCCGGCGCCATCCTCGTCGACGGCATCGAGCCACTCCAGTTGCAGGCCCTGCGCTGGACGCCGGATTTCCTGTCCTTCGACGCCCAGGGCACCCGTCACCGCTACCCGGTCAGCCGCCCCGCCCTCGTCGGCCCCGGCCAGGCACGCTTCGCACTGCTTTAAGCTACGGCTTCCGCATCGCCGATGCGCCACGCCGCTTGCCCACATGCCAGACCTCAGCCCGACCGCCAGCCAACTGATCCGCTCGCTCGACCTGCAGCCGCATCCGGAAGGCGGCTACTACCGCGAAACCTATCGCGGCGAAGAGCAGGTCGTCTGCCAGGACGGTCGCACACGCGCAGCCTGCACCGCGATCCACTACATGCTGTGCGGCAACGACTATTCCGCGTGGCATCGCATCCGGTCCGACGAACTCTGGCACTACCACGCAGGCTCCCCCGTGGACGTGCACCGGATCGTGGACGGCACCATCGTCACGCAGCGCCTGGGCGACCCGCTGCGGCATCCCGGCGCGGCCTTCCAGGCAATGGTGCCCGCCGGCCAATGGTTTGCCGCCGAACGCGTGGATATGGCCGATGGCGTGGACTTCGCCCTGGTCGGCTGCACCGTGGCACCAGCCTTCCAGTTCAGCGAATTCGAACTGGCCGACGCAACGGCGCTTGCCGGCCTGGCAAGCGGACATGACGCGCTGTTGCGCAGGCTGACGCGCTAGTCTCCACCCAAGAAACAGCCCGCCGCGGTGGGGTGCGGGCGGGCTGGTGAGTACAGCGGGACCAGTCTAAGCCAGGGTGCCGGCGGGCCATGACGGGAGAACCTGGGTATCTCGCCGCCTTTGCTGGCAACGACCGAGCAGCGCGTATAGCCCAACAGGCACTCAGGATGCGGATTCATATCCTGCAGCACAGATAATCTTGGGCTCACCCATTATTTGCAGCTACAATTATTGCCAAGGATGTCAGCAACCAGTCCAAGCACGGTGTTTCGCTCGCGCTGGCAGCAAGGTTCCACTGGCCGAGCCTGTTGGCAGGGGGCTTCGGCGTCATTGATGAGCGCCTCTATTGCGTGGTGTTCACCCAGGGCGGGAATGCAATGCATATCATCAGCCTGCGCAAGGCCAACAAACGCGAGGCAAGGAACTATGTCGACCAAGCCTAAGATCGTCGTGCCGACCGACGAAGAGGACGCGGCCATCAACCGCGGCATCGCTGCGGATCCGGACACGTACGAGGTCTCGGCGAAAGAGATGCAGGCCATGAAGCCGCTCGGCAAACGCGGCCGCGGTCGACCCAGGCTCGCCAGCACCAAGGAACTGGTGAGCATTCGCTATGACGCGGACATACTGGATGCATTCCGCGCCAGCGGGGAAGGTTGGCAGACGCTGATGAACGCAACGCTGAACGTTGCGCTTCAACAGGCCATGGACATTACCTACGTTGGGGGCCCACTGCATGGAACCACGGTCCGTGACAACCCCAACACCTTGTCATCCGTTCTCACCTATCGCCCGGTAACAGCCTTCGCGAACGACCCTGCGCATCAGGCAACGTATCGTCGGGTAACCCTCGAACGTGCCATTGGAAACAACGTCGAACGCCGCGACTTCTTTGTGAGTGACAGTCTCACCGACAGCGAAGCCGATTCCCTGATCCAGCGAGAAGACCTTTGGCCTATGTCAGAGCCACACCATGCCTGAGTATTGGATGCGGTCCAATAGGGCAGCTTGGCGGGCTAGCCGGAGTCAGCCAGCACCGGCCGCGTCCAACCAAGCTCGCTGATGCAATCGGCGACCTGCCCTTCCCGGGCGTCCGAGTGCTTGCGTGCGTTGCGCATATATGGCGCAAGCTCCACAGGAAAAGTAAGAACGACAGCAGCGATCGCTATCGTTGCAACAGGTTAGGTAGAAAGCGGGCCTGCTTTTCGCAGTAACAGCCAGCGCCGCGCATGGCGGGCCGAAAGGTCATGCACTTATCCACGCTTGCATTCGACCTTCTCTTCATATTCACCGTCGTCCTTCCATTCGCGCTCGATCAGGCAAGGGCCGTCGCGGTACTTCTGCTTCCGCTCATAGCCACGCGGACCGCCCTTGCATTTGCGCTCTTCCTTGTATTCGCCATCGCGCTTCTGTTCGCGTTCGATTTCACAAGGGCCGCTACGGAATTTCTCTTTGTACTCACCGCCACGATATGCGCTCCGGTAGCCGCGGTCATCGGCGCGTGCGGCAGCCGCGGCCGTCAGCCAGAGGAGCGCAAGGGTAGCCACACAGAGCTTTCGGAACATAAGTGGGGAATCGGTCGGGAGGATGGCAGAGCATAGCAACGGGCATCGGCGACGGCTGTATCAAAGCGTTACCGCACCGGCCGGCCATTTCCACGCAGAAAATAAAAAACCCGCTTGGCTATTCACCAAGCGGGTTTTGTCTGGTCGGGGCGAGAGGATTTGAACCTCCGACCACCTGCACCCCATGCAGGTACGCTACCAGGCTGCGCTACGCCCCGAAGCAAAAGATTATAACAGAAGCATTTCCCGTATGACTAGCTCCCGACGTCGAAATTATCCGTGCTTCGCGATCTCCCGCAGTTGCGCGAGCAGGTGCTGCACTTCGACCAGTTCATTGCGCAGGCCGCCGATGTCGACCGACAATGCCGCCGCATTTTCTTCACCAACTTCTGCGGCCTCAGGCGCTGCCGCTGCCCCACTGTGATGACGGCCTTCATCGAGGCGATTGCGCGCGCCGTTGATGGTGAAGCCCTGTTCGTAGAGCAGTTCGCGGATGCGGCGGATCAGCAGGACTTCATGGTGCTGGTAGTAGCGGCGATTGCCGCGGCGCTTGACGGGCTTGAGTTGCGTGAACTCCTGTTCCCAATAGCGCAGGACGTGCGGCTTGACGGCGCAAAGCTCGCTCACCTCACCGATGGTGAAGTAGCGCTTGGCCGGAATCGGCGGCAACGCGATGCGATCGCTGGATTTGTCCGACATGTGGTGTGTAGACGAGCGTCAGGCCATGCCGGCCATGCGGTTGGCGCGCACCAGGTGCGCGCCCAGAAGCATACCGATGCCGGCTTCGGGAAGCAATCCGCCGTTCGGGTGACGCGTCAGCCGACGATGCCGGCGCGTTCTTCCACCAGGCCCTTGAGTTTCTGGCTGGCGTGGAACGTGACCACGCGGCGCGCGGTGATTGGAATGACTTCGCCGGTCTTGGGATTGCGGCCGGGCCGCTGCGGCTTGTCGCGCAACTGGAAGTTGCCGAAGCCGGACAGCTTGACGCTGTCGCCCTGCTCCAGCGCTTCGCGGATGACGTCGAAGAAGGCCTCGACCATGTCCTTCGATTCGCGCTTGTTCAGGCCCACCTGGTCGAACAGCATCTCGGCGAGTTCGGCCTTGGTCAGCGTGGGAACTTCGGTCGCGCGCGCATCCGGCATAGCGTCGTCAAGGGAGGAAGCCTGCCGGTCGCTCATCTCACCCAGTGCTGCAGCGGTCATGGAATTCGCGTCTCGATCATTCATGTCGATCGCTCAAGTGTGTGTCTGGCGATCCGCCCGGGGCAAGCCCGGGCGCCCTTGTTTATCGTGTGTCCGTCGCGTACTTGTTGCGTACTGGCGATGGCTTAGCCGCGCAGCCGGGCCTGGAAGGCCTCTGTCAGCGCGTCGACCATGCAGCGCACTGCGCTGTCGACGGTTTCGTCCTGGAGGGTCGACCCAGTATCTTGCAAGGTCACCCGGAACGCAAGGCTTTTCTCGTCCGCGCCAATGGCAGCGGAAGCGCCCTTGGGACGGAACTCGTCGAACACCACCAGGCTCTGGCAGTAGCGGCCGTAGCCCTGCTTTTCCAGTGCCGCGCGCATGGCGTCGAGCAGGTCCTGCACGCGCACCGATTGCTTCACGACCACGGCCAGGTCGCGCACGGCGGCCGGGAACTTGGAGATCTCGGTGTACAACGGCAGGCCGGTGTCGCGCAGCGCGTCAAGCGCCAGTTCGAACACTACCGGGGCATGCGTCAGCTCGTATTCCTGCAGCCAGCGCGGATGCAACTCGCCGACCACGCCCACGGCCTTGCCGTCGAGCAGCACGCGCGCGGCGCGGCCCGGGTGCAGCGCCGGGTGCGACACCGGCTCGAAGCGCGGCACGCGCGGATGGAACAGTGCCTCGACATCGCCCTTAATGTCGAAGAAGTCGACGTTGCGCGCGGGGATGCCCCACTGCTCTTCGAACGCCGGGCCATAGGCAATGCCCGCGGCCATCATCGGCTGATCGTAGCCGGCCACCGTCAGGCCGCCATCCTTCACGCTGGCGTCGCGATGGAACACGCGGCCCACCTCGAACAGGCGCACGCGCGCAGCCTTGCGGTTCAGGTTGTAGCGCACCTTGTCGACCAGGCCGCCGATCAGCGTCGAGCGCATCACCGCCAGCTGGCTGGCGATCGGGTTCAGCAGGCGGATCGGGTTGTCGTTGGCGGCGAAGTCGCGCTCCCACTTCTCTTCGACGAAGGCGAAGTTGATGACTTCCTGGTAATCGCGCGCGGCCACGGCGTGGCGCACCACGTGGCTGGAGCGGCGGGCCTCGTTGGTCGGGCGCATCTCGCTCTCGGCGATCGGCGGACGTGCCGGAATGCGCTCGAAACCATAGATGCGGGCCACTTCCTCGATCAGGTCTTCCTCGATCTCGATATCGAAGCGGTAGCTCGGCGGCGTGACTTCAAACACCTCGCCCTCGGCGCCCTGGGTGCGTGTGAACGGCAGCTGCAGGCGCTGGAATACATCGGCGATGGCTGCAGACGACAGCTCGATGCCCAGCACGCGCTCGGCGCGCGCCACGCGCAGGCTGACCGGCTTGCGCTGCGGCAGGTTGACCACGTGGTCGTCCACCGGGCCGGCCTGGCCGCCGCAGATCTCGAGGATCAGCGCGGTGATGCGCTCGATATGCTCGACCGTGGTGGCGTAGTCCACGCCGCGCTCGAAGCGGTGTCCGGCATCGGTCGAGAAGTTGTAGCGGCGGCCACGGCCCTGGATCGCGGCGGGCCACCAGAATGCGGCCTCGAGATAGATGTCCGTGGTGTCCAGCGTCACGGCGGTGCTGTCGCCGCCCATGATACCGGCCAGGCTTTCGATCTCCTTGTCATCGGCGATCACGCCGACCTGCTCGTCGACCTCGATGGTATTGCCGTTGAGCAGCTTGATCTGCTCGCCCTTGCGGCCCCAGCGCACGTCGAGGCCGCCGTGGATCTTGCTCAGATCGAACACGTGCGACGGACGGCCCAGTTCCAGCATCACGTAGTTCGAGATATCGACCAGCGCGGAAACACTGCGCTGGCCCGAGCGCTCCAGGCGCTGCACCATCCATGCCGGCGTGGCCGCGCGCGCATTCACGCCGCGGATCACGCGACCGGAGAAGCGGCCGCACAGGTCCGGCGCCGATACCTTGACCGGCAGCTTGTCCTGGATCGTCACCGGCACCGGCTTCATCTCCGGCAGGTTCAGCGCGGCACCGGTCAGCGCCGACACTTCGCGCGCCACGCCGTGGATCGACAGGCAGTCGGCCTTGTTCGGCGTCAGCTTGATGACAAAGACCTGGTCGTCCAGGTCGAGGTACTGGCGGATATCCTGGCCGACCGGCGCGTCTTCCGGCAGCACCATCAGGCCACCGTGGTCCTCCGACAGCTTGAGTTCGCGCGCCGAGCACAGCATGCCGTAGCTGTCCACGCCGCGCAGCTTGCCGATCTTGATCTCGAACGGCTTGCCGCCATCCTCGGACGGCGGCAGCACGGCGCCGACCAGTGCGCACGGCACCAGAATGCCGGGCTTGACGTTGGGCGCGCCGCAGACGATCTGCAGGGTCTCGCCGGTGCCGGCATCGACCTGGCACACGTTGAGGCGGTCGGCATTGGGATGGCGCTCGGTCGACAGCACGCGCGCGACCACCACCCTGTCGAACGGCGGCGCGACCGAGCCCACTTCTTCCACTTCCAGGCCGGCCATGGTCAGCGTGTGCGACAGCGCGTCGGTGGAGATCTTTTCAGGGTTGGCGAAGGTGCGAAGCCAGGATTCCGAGAATTGCATGGCGCTTCTGATCCGGTAAGTATTCTGTGTGGTCGTTGACGAGGGGACGGCGGCGCGTCAGGCGAACTGGCGCAGGAAGCGCACGTCGCCCTCGAAGAACAGGCGCAGGTCGTTGATGCCATAGCGCAGCATGGTCAGGCGCTCCAGGCCGGAGCCGAACGCGAAACCGATATAGCGCTCGGGATCGAGGCCCATGTTGCGCAGCACGTTCGGATGCACCTGGCCCGAACCGGAGATCTCCAGCCACTTGCCATTGCCGAAGGCCATGTCGATCTCCGCCGACGGCTCGGTGAACGGGAAGTACGACGGGCGGAAGCGCACCTGGATGTCATCGCGCTCGAAGAACTTGCGCAGGAAGTCTGTGTACACGCCCTTCAGGTCGGCAAAGCTGACGTCCTCGCCGATCCACAGGCCTTCGACCTGGTTGAACATCGGCGAGTGCGTGGCGTCGCTGTCGACACGGTAGGTACGGCCCGGGCAGATCACCTTGATCGGCGGCATCGCCTTGCCGGCGTACTTCTCGACATGCATCTTGGCGTAGCGGACCTGCATCGGACTGGTATGCGTGCGCAGCAGCAACAGCTTGTCTTCGCTGTCGCGGCCATCCACGTAGAACGTGTCCTGCATCGAACGCGCCGGATGGTTGTCCGGATTGTTCAGCGCGGTGAAGTTCATCCAGTCGGTCTCGATCTCGGGGCCGTCGGCCACATCGAAACCGATCGAGCCGAAGATCTGCTCGACGCGCTCCCACGTGCGCATCACCGGGTGCAGGCTGCCGCGGCTGACCGCACGGCCAGGCAGCGTGACGTCGATGGCCTCGGCGGCCAGGCGCGCGTTCATCAGCGCATCGGCCAGCGCCTGGCGGCGTGCCTGCAGTGCGGCTTCAACCTGCTGCTTGATCTGGTTGATGCGGGCGCCTTCCGTCTTGCGGGTTTCCGGGTCGAGCTTGCCGAGGCCCTTGAGCAGTTCGGTCAGCGCGCCGGTCTTGCCCAGGAAGCGGGCCTTTTCGTTTTCCAGCGTGGCGTTGTCGTTGGCAGCAGCGAAGGCGGCCTGGGCATCGGCGACAATTTGATCCAGATCCTGAGACATGGCGGCGGTCGTGGGATTTTTGGCGTCGGGCCGGTACGCACCGGTCCGACGTGGGTTGGCACTACGTGCGGTGTTCGTTTCGAATGCGGTCTCGGCAACCGGATAGCGGCAACTGAAACGGCATTCGAAATAAAAACGGGGCTCGGTGAGGAGCCCCGTTTCAGCGGACCTTGCAGTCGGCGGTCGACCTTGCGGTCGGTGCTTGCCCGGCAGCGCTTACGCGCTGCCGCAGCCGGCATCAGGCAACGGTGGCTTTCACCTGGTTGACGATGGCGGCAAAGGCAGGCTTGTCGTGAATAGCCATGTCCGACAGCACCTTGCGGTCCAGTTCAATCGAGGCCTTCTTCAGACCGTTCATGAACACGCTGTAGGTCATGCCATGCTCACGCGTCGCGGCATTGATACGCGCAATCCACAGGGCGCGGAACACGCGCTTCTTGTTGCGGCGATCGCGGTATGCGTACTGGCCAGCACGCATGACCGCCTGCTTGGCGATGCGGTAGACATTATTGCGACGGCCGCGGTAACCCTTGGCAGCGTCGATGACTTTCTTGTGACGGGCCCGTGCAGTGACCCCACGCTTTACTCGAGGCATGTAATTCTCCTTTCGTTTTCGTCAGGGGTTATGCGTAAGGCATCATCGCGCGCACCGACTTCAGGTTCGTCTCATGGACGTCCTGAGTACCGCGCAGTTGACGCTTGTTCTTGGTGGTCTTCTTGGTCAGGATGTGACGCTTGAAGGCCTGGCCACGCTTGAACGAACCGTTCGGACGTGCAGTAAAGCGCTTGGAGGCGCTTTTCTTCGTCTTCATCTTCGGCATGAAAAACTCCAGCTCATATGACATGCATGCAGGTGGACGGCTCACGCCGACGCTTGCAAGACCCGCATCCACTTGTTGTTGCACAGCGGCCCTTGCGGACCGCGCGCGACTTCCGCACGAAGCAACACCGGGATGCCTGGCATCCCGGCCGCTGCACCGCGCAGGAATTACTTCTTCTTCTTGGGGGCGAGCACCATCACCATCTGGCGCCCTTCCATCTTCGGCATCTGCTCGACCTGGCCGATTTCTTCCAGGTCCGCCTTCAGGCGTTCGAGCATGCGCGCGCCGATTTCCTGGTGCGCCATCTCGCGACCACGGAACCGCAGCGTGATCTTGGTCTTGTCGCCGTCTTCCAGGAAGCGCTTCAGGTTGCGCAGCTTGACGTTGTAGTCGCCATCATCCGTACCCGGCCGGAACTTGACTTCCTTGACCTGGATGATTTTCTGCTTCAGCTTCGCCTCGTGGGCGCGCTTGGCTTCCTCGTACTTGAACTTCCCATAATCCATGATCCGGGCGACGGGCGGAACCGCGTTCGGCGCGATCTCGACCAGGTCCAAGTCCTTATCTTCAGCCAGCCGGAGCGCGTCCATGAACTTGACGATGCCGAGCTGTTCGTTATCAACCCCTACCAGGCGCAGCTCAGGCGCGCTGATTTCCCGGTTGATGCGATGACCTTTGTCCGTAGCGATGTTGCGTTACCTCAAGAAGACAAAAAAACAAGCCGTGCTCACCACCCATCAGGCTTTGCTGGCGACGTCGTTTTGCAGACGCTCAACAAACGCGGAGACGGGCATCACACCCAGATCCACGTTGCCACGGGCACGCACGGCCACTTGACTGGCATCCCGCTCCTTGTCGCCCACTACCAGCAGGTAGGGAACCTTTTGAAGCGAATGCTCGCGGATTTTATACGTAATTTTCTCATTACGCAAATCAGCCTTGGCCCTAAACCCTTGTTTTTGCAGCAATTGCACGACGCTTTCGGCGTATTCCGCCTGCGAATCCGCAATATTCATGACCACCACCTGCTCCGGGGCCAGCCAGGCCGGCAGCGCACCGGCGTGGTTTTCCAGCAGGATGCCCAGGAAACGCTCGAACGAGCCCAGGATGGCCCGGTGCAGCATCACCGGGCGCTTGCGCGAGTTGTCCTCGGAGACGTATTCGGCATCCAGGCGCTCCGGCAGCACCAGGTCAAGCTGCAGCGTGCCGCACTGCCACGAGCGGCCGATCGCGTCCTTGATGTGGTACTCGACCTTGGGGCCGTAGAACGCGCCCTCGCCCGGCAGCTCCTCCCAATCCACGCCGCAGGCGCGCAGCGCCAGGCGCAGGCCCTCTTCGGCGTGGTCCCAGATCTCGTCGGAGCCGGCACGCTGGTCCGGGCGCAGCGACAGCTTGACCTTCACATCCTTGAAGCCGAAGTCGTCGTAGACCGAGAACGCCAGTTCGTTGAAGGCCTTGGCCTCCGCCACGATCTGCTCTTCCGTGCAGAAGATGTGCGCATCATCCTGCACAAAGCCGCGCACGCGCATCAGCCCGTGCAGCGCGCCCGACGGCTCGTTGCGGTGGCAGGCGCCGAACTCGGCCAGGCGCAGCGGCAGGTCGCGGTACGAACGCAGGCCGTGGTTGAAGATCTGCACATGGCCCGGGCAGTTCATCGGCTTGATCGCGTAGTCGCGCTTCTCCGACTCCGTGACGAACATGTTCTCCTTGTAGTTCTGCCAGTGGCCGGACTTTTCCCAAAGCGAACGATCCATCACCTGCGGCGTACGAACCTCATCGTAGCCGGCGTCCGTCAGGCGGCCGCGCATGTACTGCTCGACGGCCTGCCACACCTGCCAGCCCTTCGGGTGCCAGAACACCATGCCGGGCGCCTCTTCCTGCAGGTGGAACAGGTCGAGCGTCTTGCCCAGCTTGCGGTGGTCGCGCTTCTCAGCCTCTTCCAGCATGTGCAGGTAGGCTTCCTGGTCTTCCTTCCTGGCCCAGGCCGTGCCGTAGATGCGCTGGAGCATCTCATTGTTGGCGTCGCCGCGCCAGTAGGCGCCGGCCACCTTCATCAGCTTGAAGACCTTCAGCTTGCCCGTGGACGGCACGTGCGGGCCACGGCACAGGTCGACGAAGCTGCCTTCGCGGTACAGGCCGATTTCCTGGCCGGCGGGGATCGAGGCGATGATCTCGGCCTTGTACTTCTCGCCCATCGACTCGAACAGCGCCACCGCTTCGTCGCGGTTCCATACTTCGCGCACGACCTTCTCGTCCTTGCGAGCGAGTTCCGTCATCTTCTTCTCGATGGCGGCCAGGTCTTCGGGCGTGAAGGGACGCTTGTAGGCAAAGTCGTAGTAGAAGCCGTTTTCGATCACCGGGCCGATCGTCACCTGCGCTTCCGGATAGAGCTCCTTGACGGCATAGGCCAGCAAGTGCGCCGTGGAGTGGCGGATCACATCGACGCCATCGGCGTCCTTGTCCGTGACGATGGCCAGCTCGGCATCGCGGTCGATCCTGTAGCTCGTGTCGACCAGTTGGCCGTCCACCTTGCCGGCCAGCGCGGCCTTGGCCAGGCCGGCACCGATGCCCTGCGCCACTTCGGCAACCGTCACCGGGCCGGGAAACTCGCGGCGGGACCCATCCGGCAGCGTGATTGCGATCATTTCGACTCTCCAGGATTCCGCCGGCGGCGTCTTGCGCTTCGCCCGAGCGGATCAAACTGCATCTTGTGGCACCGGCCCTGCATGCCTGCGGGACCGGCGATTTATTCTTTGCTGCCCTGCCCTGCCGCACCGGAAACGCGGCAGCTTATCAGGACGCTGGCAGGCGACAGACGAAAAAAAACGCGGCCAAGGCCGCGTTTCTCTTTGTCAAACCCGATCCAACCGGGTCGAAGGCGCACCTCGACTACTGTCGCTTGCCAGCGGTAGTAGTTCGCGGTGTCATAACCATGATGCGCTTCCGTTCCGTATGGGGTTGAATCGGACTTGCCACACTTCTTTTACTGCTTTACTGCAATTCGTTGGTAGGCTCGATTGGACTCGAACCAACGACCCCCACCATGTCAAGGTGGTGCTCTAACCAGCTGAGCTACGAGCCTAGCGAAGCCGCAAGTATAGCATCACTTTCTTTTCGCCTGCAACACCCCCTGGACGTCTTCGATCAACTGCAGTGCGCGCTGCAGCTGCGTAGCCTCGGACACTTCGGCAGTGAACTGCATGCGCGCAACGCCCTTGCTGGAGAGCGTCTTGACGCCGGTGACATTGATCTTCTCGCGCGACAGCACTTCGGAGATATCGCGCAGCAGCCCCTGGCGATCGATCGCCTCGACATGGATATCGACCGGATAGACCGCGGCGTGGCTCTTCTGGCCCCACTCGGTCTGGATCACCCGCTCCGGCGCGCGCCCGGCCAGTTGCTGGAAGGTGTGGCAGCTGCGCCGATGGATCGACACCCCGCGCCCGCGCGTGACAAAGCCGACGATGTCGTCCGGCGGCGCCGGCTTGCAGCAGCGCGACATCTGCGTCATCAGCGAATCCACCCCCACCACCAGCACGCCGCTCTTGGCGCCGCGCGCCACGCTGGTGGCGCGGCTTTTCTTGGTGACAGCGTCTTCCTCGCTCAGCGGCGCCTGGATCTCGCCCTCCGGGTGTCGCAGCGCGTGCTCCACGTGGCGCAGACTGAACTCATCCTTGGCCACTGCCGCAAACAGGTCCTCCGGCGTCTTGAAGCCCAGCCGCGTGGCCAGGTCTTCCAGCTTGACCGCGGTCTTGCCTTCGCGCTGCAGGGTCTTGTCGATCAGCACGCGGCCCTGGGCGATGGTCTCCTGCGAATCGAGCGCATTGAACCAGGCCCGCACCTTGGCCCGCGCGCGGCTGCTGGCCAGGTAGCCCAGGTCCGCGTTGAGCCAGTCGCGCGACGGTCCGCCCTGCTTGACCGCGATGATCTCCACGGTCTGGCCGTTCTTCAGCGGCGTGTTCAGCGGCACCATGGTGCCGTCCACGCGCGCGCCGCGGCAGCGGTGGCCGAGGTCGCTGTGCAGGTAGTAGGCAAAGTCCACCGCGGTGGCGCCCTGCGGCAGCGCCACCACGCGCGCCTGCGGCGTCAGCACGTAGATGTGGTCGTCGATCGCGGCGTGCTTGATCTGCTCCCACGATTCGTCGTGCGCAACACTGTGGTCGGCATCGTCCTTCCACGCCAGCAGCTGGCGCAGCCAGGCAATCTTCTCGTCATAGCGCTCGCTGGCGGAAAACTGCCCGGCATAGCCGCGGCTGCCCGCTTCCTTGTAGCGCCAGTGCGCGGCCACGCCGTATTCGGCAAAGTGGTGCATCTCATGCGTGCGGATCTGCACCTCGAAGGCGCGCCCGTCATCGCCGATCACCACCGTATGCAGCGATTTGTAGCCATTGGCCTTGGGCCGCGAGATATAGTCGTCGAACTCGCGCGGGATCGGCTGCCAGATATGGTGGACGATACCGAGCACCGTGTAGCAGTCCTTGATATCGTCGACGATCACGCGGAAGGCGCGCACATCGTACAGGTCGGCAAAATCCAGCTCCTTGCCGCGCATCTTCTTCCAGATGCTGTAGATATGCTTGGGCCGCCCGCTGACCTCGGCACGGATGCCGGCGGTCGCCAGCTCGGACTGCAGCCGTTCGATGGCGCCGCCGATATAGCCTTCGCGCTCGATGCGCTTCTCGTCCAGCAGTTTGGCGATGCGCTTGTAGGTATCGGGCTGCTCGAAGCGGAACGCCAGGTCCTCCAGTTCCCACTTCATCTGCCAGATACCAAGGCGATTGGCCAGCGGCGCGTAGATGTCCAGCGTTTCGCGCGCCACCCCCGGCTGCGGCGCCTGCTTGGTCTCGGCCAGCCAGCGCAGGGTCTGCAGCCGCGAGGCCAGGCGCACCAGCACCACGCGGATGTCCTGCGCAAACGCCAGCAGCATCTTGCGCAGCGCCTCGACCTGTTCGTGGCGCGCCTGCGCTTCGTTCTTGGACGGCGCGGCCGGCTCGGCCTCGGGGCGGCTGCCGGCGATGGCACCGATGCGCAGCAGCTGCCGCACACCGTCGACCAGCCGTGCCACCTCGTCTCCAAAGCGCGGTGCGATCTCGGCCTCGGTACCGGGCACGAAGGCCACCAGCCCGAACAGGCAGGCGGCGGCACGCGCGGCGTCGTCGACGCGCAGGCCGTCGAGAATGCGCAGCATGCCCTGCGCGTGCGACAGCACGGTCTCGCCGGTGGGCAGCGCTACCTCGGCACCATGCTCGCGCACGTAGGCCAGTGCGCGTTCGACCAGTTCGGCATCCGGAATGCCCGCGACCCGACCGGTCAGGTCGGTGGACGTCACCATGTCACAACGCCTGCATCAGTTGAGCGCAGCGGTCACCACCACTTCGATCAGGTAATCGGGATTGGCCAGACGGGCTTCGACGGTGGCGCGCGGGGGCGTGTTGCCTTGCGGCACCCAGGCGTCCCAGACCTCGTTCATCTCGCCGATCTGGTCGACATTGGTCAGGAAGATCTGGCACGACAGGATGCGGGTCTTGTCGCTGCCGGCCTCGGCCAGCAGCCGGTCGATATGGCCGAGGACCTCGCGCGTCTGGCCGCGGATATCGGCCTTGGGATCGACCTCGGGCACCTGACCGGCGAGATACACCACGCCGTTATAGACCGCGTATTCGGACAACCGCTTGCCCACATGGGCGCGCTTCAGTTCAAGGTTACTCATGACAATGCGTTGACTGATAAAAACAAGGCCGGCATGCGATGCCATCAGGCCCCGGTAAAGAACTGCCGGGCGATCGCAATCTGCGCCGGATCGACAAAGGTCGGGGCATGGCCCACGTCGGGCACTTCCACCGAACTCACATGCTTGCCGCGCGCCACCATTTCGGCCACGGTCTCGCGCAGCAGCAGGTCCGACTGCGCGCCGCGCACCACCAGCACCGGGCCTTCGATGGCCTCGAAGCTGCGCCAGAGCGCGGCCTCGCCGGCAGCAATGGCCTCGGGCGTGGATTTGCGGAACGGCACCGCCAGCTGCGGATCGTAATGCAAGCCCCATTCCAGGCCGTCCGTGCCCTGCACCGGTTTCAGGATGGCGGCGTTGAGCTCGCGCCACTGCTCCGGCGCATGGCGCCCGAACGATGCGCTGATCGTCTGCAGGTAGGCCAGGCCTTCCTCGAAGGTCTTGAAGCGCACCGGCAGTCCCAGGTAGGCGCCGATCCGTTCCACCGCCGACGGCGCCAGCTTCGGGCCCACGTCGTTGAGCAACAGCTTGCGCACCGGCGACTTCGGCAGCCCGGCCAGGCCCATGCCGATCAGCCCGCCCATCGAGGTGCCGAACCAGTCCACCTTCTCCACATTGAGCCGCGCAATCAGCGTGACCATGTCGGACACGTACTGCGGCACCACGTAGCCGTTGGCATCGGCCAGCCATTCCGAGCGGCCGCGCCCGACCACATCGGGGCAGACCACGCGGTAGTCGCCGCACAGCGCGCTGGCGACGGTGTCGAAGTCGCGGCCGGTGCGCGTCAGCCCATGCGCGCACACCAGCACGCGCGGATTGGCGGGGTCGCCCCACTCGTGGTAGGCCATGCGGTGCAGGCCCGCCGGACTGATGCACTGGACAAAACCGAGACGCGGACTGGCAGACATCTGGACTCCCTGACGAACCGGACCGCGGACCGCAAAAAGACGGCGCTGCCGGAGGTTGAGCAAAGCTGGATTGTACGCCGCAGCGGGTACAATGCCACAGCACAGTGTCAGCGTCCCGCGTGCGCGGCCGTGCACCGCCACGGCGCGCTCCGCCAACCCTGTGGCAACCTTTCTGTGGCATTCCTTTCTCTCGACGGAGGCTTACATGCTCAACGGCAAGACCGCACTGGTGACTGGCTCGACCAGCGGCATCGGGCTCGGCATCGCGAAAGCGCTGGCGGCCCAGGGCGCCAACATCATCGTCAACGGCTTTGGTGACGCGGACGCCGCAAAGGCAGAAATCGCGCAGGCCGGCCAGGGGATCCGGGTCGGCTACCACGGCGCCGACATGAGCAAGGCGGCCGAGATCGAAGACATGATGCGCTACGCGCAGTCCGACTTCGGCGGCGCCGACATCCTGGTCAACAACGCCGGCATCCAGCACGTGGCCGCGATCGAGGATTTCCCGCCCGAGCGCTGGGACGCGATCATCGCCATCAACCTGACCTCGGCCTTCCACACCACGCGCCTGGCGCTGCCCGGCATGAAGCAGAAGGACTGGGGCCGCATCATCAATGTCGCCTCCACCCACGGGCTGGTGGCCTCGGCGCAGAAGTCCGCCTACGTGGCGGCCAAGCACGGCATCGTCGGCTTCACCAAGGTGACCGCGCTGGAAACCGCGCAGACCGGCGTCACCGCCAACGCGATCTGCCCGGGCTGGGTGCTGACGCCACTGGTGCAGAAGCAGGTCGAAGCCCGCGCGCAGAAGGAAGGCATTCCGGTGGAACAGGCCAAGCGCGAGCTGGTGCTGGAGAAACAACCCTCGGGACAGTTCGTCACGCCCGATGAGCTGGGCGCGCTGGCCGTGTTCCTGTCGTCCGAAGCGGCCCGCCAGGTCCGCGGCGCGATCTGGAATATGGACGGCGGCTGGGTGGCGCAGTAAGGAGCAAACGATGCAACGACGCAGTTTCCTGCGCGCGCTGGCGCTGGGCGCGGTCTCGGCCGGGGCGCTGGCACCGGTGGCCGGCGCGCTGGCGCAAGCCGCCAAGCCGCTTGCCATCGACGTCTACAAGAGCCCGCTGTGCGGCTGCTGCGAGGATTGGGTCAAGCACCTGCGCAGCAACGGCTTCACCGTGACGGTGCATGATGTCGAGGACACCGGCGTGTACCGCAAGCGCTTCGGCATGCCGGAGCGCTTTGGCTCCTGCCACACCGGGTATATCGGCGGCTACGCCATCGAGGGCCATGTGCCGGCGGCGGATATCCGCAAGCTGCTGGCAGCAAAGCCCAAGGCCGTCGGCCTGGCCGTGCCGGGCATGCCGGTCGGCTCGCCCGGCATGGAACAGGGCCCGCGCAAGGACCCGTTCGACGTGCTGATCGTAAAAGCGGACGGCGCCGCTTCGGTGTTCGCCAGCTACAACAAGCAGGCAGGCTGACCTGCGGCCGCCGGGCGGCAGGGTCTGCGCCTTGCCGGAGAGCAGCCAGCTTAGTGCGCAGCGATATTGCCGGGCTATTCGCCGGAAGAGCTAGGGAATGCAGCCGGCTGGCGTAGCCCGGCCGGGCAATTCCAAAGCGAAGCGACCCGACAAAAAAGCCCCTGCGGCGCATCGCACCTCAGGGGCCCTGCCAGGCTTCGGAGCTCAGCCCGCTTACAGCAGCGGAGCGCCAGTCTTGGCCTGGATTTCCTCGCGGCTGACACCCGGAGCCGTTTCCACCAGCTTCAGGCCTTCGTCGGTCACGTCGATCACGCCCAGGTCGGTAATGATGCGGTTGACCACGCCCACGCCGGTCAGCGGCAGGTTGCAGTCCTTCAGGATCTTGATGTCCTCGGTGCCATCCTTCTTCTTGGCGGTGTGTTCCATCAGCACCACCACTCGGCCGACGCCGGCGACCAGGTCCATCGCGCCGCCCATGCCCTTGACCATCTTGCCCGGGATCATCCAGTTGGCCAGGTCGCCCTTTTCGCTGACCTGCATCGCACCCAGGATCGCCAGGTTGATGTGGCCGCCGCGGATCATCGCGAACGAGTCGGCCGACGAGAAGATCGACGAGCCCGGCAGCGTCGTCACGGTTTGCTTGCCGGCGTTGATCATGTCGGCGTCGACTTCGTCCTCGGTCGGGAACGGGCCGATGCCCAGCAGTCCGTTCTCGGACTGCAGCCACACTTCCATGCCTTCGGGCACCCAGTTGGCCACCAGCGTCGGCAGGCCGATGCCCAGGTTGACGTAGAAACCGTCCTGCAGCTCGGTCGCGGCGCGCGCGGCCATTTCGTCACGTGTCCATGCCATGATGCGTCTCCTTAGCTGGCCGCGCGCACGGTGCGCTGCTCGATGCGTTTCTCGGGGGTGGTGTTCAGCACCAGGCGCTTCACGAAGATGCCGGCCAGGTGGATTTCATCCGGGTCCAGCTCGCCGGTCTCGACGATATGCTCGACCTCGGCGATGGTGACCTTGCCCGCCATGGCGCACATCGGGTTGAAGTTGCGCGCGGTGCGGCGGAACACCAGGTTGCCGGCCTTGTCAGCCTTGTATGCCTTGACCAGCGCCACGTCGGCGGTCAGCGAACGCTCCATCACGTACTGCTGGCCGTCGAATTCGCGGATTTCCTTGCCTTCGGCGACGATGGTGCCGACACCGGTCTTGGTGAAGAAGGCCGGGATGCCCGAGCCGCCGGCGCGCAGCTTCTCGGCCAGCGTGCCTTGCGGGGTGAATTCCAGCTCAAGTTCGCCCGCCAGGTACTGGCGCTCGAACTCCTTGTTCTCGCCCACGTAGGACGAGATCATCTTCCTGATCTGGCGCGTGGCCAGCAGCAGGCCCAGGCCAAAGCCATCGACGCCGGCGTTGTTGGAGATACAGGTCAGCTGCTTGGCGCCGCTGTCGCGCAGCGCGGCAATCAGCGCCTCGGGGATGCCGCACAGGCCGAAACCGCCCACGGCGATCGTCTGGCCGTCGCGGACGACGCCTGCAAGCGCTTCTGCGGCGCTGGCGTAGACCTTGTTCATGCTTCGCTCCTTCCTCGGTAGTTCCCTGTCGCTCTTCCCGCCACCGGGTTGTGCGGCGGGCGACGCAGGGAAATTGTAACGGTACAATCGGCAACAGGCGGGCGACAGTCGCCGCAACTCGTCCGACCGACAGCATACGCAAGCGCAGCCGGCTACGCCATTACGTAAAAATACATAAGCAGATGCCCGCAATCGACTACCAGACCGCCTTCCAGCTCGCCCCCGTGGGCCTGGTGCTGTCACGCGAACGCGTGATCGAGGACTGCAACGAGGAGGTCTGCCGCATTTTCGGCACCACGCGCGAAGCGCTGCTGGGCCAGTCCTTCCAGGTGCTCTACCCCACCGCCGACGAATTCGAGCGCACCGGCGCGCGCATCGCGCCGATCATGGGCAAGCGCGGCATGTACTCGGACGAACGCATCATGAAGCGCGCCGGCGGCGAGCTGTTCTGGTGCCATGTCACCGGGCGCGCACTGGACCGCACGCAACCGCTGGGCGCGGGGATCTGGACCTTCGAGGATCTGTCGCAGAAGCGCCAGGTCACTGCGGAGCTGACCGCGCGCGAACGCGAGATCGCGGCGCAGCTGGTGGAGGGAAAGACCAGCAAGCAGATCGGCAAGCTGCTGGCGATCAGCCCGCGCACGGTGGACATCTACCGGGCGCGGCTGATGAAGAAGTACGGGGCCAGCACGTCGGTGGACCTGGTGCAGCGGCTGGTCAACCACTGAGCCCCGTGGCAGGCATCAGCCCTCGATGATCGCGCGGATCTCTGCCGGCACCGGCACCGACTTCTCCTGCGTGTAATCGCACCACACCACCTTGGCCCCGCCCTCGGCCCAGACCACGTCGGGCTGGTCGGTGCGGCGGATTTCCATGCGGGTCTCGAAGCTGGTGCGGCCGAGCTGGCCGGCGTAGACGCGGCACTCGATGTCGCCCGGGTAGCGCAGCTGCTTCAGGAAAGTCATGTGCGCATTGATGATGACCGGCCCCTGCCCGCGTGCATCCTTGCCGCCGCGGCCCAGCGACGCGAACCACTCGATGCGCGCCTGCTCCAGGTACTGGAAGTAGACGGTGTTGTTGACATGGCCCATGGCATCCATGTCGCCCCAGCGGATCGGCATGACCACCGTATAGACGTGCTTCATCACAGCCTCCAAAAGAACAGGCCCGCCGGGTCTGGCGGGCCCTCTGCTTGGCTCAGCGCTTGGCGATCGCGCCTTCGGCCTTGGTCACCAGGTCGGTGCCGATCTGCTTCTTCCACTTGTCGTAGACCTTGGCGGTGGCCTTGCGGAAGGCGTCATGCTCGGCCGGCGTCAGGTGCGTGACCTTGACGCCGTGCGCCTCCATATCCTTCCAGGCCGGCGCGCCCGGCTCGGCCAGGCCCTTGCGGGCCAGCGCGATTTCCTGCTTGCCGGCGTCGACGGCGGCCTGCTTCACGATCTCGCGGTCGGCCGGGGTCCAGCTTTCCCAGATCTGCTTGTTGACCACGAAGATCAGCGGGTCAGCCACGTAGCCCCAGGTGGTGACGAACTTCTGGCCCACCGTGTACAGCTTGGCGGCGGCGAACACCGACTGCGGGTTCTCCTGCCCGTCGACCGCGCCCGAGGCCATCGCCGGCTGCGCATCGGCCCAGCTCATCTGGGTCGGGTTGGCGCCCAGCGCGTTGAAGGTCTCGATGTACAGCGGCGAACCGACCACGCGCAGCTTCATGCCCTTGAGGTCTTCCGGCTTGCGGATTTCGCGCTTGGAGTTGGACACCTCGCGGAAGCCATTCTCGCCCCAGGCCAGCGGCACCACGCCGGCTTTTTCCAGCGTGGCGAAGATCGACTTGCCGACTTCGCCCTGCGTGAGCGCGTCCAGCGCCTTGTAGTCGGGCATCAGGAACGGCAGCGAGAACAGGTTCAGTTCCCTGACCTGCGGCGACCAGTTGATGGTCGAGCCCACCGCCATGTCGATCACGCCCTGGCGGATCGCCGAGAACTCGCGGGTCTGGTCGCCGGCCACCAGCGAGGTGCCCGGGTACAGCTTGATATTGATGCGGCCGTTGGTGCGCTGCTTGACCAGGTCGGCCCAGATCTCGCCGCCCTTGCCCCACGGGAAGGCCGGGCCGAGCACCAGCGACATCTTGTACTCGGACTTGTAGGTCTGGGCCATTGCGCCGGCGGGGGCGAAGGCGGAAGCGGCGGCAATGGCGGCAGCCGTTGCGAGCATCAGGGCACGACGTTTCATTTCATCTCCTCTCGGGAAAGCGTCAATTCTTGTTTGTGAATGCGGAACATCAGTAGCCGAGGTACTCAGGCAGCCAGGTCGCCAGCGGCGGATAGGCCAGCACCATCAGCATGGCGATAAACATCGCCAGCAACATCCAGATCACCCAGGGCACGGTCTCTTCCATGCGCACCCGGGCAATCCGGCACGACACCATCAGGTTCACGGCCAGCGGCGGCGTGAACTGGCCCAGCGCCACCTTCAGCGTCAGCACCACGCCGAACCACACCGGGTTCCAGTGGAAGGCATTGACAATGGGCAGCAGCAGCGGCACGAAGATCAGGAAGATCGAGATGCCGTCCAGGAACATGCCGACCGTCATCAGCAGCAGCACGATCAGCGCCAGCACGCCGTACTCGCCCAGCCCGGAATTGGCGATGGCGTGCGCCAGCGGGTCGATCACCCCCAGCGTCGACAGCGCATAGGCGAAGATGCCGGCCAGTGCCACCACCAGCAGGATCACTGCCGAGGTCTCGGCCGCCTCCTGGAAGATGGTGAACAGGTCGCGCATGCCGATGCTGCGGTACACCACCATGCCGACGAACAGGCCGTAGACCACTGCCACCACGGCGGCTTCGGTCGGCGTGAACCAGCCGGCGCGCATGCCGCCCAGGATCAGGAACGGCGCCACCAGGCCCCATGCGGCCTCGCGCAGGCTCTTCCAGAACGGCGGGCGCGGCAGCGCGGCTTCGATCGCGCCCATGTTGTGCTTGCGCGCCAGCCACACGGCCGGAACGATCAGCGCCACGCCGGCCAGGATGCCGGGGATCATGCCCGCGGCGAACAAGGCCGGCACCGATGCGCCGGGCACCAGCACGCTGTAGATGATGAGGGCCACCGACGGCGGGATCAGGATGTCGGTCGCGGCTGCCGCGCCGACCACCGCGGCGCTGTACGAGCCCGGATAACCGGCGCGCGACATCGCCGCGATCATCACGCCGCCCACCGCGGCCGCGTTGGCCGGGCCGGAGCCGGAGATGCCGCCGAGGAACATCGCCACCAGGATCGCCACCAGCGGCAGCATGCCCGGGCCGCGACCAACGATGGCGATGGCAAAGGTCACCAGCCGCTGCGCCACGCCGGAGCGGTCGAAGATCGACCCCACCAGCACGAACATCGGGATCGCCAGCAGCGGATACTTGGCCAGCCCCGCATAGAAGTTCTGCGGCACGGCCAGCAGGCCGAACATCTGGGTGTCGAGATTGGACAGGCCGATGGCAACCAGGCCGCCCAGGCCCAGCGACACGCCGATGGGCACGCCCAGCAGCATCAGGCCGATAAAGACCACGAACAGGGTGATGGCGACGAACGTCATTGCGCCTTCTCCGTCGTGGTGGCCTTGCCTTCATGCAGCGCCTTGAGCGCGCGCACGTTGCGCAGCACCAGCCCCAGCGCGCGCAGCGCGATGCCGGCAGACAGCACCGGCAGCCAGATCGAGTACCACCAGCTCGGCACGCCGATGCCCGGCGAGGTCTCGCCGAAGGTGTACTCATCCCAGGTAATGCGTGCGCCCAGCACCGCCAGCGCGATGAACATCACCGCCACCGCCAGCGCCGACAGGATCGCCAGGCGGCGCTGGCGGGCCGCGCTGCCGCGCTCGAAGAAGAATTCGATGCGGATATTGCGATCGCGCGCCACCGCGGCGCTGCCGGCGACCAGCGCCAGCACGATCATCAGGAAGACCGAGAACTCCTCGGTCCAGGCAAATGACTCGTCGGTGAAATAGCGGACCACCACGTTGGCGAAGGTGATGCCGACCAGCAGCACCATCACGATCACGCCAATCCAGTCCTCGATGCGGGGCGATACCCGGAAATCAGCGTCCTGCGCTTCGTCGGCGGCCTGCGGGATCACCGCGGAATCGACGACGTGCTGCGGCACGGCGTTGCGCCGTGCCTCTTCTTGTTGCTCCATCTCCCCGGCCTCCGGTCCGGGCCGCTCGGGCCATGCGGCCACCGCGGCGTTTTTTTACTTGTATGTAAAGACTTAATCTGCAGACATGGCGGATTATGCCAAGACTGGCCCGCCACGCACGAATTTTCTGATGATTGATGTGTGCTGACGACGGCGCACCCAAGGGGACCGGATAAGCCCTGGGCGTGCAGTCCGGGCATCCCGCGGCGCTTTTGGCGCGCAGCCGGGATGCAGGGGGCCTTGCGCCCCCCGGTCAGCGATCAGGCGGTCAGACCATGCCGTCGTCGGCGGTGATGACAGCGCCGTTGATGAACTGCGACTGGTCGGATGCGAGCAGCAGCAACAGGCCGTCGAGATCCTCCGGCTTGCCCAGGCGCTTGCGCGGCAGCATCTGGATCAGCTTCTGGCCGGCGTCCGAATCCCAGTGGTGGTGGTTGATCTCGGTATCGATATAGCCCGGGCAGATCGCGTTGGTATTGATGCCATGGCGCGCCCATTCCAGCGCCATGGCCTTGGTCATGTGCACCACGGCCGCCTTGCTCATGCAATACACGCCGATCTGCGACAGCACCTTCAGCCCCGCCACCGACGCGACATTGACGATCCGCGCCTGCGGCAGCGGGCTGCCGTTGCGCTCGGCGCCCTTGGCGCGCGCGATCATGCGCTTGGCCACTTCCTGGGCGACGAAGAAGGCACCGCGAGTATTGGTGTCGAACACGAAATCGAAGTCGTCGGCGGTCACATCGGTCAGCTTCTGCGTGGTCGACACGCCGGAGTTGTTGACCAGGATGTCGATGGAGCCGGCCTCAGTCTCCGCATGCGCCACCGCCGCGCGGATGCTGTCCGGGTCGGTGACGTCCAGCCGCACCACATGGGCGCTGCCGCCCTCGGCCTCGATCGCAGCGCGCAGTTCCTTGAGCCGCTCGGTGCGGCGCGAGGCCAGCACTACCTTGGCGCCGGCGGCAGCCAGCACCGTCGCGAAACGCGAGCCCAGCCCGCTTGAAGCGCCGGTGACCAGCGCGACCTTGCCTTCCAGATTGATCGACAAACCCATGATTACCTCTTGTGCGGGAGCTCCTCCGGCCTATTCGGGAGCAGAAGGCAGCATATCAAAAAAAAGAACGACCGTTCCAAAAAAATCCTTGCCTGTGGGTGGCGAGTCCCGGACAATGCCGGAGATTCTAAGAACTTGACCAGCAAAGGGAAAGAGGGAAAACGCGCGATCCGGGAGTCTTTGGACCCCAAATCGCTGCCAACTCACCCATCCGCGGTTCCCGTCCGCGCGCTGGCCCGGTTCTCGGCAAAACGATCACCGCATTTCCCACAATTGCAAGCAAGCAGCAAAGAAATAGAGGGTTAGAGACAATGGATCAGCAACAGCTCCTGGAGCAGTTCGGCCCGCGCGAAGCCATGGAATACGATGTGGTCATCGTCGGCGGCGGCCCCGCCGGCCTGGCCACCGCCATCCGCCTGAAGCAACTCGCGCAGGAGAAAGGCGCCGACGTCAACGTGTGCGTGCTGGAAAAGGGCTCCGAGCCCGGCGCCCACATCCTGTCGGGCGCCATCATGGACCCGCGCGCCCTCAATGAACTGATCCCGAACTGGAAGGAACTGGGCGCGCCGCTGAACCAGGCCGTCACCGAAGACAAGTTCCTGTTCCTGAACGAGTCCGGCTCCAAGGGCACGCCTCCGGCCCTGCTGCCAGAGTGCTTCCACAACGAAGGCAACTACATCATCAGCCTGTCGAACTTCGTGCGCTGGCTGGGCCAGCAGGCCGAGGCGCTGGGCATTGAGATCTTCCCGGGCTTCCCCGCCGCCGAAGTGCTCTACAACGAAGACGGCTCGGTCAAGGGCGTGGCCACCGGGAATATGGGCATCAACAAGGAAGGCGAGCCCACCGACAACTTCCAGCTGGGCATGGAACTGCATGCCAAGTACACCATCTTCGCCGAAGGCGCGCGCGGCCACCTGGGCAAGCAACTGATCGAGAAATTCAAGCTCGATGCCGGCAAGGATCCGCAGAGCTACGGCATCGGCCTGAAGGAGCTGTGGGAGATCGACCCGGCCAAGCACAAGCCCGGCCTGGTGGTGCACACCGCCGGCTGGCCGCTCGACCCCGCCACCTACGGTGGCTCGTTCCTGTACCACATGGAAGACAACAAGGTCGCGGTCGGCTTTGTGGTCGGCCTGGACTACACCAACCCGTGGCTGTCTCCGTTCGAGGAATTCCAGCGCTTCAAGACGCATCCGGAAATCCGCCAGTACTTCGAGGGCGGCAAGCGCCTCTCCTACGGCGCCCGCGCCATCACCGCCGGTGGCCTGCTGTCGCTGCCCAAGACCGTGTTCCCGGGCGGCGCGCTGGTCGGCTGCGACGCCGGCTACCTGAACGCCTCGCGCATCAAGGGCAGCCACGCCGCCATCAAGACCGGCATGCTGGCCGCCGAGGCCATCTATGACGCGCTGCAGGCCGGCCGCCAGCACGATGAGCTGGCCGCCTACCCGACCGCGTTCGAGCAGAGCTGGCTGCACAAGGAACTGCTGCAGGCCAAGAACTTCAAGCAGTGGTTCAAGAAGGGCCGCACCACCGCCACGCTGATGACCGGCATCGAGCAATGGCTGCTGCCCAAGCTGGGCATCCGCAACCCGCCATGGACCATCCACCGCGTGAAGCCGGACCATGTGTACCTGAAGCCCGCGGCCGAGTGCCAGAAGATCGAGTATCCGAAGCCGGACGGCAAGCTGACCTTCGACCGCCTGAGCTCGGTGTTCATCAGCAACACCAACCACGAAGAGAACCAGCCGGCGCACCTGACGCTCAAGGACGCCAGCGTTCCGGTCAACATCAACTGGGACAAGTACGCCGGCCCCGAGTCGCGCTACTGCCCGGCAGGTGTGTATGAGTTCGTGCAGGACGAGACGTCGGGCAAGGAACGTCTGCAGATCAATGCGCAGAACTGCGTTCACTGCAAGACCTGCGACATCAAGGATCCGACCCAGAACATCGTCTGGGTGACGCCGGAAGGCGGCGGCGGTCCGAACTACGTCGGGATGTAAGCCTGCCGCGCCAGCGGCAGAAAAAACGGCACCGGAAACCCGGTGCCGTTTTTCTTTGGGCGATGCAGCGCGGCTATCGTGCCTGCCGCCGCGCGGCCATCGCCTTGTCGACCACCTCGGCCTGCAGCGCCTCGGCGGGATTGCCGAAGGCCTGGCTGCGCAGCGCATCCAGCTGCTGCCGGCGGTCCTGCTCCGACAACCCCGGGAATGACTCGATCTGCGCGCGGCGCGCGGCGTAGTCGTCGTAGCGCTGCTGCCAGGCCTGCCCGGCTTGCGCCTGCTGCTGGTAGCGCTGCGCCACCTCGGCACCGTAGGCCTGCGCCAACGCCGCACCGATGTCCTGCGCACTGCGGCCGGCGGCCTGCATGCCGGCGATGGTGTCGCTGATCGCCTGCGGACGCGCGCTGGCCTCCCGTGCCGCACGCAGTGGCTCGGGCAGCGTGGCTTCGAGTTCGGCCAGCCGCTGCCGCCGCTGCGCGTCATCCAGGCCGGATTGTGCCGCGATGTCCAGCCGCGCCAGCATGGCATCGTCATACACCTGCTCGTCGCCGAACCAGATTGCCGCCACCTCCGGCAGCAGGTGCTGCCGCGCGCCGTTACGCCCGGCCTGCAGCGCGCGCAACTGCCGCACTTGTGCCGCATCCAGCGTGCCGTTCGTATCCGCCCGCGGCTTGCGCGCGGCCAGCGCTTGAATCTCGGCAAGATAAGCCAGGTAGCGCTGCCACAGCTGCCACGCCTGCCCTGCCGCGGGCTGCGGCACGCGGCGGCGGATATCGTCGTACACCAGCCGGTCCAGCGCGTCGGCGCCGCCGGCGTCGTGGCGGGCGCTGAGGAAGTAGTCGAAGTAGGTGCGCAGCGCGCGCGTCAGGCGCAGGTTGCCTTGCGCGTCGAGTTCGGGGCCCGCGGGCACGTCGACGCCGGACAGCGATGGCAAGGCAGCCACGCCGGCGGGTCCGGCGTCAGCCGATGTCGCCGAAGGACTCGCAGCGGTGGTGATCGCTGCCGGGCGCTGCGGCACGGCAACCGGGCCAGACGGCATCGTCAGCCAGTACACCGCGGCCGCCGCCGCGCCGGCCGGCAGCAAGGCCAGCCAGGGCCGCGGCGAGCGCTCAGAGCTGGTCATTGCGCAGCCGGTTGGCGTGGCTGAGGATGACCGTGCGCGGATCGACGTCCTGGTACAGGCCGGCCATCTGGTTCACCTCGTCGAGATGGTTCCAGTAGTAGCCCGTGGCCAGCACCCGGCCCCACTTGCTGCTGCAGACCGAGACCAGCCCGTCATTGGGGCCGGCGCCCTTCAGGTCCATCAGCCCGGCCGACGCCGACATCATCACCGTGGTCGGGTCCAGCAGGTTGGAGCGCAGCAGGCTGAACGGCCCACCCTGCCCGGTCCAGGAATACGCGGCCTGGGTATGGGTGACGAAGTTGCCCGCGGCATCGCGCGCCTGCCGTTGCTCGGACACCGCGCCAGCAGTATTGCAATCCGGCCCCAGTGCCGATTTCGTGCCGGGCACCAGCGTGGCATCGAGGCGCGCATTCTGCTCGGCGGCGCCACGCGTGGTCAGGATCTTGAGCGAGGCCAGCGCATCCTGGTCCAGCGCCTGCCCGTTGCCGATGCCGTTGAACCAGCCCACTGTATCGAGCACGCCCTGGATGATGCCGACGAGTACCGGCCCGGCGATCGGAATACTGTTGACGCCATTGATCAGGTCCAGCACGGTGTCGGCCACTTCGCTGCCGCGATGCGGGCTGCCGATGGTGGTGACCGAGGCCACGTCCTGCGGCGACATCGCCGCCAGCATGCGCGAGGTCGGCCCGCCCTGGCTGTGGCCGATCAGGTTGACCTTGTCTGCGCCGCTTTCCAGCTTGACCGCGCGCACATAGGCCTGCAGCGCCAGGGCGCGCTCTTCGTCGCTGTTGAACGACGGCACCGTGGCCACATAGACTTGCGCGCCGTTGGCCCGCAGCACTTCGGGGATGCCATACCAGTAGTCGAGCACACCACCCATCCTGGCCGCGCCGGTCAGTCCGTGGACCAGCACGATCGGGTAACGCGTCTTCGCGTAGTCGCCGCTCGCGGCCAGGGCTGGTGCTGGCTGCGCCAGCATGGCCGCTGCGACCAGCGTGGCTGTGCCTGCGAGCCTGCGCAAGGCCTTGCCGGCCTTCTGCTCGCGTAGCGCGGGCGTGCGTCGTCCGCACGCGTGGTGTCCGCTGTGCTCCATCTTGTCTCCTCGGTGGTGGGTCTCTTTATGTTGGAAGCAGTAAAGACTGGCCGCCCCGACGAGACAATCAAAACATTAGCGGATTCCCTCTAAACGGCCGCTACAGCCGCGGGCTGCAAGGGCATGCGGGTGCTGGAAAGCAGCTGTTCGTAGATGTAGCACTGCAGCAGCGTCAGCTCGCGCTCGGCCAGCACGTCGAAGGCCACGCCGAAGGCCGGGAAGTCGGCATCGTCGCTGGCCGCGCCGGGGGGCGCGAGGCGGATCCAGCCATCGATGGTGACCTCGCTGTCCAGTGACGCCGTGCGCATCTTGAAGCGCAGCCGCACGCGGCTGCCCGGCGCCGGCGCCGGCGCGGTGGTCTGCACCAGCGCGCCACCGGTGCTGAGGTCGGACAGCAGCGCCAGCCGCGCCGTGCCGGTGTCGATGCCGTCGTCATCGCCGGACTCGGTCAGGTAGGCGGCCAGCCGGGTTGGCACGCGCGCAGCCTTGCGTACCGGCATTGCGTGCTTCTGCACCGGCGCCGACAGCACCAGGTAGCGAAACGGGCTGCGGCACACGGCGGTGATGGTCGAGGTGAAGCTGTGGATGGCGTGTCCGGAGAAGCCGCGCAGCAGCACGGCATCGCCCGCCTGCAGCGGCAGGTCGCGCCCGCCGAGCTGCGGCCAGGTGACAAACAGGCCCTGCTCGATAAAACCGATCAGGCGGCTGGCGGCCGGGCGCGCGGCCTCGCCCTCATGCTTGACATGCAGCAGCGTGCCGACCTGCAGGCCAAGCGGCCCGGTGGCCGGACGCAGTTCGTCATCGGCGTCCTCGTGGCCATCTTCGCGGCAGACCACGCCATGGCGGAACACCAGCGCCAGGTCGCGTTCATCGGGAATGACACTGCCGCTGCCGAGCACCAGGTTGCCCTCGCCATCGAGCAATGACCAGGGCAGCGGGTATCCGACGGGAAGATCGTTAGGTGTGAGCTGGATCATGGCTGTTCGCAGTAGGCCCCGGCATTGGATGGGGGCATGGCAAGCCTTGGGCGGAGCCGACGCGCAGGATCCGCCACCTGTATCAGACTTCTATCGGCGCCGGAGCGGCGAAATTAAGCCCTCGGCGATTGACCAGAGACGCATGTGTAGCATTCACGTCCTACGGAGACCTTGACGCCTCGCAAAGTTAGGCCGAAAATCAACAAAAGCTGTCTGACAGACTGACATATCAAAACCATGACCATCCTGCCCCGCCCGGCCTCGCTCGCCAGCCGCATCGCCCAGACCCTGCACGACGACATCCTCGCCGGCCGCTACGGCGCGGGCGCGCGCCTGCCGGCCGAGGCCAGCCTGGCCGATAACTTCGGCGTGAGCCGGCCGATCGTGCGCGAGGCCATCGCCCAGCTGAAGGCCGATGGCGTGCTGGTGACGCGCAAGGGCTCGGGCGCTTATGTGTCGGAGACCCCGGGCGGCAAGGCCTGGCGCGTGGCCAGCGCGCCCGACGGCGGCCCGACGCTGGCGCAGCTGTTCGAACTGCGCCGGGTAGTGGAAGCCGCCTGCGCCGAAATGGCCGCGCAGCGGCGCACGGATGCCGATATCGATGCCATCCGCGGCGCACTGGCGGCGATGCAGGCACGGGCCGACGGCCAGGGCGACATGGCCAGCGCGGCGGCGGCCGACATGGCCTTCCACCATGCCATTGCCGAAGCCGCGCACAACCCCTGCTTTACCGGTCTGACCGATTTCGTCAGCCAGCAGATGCTGGCCGCGCGCCAGCGCGCCTGGGAGAACACCGCGCGGCTGAGTGTGACGACTGGCGCGCCGCGCGCCGCCGACCAGGAACATGCGGCGCTGGCCGAAGCGATTGCCGCCGGCGATGCCACGGCCGCCCGCAGTGCCGCGCAACAGCACCTTGCGGCCGCCGCCGCCCGCCTCGGCCTGACGGCCTGAGCCTCCGAACACACAGACTTTGAAGCAAGGAACAACCATGGAAACAGTGGATTGCGTCGTCATCGGCGCCGGCGTGGTGGGACTGGCGGTGGCGCGCGCACTCGCGCTGCAGGGTCGCGAAGTGATCATCCTGGAAACCGAGAACGCCTTCGGCACCATCACCAGCGCGCGCAACAGCGAGGTCATCCACGCCGGCATCTACTATCCGGCCGGCTCGCTCAAGGCACAGCTGTGCGTGCGCGGCAAGGCCATGCTGTACGACTACTGCGCCAGTCACCACGTGGCGCACCAGCGCTGCGGCAAGCTGATCGTGGCCACCAGCGAGGCCCAGGTGGCAACGCTCGAAGGCATCCGCGCCAAGGCGGCGGCCAACGGCGTGGACGACCTGCGCCTTGTCAGCCGCGCCGAGGCGCAGGCGCTGGAGCCGCAACTGCAGTGCCATGCCGCGCTGCTGTCGCCGTCGACCGGCATTGTCGACAGCCATGGCCTGATGACCGCGCTGCTGGGCGACGCGGAAAACGCCGGCGCGATGCTGGCGGTGCAGTCGCCGGTGCTGGGCGGCGCGGTGACGGCGGACGGCATCCGGCTGGAGATCGGCAGCGAGGATGGCAGCGCCACCACGCTGCTGGCGCGCACGGTGGTGAACTCGGCCGGGCTGACCGCGCCGGAACTGGCGCGCCGCATCGACGGCATGCCCGAGACCCATATCCCGCCGCAGTACTACGCCAAGGGCTGCTATTTCACGCTGGCCGGGCGCGCGCCGTTCTCACGGCTGATCTACCCGGTGCCCGAGGCGGCCGGGCTGGGCGTGCACCTGACCATCGACCTGGGCGGCCAGGCGCGCTTCGGCCCCAATGTGCGCTGGATCGACGAGATCGAATACGGCGTGAACCCGGCCGACGCCGACGGTTTCTATGACGAAGTGCGCCGCTACTGGCCGGGGCTGGCCGACGGCGCGCTGCAACCCGGCTATGCCGGCATCCGCCCCAAGATCAGCGGGCCGCACGAGGTTGCCGCGGACTTCCGCATCGACGGCCCCGCCGTGCATGGCGTGCCGGGGCTGGTTCACCTGTTCGGCATCGAGTCGCCAGGGCTGACCTCGTCGCTGGCGATCGCCGAGCGGGTCTGCGCGGCGCTGGCCTGAGCGGCGCCATCGCCTTCCGCGCGGAAGCTCATCACCGCACAGAACGCGCCGGCCGCCGCGGAAATGGCGGCCAGCCCGAAGGTATGCTCGGGCGCCAGCGCGTTCCAGGTCCAGCCCATCGCCAGCCCGCCCAGCGTGCCGCCGACGCCGTAGGAAATGCCCGTGTACAGCGCCTGCCCGCGCCCCTGCAGCGGCCCGGCAAACCATGCCTGCAACCGCTTCAGGCTGGCGCTGTGGTGCGCGGCAAAAGTGGCCGCGTGCAGCACCTGTACCAGCGCCATGAGCCAGGCAAACTGGGCAAGGTAGCCGGTCAGGCCGAAGCGCAGCGCCGCCAGCACGAAGGTGCCGGCCAGGATCGTGCGCAGCGCATAGCGCGCGAACAGCAGGCCCTGGTAGTAGAAGAAAACGATCTCGGCGACCACGCCGATGGTCCACATCACGCCAATGGCGAACTTGCTGTAGCCCAGCTGCGCCAGCCACAGCGAATAGAACACATAGAGCGCGGCGTGCGCGAACATCATCAGGAAGGCTGACGCCAGGAACCAGGCCACGTCCGGGCGGCGCAGCAGCGGCAAGGCGCGCGGCGGCGCCGTGCGCGGGCCGTCGTCGGCGGCGTCATGCATGGTCAGCACCACGCCGGCCAGGATCGCCAGCAGCGTGCTGGCCACCCACGGGAAGGCGCGCATGCCGACCGCTTCGAACAGCGCCCCGCCGGCCAGCACCGCGCCGATAAAGCCGACCGAGCCGAACATGCGGATGCGGCCGTAGCTATGGTCGAAGGCGCCGTAGCGGCGCAGCGTGGAGATGGTCAGGGCATCGCCCAGCGGCGACATCGCGCTGGTGAGCAGGCTCAGCGTCAGCATCATCGCCATCATGCCGCCGTAGCTGCCCACACCCGGCAGCATCAGGAAGGCCAGCAACGAGGTGAACGCGCTCACGCGCAGGATGCGCACACGCGTGTGCATCACGTCGGACAGCCAGCCCCACAGGTAGGGCCCGACGATGCGGCTGACCTGGAAGCTCGCCATCAGCACGCCGATCTGCACCGGGTTGAAGCCGCGGTCGGCGAAATACAGGCTGACGTACGGCGAGATCAGGCCGACGTAGCCGTAGTAGCCAAGATAGAAGAGCCCGAAACGGGCGTAGTCGGGGCGGCCGGCGCCGGTGGCACCGCCGCCCGCGAAAGGCGTGGCCAACGCGAGGTCAGGTCAGGGGGTCTGGCCGGCCTGCGCGGGAATGCGCGGCGTATCGACCTTGACGTCGCCGCACTGGGCACGGTGGCGCAGGGCGTGGTCGATCAGCACCAGCGCCAGCATGGCCTCGGCGATCGGCGTGGCGCGGATGCCCACGCACGGGTCGTGGCGGCCGAAGGTCTCGACGGTGGCGGCATTGCCGGCCTTGTCGATCGATTCACGCGGGGTGCGGATGGAAGACGTCGGCTTGATCGCCAGCGACACGGTGACGTCCTGGCCGGTGGAGATGCCACCCAGCACGCCGCCGGAATTGTTGGTGCGGAAGCCCTCGGCGGTCAGCTCGTCGCCATGGACGCTGCCGCGCTGGGCCACGCTGTCGAAGCCGGCGCCGATCTCCACGCCCTTGACCGCGTTGATGCCCATCATGGCGTGGGCGATGTCGGCGTCGAGCCTGTCGAACAGCGGCTCGCCCAGGCCCACCGGCACGTTGCTGGCCACCACCTCGATGCGCGCGCCGACCGAGTCGCCGTCGCGGCGCAGCGCGTCCATATAGGTTTCAAGCTCGGGGATGATGTCGGCGTTGGGCGCGAAGAACGGGTTCTCCGGCACGTGCGACCAGTCCGTGAACGGCACCGCGATCTCGCCCAGCTGCGACATATAGCCCCGGATCTCGGTGCCATACTTTTCGCGCAGCCACTTCTTGGCCACCGCCCCGGCCGCCACCACCGGCGCGGTCAGGCGCGCCGACGAGCGGCCGCCGCCGCGATGGTCGCGGATGCCGTACTTCTGCCAGTAGGTGTAGTCGGCATGGCCCGGGCGGAAGGTCTCGACGATATTGCCGTAGTCCTTGCTGCGCTGGTCGGTATTGCGGATCAGCAGGCAGATCGGGGTGCCGGTGGTCTTGCCCTCGAACACGCCGGACAGGATCTCGACCTGGTCGGGTTCCTGGCGTTGCGTGACGTGGCGCGAGGTGCCGGGCCGGCGGCGGTCCAGGTCGCCCTGGATATCGGCCTCGGTCAGCGCCATGCCCGGCGGGCAGCCGTCCACCACCGCGCCGATGGCGGGCCCGTGCGATTCGCCGAAGGTGGTAACAGTGAAAAGCAGGCCAAGGGTGTTGCCGGACATGATGGAAACCGCACAGGAATTGGGGAAGGTTTCCATTGTAAGGCCAATGGCGGGCCTCGGGCGGCCCGGCAGGCTCAGGCGGCGGCGCTTTCCAGCGCCAGTTCGGGGTAGAACTCGGCGCGCATCCGCTCCATATAGGCCACCAGGTTGGCATGCCCCTCGGCCGCGGTGCGGATCGGAGTGTCGAATACGGGGCACAGCAGGCTGCCGGCAAAGGCAAACAGCGTGGCGTCGGCCCCGCATGGCACGTTGCCCATCAGGTAGGGCTTGTCGCCCAGGATGTCGGCGATCGAGGTCACGCCCTTGCTGGCCAGCGCCACCAGGTCTTCTTCGCTATGCCGGCCCAGGCCCTGCCCCCACAGCGTCTTGCGCACCTTGTAGCGCACCAGCCGCTCGGCCAGGCCGCGCACCGGCGCCGGCACGCCGCGGAAGAACTGGGCCGGCCCCTTGTCGAAGTTGGCCTGGTCCAGCCAGCGCACCCGCGCCACCGCCCAATACAGGTGGTCTTCCATCAGCTTCTCGGCGGCCCAGGCGATACCGCGCTCGGCCGCGCTCAGGCCCGCGTCGAAGTCGATGTGGTAGGTCTTCTCGATATGCCAGCGGATCAAGGTGGAATCCGCCACGATCCGGCCCATGTCGTCCAGGTAGGGCAGCTTGCCCTTGGGCGCGCGCCGCAGGCTGCCGCGGCGCGCCTGGTAAGGCAGGCCGGCCAGCTTGAGCAGCATCTCGGCCTTGGTGACGAAGGGGCTGGCGTCGGGCAGCCCGAAGGCGGGGCCAAAGGTGTAGAGCGTGATCATCGTGGATTCGGGTTCGGCACAAGGCGTTAGCGCCAGTCGCCGCGCAGGGCCTGCACCATCTGCTGCAGCCCTTCCGGGGTGGCGGCCTCGGGCGGCACCGGCTCGCCCACCACCAGTTCCAGCCGGTTCAGGATGCCGCGCCGGAACGGCCGCGACATCGCCGGTGCCCCCTTGCGCGAAAAGAAGCTGCCCCACAGCCCGCGCAGCGCCATCGGCACCACCGGCACCGGCGTGCGCCGGATGATCTGCTGCACGCCCTGCCTGAACGGGTTGATCTCGCCGGTGGCGGTGATCTTGCCTTCGGGGAAGATGCAGACCAGATCCCCCTCGTCCAGCGCCTGCGCCACGCTGTCATAGGCACGCCTGAGCATGTCCGGATTCTCGTGCGCCGGCGCGATCGGGATAGCGCGGGCCTGGCGGAAGAACCACGACAGCAGCGGCACCCTGAAGATGTTGTGGTCCATCAGGAAGCGCACCGGGCGTGGGCTGCAGGCCATCAGCACCACCGCGTCGGCAAAGCTGACGTGGTTGCAGACCAGCACGGCCGGGCCGTCGGCGGGAATGCGCTCGGCATTGACGCGGCGCAGCCGGTAGAGGGTATGGACCAGGATCCACGCGATAAAGCGCAGCAGGAATTCCGGCACCAGCGAGTAGATGTAGACCGCCACCACCGCATTGAGCAGCCCCACCACCAGGAACAGCTGCGGGATGCTGTAGCCCGCCTGCGTCATCGCCACGCCCAGCAGCGACGCGGCAATCATGAAGAAGCTGTTCAGGATGTTGTTGGCGGCGATGATGCGGGCGCGGTGCGTGGGCGCGCTGCGGCTCTGGATCAGCGCGTACAGCGGCACGCTGTAGAAGCCGCCGAACATGGCCAGCAGGAACAGGTCCGCCAGCACGCGCCAGTGGCGCGGCTCGGCCAGGAAGCCGCCGATGCTGCTGAGCGCCACGGGTGCCTGCCCCTGGCTGGCAAAGTACAGGTCGACCGCGAACACCGTCATGCCGATCGAGCCGAACGGCACCAGGCCGATCTCGACATGGCGCCCGGACAAGCGCTCGCACAGCAATGAACCGGTGCCGATGCCCAGCGAGAACACCGCCAGCAGCAGCGTCACCACGTTCTGGTCGCCGCCCAGCACATCCTTGGCATAGCTGAAGAACGAGGTCAGGAAGGTGGCGCCCAGGAACCACAGCCACGAAATGCCGAGCAGGCTCAGGAATACCGTGCGGTTGCCACGCGCCAGCACCAGGTTGCGCCAGGTCTCGGAAAACGGGTTCCAGTTGATGCGCAGGTCCGGCTGCGGCGCCGGCGAAACCGGGATGCGGCCCGACACCAGCCGCCCCGCCACGGCGATCACCACGCACACCGCGCCCACGTACATCGGCCCCACGATGGTTCCGCCCTGCTGCAGCCCGGCCAGTTCGCCGCCGATCAGCGTCCCGATCAGGATCGCGACAAAGGTGCCCATCTCCACCATGCCGTTGCCGCCGACCAGTTCGCTTTCATCCAGGTGCTGCGGCAGGTAGGCAAACTTGACCGGCCCGAACAGCGTGGAATGCAGCCCCATCAGGAAGGTGCCGGCGTACAGCAGCGGCGCGCTGTGCCAGGCAAAGCCGGCCAGGCCCAGCACCATGATGGCGATTTCCAGCGACTTGACCAGCCGGATCAGGCGCGACTTCTCCAGCTTGTCGGCGATCTGCCCGCTGGTGGCGGAGAACAGCACGAACGGCGCGATAAAGATGGCCGAGATCAGGAAGGCCGCGCTGCGCGCGTCCACGCCCTCGAACAGCGCCGTGTGGTAGGTCACCAGCGAGGTGAAGGCGACCTTGAAGACGTTGTCGTTCATCGCCCCCAGGAACTGGGTCCAGAAGAACGGGGCGAAGCGGCGCAGGCCGAGCAGTCGGAACTGGCTGGGTTGGCTCATGGATGGGCCGGTCGGTCAGCGGACCGCCGCGGAAGTGGGAACGCCGGCAAGTTTGCCGGAGCCGGCGTCCGGCCGCCACCCCGCCACGGCCGCGCGGCGCCAACCGAGGGTATTTCCGAAGGAAGCTTCAGTCCGGGCGGCCCGGCGCCATCACTCGGCGCGCTCTTCCGGCCAGTCGCGGATATAGGCCTTGAGCATCTTGTTCTCGAAGCTCTGGTCCTCGACCACGGCCTTGGCGACGTCGTAGAAGGAGATCACGCCCATCAGCGTGCGGTTGTCGAGCACCGGCAGGTAGCGGGTGTGACGCTCCAGCATCATGCGGCGGACCTCGTTGACGTCGGTCTCCATGGTGCAGGTCAGCGGCGCATCGTCCATCACCTTGCGGATGCTGGTGCCACCGACGTTGCCATGATTGCGGGCGAGCGTCTCGATGATCTCGCGGAAGGTCAGCATGCCGACCAGGTCGCCGTATTCCATCACCACCAGCGAGCCGATATCGTGCTCGGCCATGGTGTGGACGGCTACCAGCAAGGAGGTGTCAGGCGTCACGGTATAGAGCGTATTGCCCTTGATCTGGAGGATGTCGCTGACTTTCATGTTGGTCTCCGCTGCCTGCGCTCAAACTGGGGCATCGCTCCGGCGGGGGGCACAGGAGGCGATACCGGTCACATTGTTATCTGTCTACGGGTGTGCGGGCGCGCGCTGCATCACGGCGCCCCGTTGGCCGATCCTAGCCCAAACCCGCCGTCAAAGTAAAGCAGGAGGCCGGTTTGCGGGCGTCGGCGCGCGCACGGTGCTACGATGCTGGCCGGAGACAACTCAAGGCCGACCGACCATGTCCGGAACCCGATTCGACACGCTGGCGCTGCACGCCGGCGCCGCGCCAGACCCCGCCACCGGGGCCCGCGCCACCCCCATCCACCTGACCACGTCCTTCGTGTTCCGCGACAGCGAGCACGCCGCGTCGCTGTTCAACATGGAGCGCGCGGGGCACGTCTATTCCCGTATTTCCAACCCCACCGTGGCCGTGCTGGAAGAGCGCATCGCCGCGCTGGAGAACGGCGCCGGCGCCGTCGCCACGGCCTCGGGCCAGGCCGCGCTGCACCTGGCGGTGGCCACGCTGATGGGCGCGGGCTCGCACGTGGTGGCCTCGTCGGCGCTGTACGGCGGCTCGCACAACCTGCTGCACTACACGCTGCGCCGCTTCGGCATCGAGACCACCTTCGTCAAGGCGCGCGACATCGACGCCTGGCGCGCCGCGATCCGGCCCAATACCCGGCTGCTGTTCGGCGAGACCCTGGGCAACCCGGGGCTGGACGTGCTGGACATCCCGACGCTGGCGCAACTGGGCCAGGATAACGGCATCCCGTTGCTGGTGGATTCCACCTTCACCACGCCCTACCTGCTGCGCCCGTTCGATCACGGCGCCGGCCTGCTCTACCACTCGGCCACCAAGTTCCTGGGCGGCCACGGCACCACCATCGGCGGCGTGCTGGTCGAAGGCGGCACTTTCGACTTCGAGGCCTCCGGGCGCTTCCCGGAGCTGTCCGAGCCGTACGAGGGCTTCCACAACATGGTGTTCACCGAGGAAAGCACGGTGGCGCCCTTCCTGCTGCGCGCGCGCCGCGAGGGCCTGCGCGACTTCGGCGCCTGCATGAACCCGATGGCCGCCTGGCAGCTGCTGCAGGGCGTTGAGACGCTGCCGCTGCGCATGAGCCGCCATGTCGACAACACCCGCAAGGTGGTGCAGTTCCTGGTCTCGCACCCGATGGTGGAGTCGGTGTCCTACCCGGAACTGGAATCGCACCCCGACTACGAACTGGCCAGGCGCCTGCTGCCGCGCGGCTGCGGCGCGGTGTTCAGCTTCAACCTGAAGGGCAACCGCGTGGCCGGCCAGCGCTTCATCGAGAGCATGTCGCTGTTCTCGCACCTGGCCAATGTGGGCGACGCGCGCTCGCTGGTGATCCACCCGGCCTCGACCACGCACTTCCGCATGGACGCGGCGGCGCTGCAGTCGGCAGGCATCACCGAGGGCACGATCCGGCTCTCGATCGGGCTGGAAGACCCGGATGACCTGATCGACGATCTCAAGCGCGGCCTGAAGGCGGCCGAGAAAGCCATGAGTGGCAAGGGAGGGCAAGCCTGATGGAACTGACCATTGCCGGCCAGACGGCCTACGCCTATACCGGCGGCAAACCCTTCGATCCCGCCCTGCCCTGTGCCGTGTTCGTCCACGGCGCGCAGAACGACCATAGCGTGTGGGCCCTGCAGACGCGCTGGTTTGCCAACCACGGCTTCTCGGTGCTGGCGGTGGACCTGCCGGGCCACAACCGCAGCAAGGGCGCGCCGCTGGCCACCGTCGAGGCCATGGCCGACTGGGTCATGGCGCTGGTGGCCGCCGCCGGCGTGAAGGCGCCGGCCTTCGTGTTCGGCCACAGCATGGGCTCGCTGATCGCGCTGGAATGCGCGGCGCGGCATGCGCAGGCGGTGCGCGGCATCGGCCTGCTGGCGACGGCCTACCCGATGAAGGTCTCGGACGCGCTGCTGGACGCCTCGCTCAACCGCGAGGGCGAGGCCATCGCCATGGTCAATACCTGGTCGCATTCGAGCCTGGCCAACAAGCCGTCTTCGCCCGGGCCGGGCGCGTGGATGCACGGCGGCAGCCAGCGGCTGATGGAGCGCGTGTCGCGCAACAACCCGCAGGCCCATGTGTTCCACAATGACTTCTCGGCCTGCAATGCCTACGCCCATGGCGAAGAGGCCGCGGCCGCAGTGGCCTGCCCGGCGCTCTTCATCACCGGCACCAAGGACATGATGACGTCGCCCAAGGCGGCCCAGGCGCTGGCCGGCAAGATGGCCAAGGCAAGCCTGGTCACGGTGCCGTGCGGCCACGCGCTGATGGGCGAACGCCCGGATGAAGTGCTGGACGCGCTGGCGGCCTTTGCGCGCAAGGTGGTCGCTGCCGGCTAAGCCTGGTCGCGGATGGCTGGCCAGCCACGCCGGCGGCCAGCCTCCCGACACCTCGGCGCAGAAGGTCTACACTGCACAAAACAAGACCTGCCGGAGACAGCCATGGCCCACGCCCGCGCGCGCGAGTTCGAGAACTTCGCGGCCTTCTATCCCTACTACCTGAGCGAACACCAGAACCGTACCTGCCGGCGCCTGCATTTTGCCGGGTCGACGGTAGCGTTGCTGTGCCTGGTGGCGCTGGTGGTTACCGGCAATGCATGGTGGCTGCTGGCCGCCGTGCTGGCAGGCTACGCCTTTGCCTGGGTCGGGCACTTTGGTTTCGAGAAGAACCGGCCGGCGACGTTCCGGCATCCGCTCTACAGCCTGATGGGAGACTGGGTGATGTATGCCGATATCTGGCGGGGCAGGATCCCGTTCTGAGCAACTTCACTGTCGCAGGGGGCGGACCTTACACCTGGCCATGCCAGCCCGGCGGCACCACTTCCAGCGTGCGCCGCTGGGGGTGGCTCCCCCCATCCCCTTCAGTCGGCGGCAGATCGGCCGGCTGCTGCCGGAACACCGCCTCCAGCGTCTGATCCAGCTGCGGATTGTCCAGGACCGACTTGAGCGCATCCGCCCCTTGCAGCTGCTGCGCCAGCGCGGTGCGCGGCAGCCGCGGCAGGTTCAGCACCAGCCGGTCATGCAGCGTGCGCAACGTCACCTGTGACGGATTGCACAGCAGTGCCCAATGGGCCTGACCACGCTCCTGCTGCAAGCGCCCGACCAGATGCATGGCCTTGAGCTTGCCCAGCAGGTCCGACAGGTAATCGGCCTCGACCCGCAGCTTGCGGCCCAGGTCCAGTTCGCCAACGCTGCGCGGCACCTCGTCGCGCGCGCGGTAGAGCAGTAGCAGCACGCCCAGCGCATCGAAGAACTCGCTGCCGGCAAAGGTGCGGCGGCGCCAGTAGCCCTGCCGGATCACCGGCAGGTTGGCGGCAATGGTCGCACCCAGCAGCGTCACCAGCCAGCTCAGGTAGATCCACAGCAGGAACAGCGGCAACGCGGCGAAGGTGCCGTAGACCGCGGTATAGGCCGGGATCTCGGTGATGAAATAGCCGAAGCCGCGCTTGGCGAACTCGAACGCGACCGCCGCCACCAGGCCGGCCACGATGGCATCGCGCCATTCGACATAGGCATTGGGCACCGCCGTGTACAGGAAGGCGAAGGCCAGCGCCGACAGTAGCACCGGCGTCGCGCCCACCAGCAGCCCCAGCCCCACCGGCATGGTGCCGACATAGCCCGCCGAGACCGAGATCAGGTAGGAGCTGATCGACAGGCTCGCGCCGATCAGCACCGGCCCGAAGGTCAGCACCGCCCAGAACACCAGCACCCGCTGCGCCAGCGGGCGGCGCTGCTTGACGCGCCAGATCGCGTTGAGCGCGTCTTCCACGGTCAGCATGGTCAGCACCGAGGTGACCATCAACCCGCCCAGGCCCATTGCGGTCAGCCCGCGCGCGCTCTTGGCGAACATGCCGAGGTAGCGCTGGATCGATTCA
This sequence comes from Cupriavidus sp. GA3-3, assembly GCF_000389805.1. Taxonomy (NCBI): domain Bacteria; kingdom Pseudomonadati; phylum Pseudomonadota; class Betaproteobacteria; order Burkholderiales; family Burkholderiaceae; genus Cupriavidus; species Cupriavidus sp. GA3-3. The sequence continues at coordinate 68,751 of NZ_KB944476.1, forward strand.
CTGACGTTGCCGGGGATCAGGTTCTGGAACAGGAACGCCTCGATGGCGTTGCGGAAGTCGCGGAACACCGGGAACGCGGCCAGCAGCGCGAACGCCACCGTCAATACCGGCACTACTGCCAGCACGGTGGTGAAGGTCAGGCTGGCCGAGACCTGCGGCAGCCGGTCTTCGCCGGCGCGGCGCAGCGCATAGCGCGCCAGGGCGCGTACCTTCTGCAGGTTCCATTCCCGGCGCAGGCGGGCAACGCGGGGTCCGATCATGCGCAAACAACCTCCTGGATCTGGTTCTGACGGATAAACAGGCGGCCCGCGGCACCGGGGGCGCAAAGCCGATGGGAGATGGCGCGGGGGGCGCATCTATAATACGCGCATTGCTTCCGGCACCTTTCGCGCAACACCACCCCGCCACCGCCGGCCATCCCGCTCCATGACCGACATCCTCGTCCTGTATTACAGCCGCCACGGCAGCACCCGCAAACTAGCCGAACTGATTGCCAACGGTATCGACAGCGTCCCCGGCGCCCAGGCCCGGCTGCGCACGGTGCCGCCGGTTTCCACCGTGTGCGAGGCCACCGCGTCCGATATCCCGGCCGACGGCCCGCCCTATGCCGAGCTGCGCGACCTGGAGGAGTGCGCCGGCCTGGCCCTGGGCAGCCCCACCCGCTTCGGCAACATGGCCGCGCCGATGAAGTACTTCCTGGACGGCACCGTGGCGCAGTGGCTGTCGGGCACGCTGACCGGCAAGCCGGCCTGCGTCTTCACCGCCACCGGCAGCCTGCACGGCGGGCAGGAAACCACGCTGCTGTCGATGATGCTGCCGCTGCTGCACCACGGCATGCTGATCCTGGGCCTGCCATATTCCGAGAAGGGCCTGATGACCACGGCCTCGGGCGGCACACCCTACGGCCCCAGCCACCATGCCCACGGCGACAACCGCGGCCCGGTCACGGAAGACGAATCGGGACTGGCCATCGCCATGGGCCGGCGGCTGGCTCAGACCGCGCTGCGCCTGGCGGGAGGCGCGGCATGAGCCCCATCCCCGAGAGCGACCAGGCGCTGCACAGTCCCTGGCTGTACCGGTTCAGCGTGGGCAGCCTGCTGGCGCTGGTGGTGCTGTGCATCGCCTGGGAATGGTTCCTGGCGCCGCTGCGCCCTGGCGGATCGTGGCTGATCATCAAGTTCCTGCCGCTGCTGCTGCCGCTGCGCGGCGTGCTGACGCGCAACCGCTACACCATGCAGTGGTCGTCGATGCTGATCCTGCTGTTCTTCACCGAGGGCATCGTGCGCGCCACCAGCGACCGCGCGCCCTCGTCCACGCTGGCGTGGGTGGAGGTGGCGCTGACGCTGGTGTTCTTCACCAGCACCATCCTGTACCTGCGCCCCTACAAGCGCCGCGCCCGGGCGGCCGGCAAGCCGGCCGCGCCCAAGTCCTGACCCTCATTCCGCCGTCGCCATGACCTCGCCTCAAGACTCCTTCCTCGCACTGTGCCGCGCCGCGCTGGGTGCGCAGCACGTGCTGACCGATGCAGCCGACAAGGCACCCTACCTGACCGACTGGCGCAAGCGCTATCGCGGCGAAGCGCTGGCGGTGCTGCGCCCCGGCACCACCGAGGAGGTCGCGGAGGTGGTCCATGCCTGCCATGCGCACAAGATCGCGGTGGTGCCGCAAGGCGGCAACACCGGCCTGTGCGGCGGCGCCACGCCGGTGGCCGGGCAGGACCAGGTGGTGGTTTCGCTGCAGCGGCTGCACCGCATCCGCCAGGTCGATCCGCTCAACAACACCATCACGGTCGAGGCCGGCGTGGTGCTGCAGCACCTGCAAGAGGTGGCGCGCGAGCACGGCCGGCTGTTTCCGCTGAGCCTGGCGGCCGAAGGCAGCTGCACCATCGGCGGCAACCTGTCGACCAATGCCGGCGGCACCGCGGTGCTGCGCTACGGCAACACGCGTGAGCTGTGCCTGGGCCTGGAAGTGGTGACGCCGTCGGGCGAGATCTGGCACGGCCTGCGCGGGCTGCGCAAGGACAACACCGGCTACGACCTGCGCGACCTCTTTGTCGGCGCAGAAGGCACGCTCGGCATCATCACCGCGGCGGTGATGAAGCTGTTCCCGCTGCCGCGCGCCTCGGTCACCGCGCTGGCCGCGGTGCAGAGCCCGCGTGCCGCGCTGGCGCTGCTGGCCATCGCGCAGTCGCATGCGGGCGCCATGCTGACCGGGTTCGAGCTGATGTCCGCGCTCAGCATGACGCTGGTGACGCGGCACTTCCCGCAGCTGCGCTATCCGTTCGCAGACATCCACCCGCAGCTGGTGCTGCTGGAACTGTCCGACAGCGAAAGCGAAGCCCATGCGCGCGGCATCTTCGAGACCATGATGTCGGCCGCCTTCGATGCCGGCGTGGTCGCCGACGCGGTGGTGGCGGAATCGGTGCAGCAGTCGCGCGATTTCTGGAACCTGCGCGAGCATATCCCGCTGGCGCAGGTGGAAGACGGCAAGAACATCAAGCACGATATCGCCGTGCCGGTGTCGCGCGTGGCGGACTTCATCGAGACCACCGACGCGCTGCTGCAGAACGCCTTCCCCGGCGCGCGCATGGTGACCTTCGGCCACCTCGGCGACGGCAACCTGCACTACAACGTGTCGCCGCCGGAAGGCGTCGACCATGACGCCTTCTTGGCGCACCAGGACCAGGTCAACCGCATCGTGCACGACAGCGTGCGCTCGCATAACGGATCGATTTCCGCCGAGCACGGACTGGGCCAACTCAAGCGCGAGGAAAACCGGCTCTACAAGAGCGAAGTCGAACTGGCGATGATGCGCGCGATCAAGGGCGCACTCGATCCGCAGGGGCTGATGAATCCCGGCAAGGTGATCTGAGCGCGCCGCGCCATCATCGCGCCAGTGCCTCGCGGATATATGCCGCCACCGCCTCCAGCAACTGGTCGAGATGGCCGCGCAGCACGGCGAAGCCGCGGTGCTGCGCGAACCTTGCCTCGTCCATATAAAGCGCGCGGTTGATTTCGATCTGCAGGCTGTGGCGGCCGTGCGCCGGGTCCGCATAGGCACGGATCAGCTCCGCCCCCTTGTACGGCCAGTTGATGCCCACCCGGTAGCCGAAGCCGCGCAGGCACTGCGCCACCAGCTCGATAAACGCAGGCGAGCAGGTGGCGCCGTCGCCGTTGCTGATCACAAAGTCAGCCCGCTCCACGCCATTGTCCACGTTCATCGCATTGCCGCGCGATTTCATCGAATGGCAGTCGATATGCCACACCGCGCCCGAGCGCGCATGATGCTGCGCCAGCAGGCCGGACAGCGCGGCGTGATAGGGATCGTAGTAGGTCTTCAGCAGGTACTCCGCCATGTCCGGCGACAGCGGCGCGGCGTACACCGGCACGCCCGGCAGCGCCAGCCGGCGCAGCACGCCCATGCCGCGCCCGGACTTGTCGCTGGGCTGCACGGCATAAGGCATGGCGCCGTCGATCAGCGCGGGATCGATGTCATCGCGGGCGCGGTTGACGTCGACCATCCAGCGCGGGAAGCGCGCGCACAGCAGCGTGCCGCCCACTATCGGCGCATGCGCGAACAACTGGTCGACATAAGCGTCCCAGCCCGTCAGCAGGGCTTCGGGGGGCGCCGCCAGCGGCAGGGTCTCGGCATGCACCAGCCCGCTGTGCGGGGAGTCCACCACCAGCGGCAGCGCCGCGCCGGCCGGTTCAGTCAGCGAATAAGGAAGGGCCATTATCAGAATTTGTGCTGGATGCCGATGCCGACCGTGGTCACGGCGTCACCGGGCTTGTGCGAGTTGGGATCCTCGCGATCGAAGAAGACGTAGGGCATGGTGCGTTTGCTCAGGCTGTAGCCATAGCCGGCCTGCACCTTCTTGAGCCTGCCTTGCGGGTCGCGCTGTACTGCGCGCTCCATGTAGTTCACGGTGAGCTTGTGGGCGCCATAGGGCACGGTGAAGCCGACCAGCCAGTAAGGCACGTCGGTGCGGGTGGCGGCAGTGCCGGCGTAGCGGTCGCGCCCGTAGATGCCGTAGATATTGACCACGGTAAAGTTATACGACGCCGCGGCCTGCACCTTGTCGCGGAAATCATTGGCCACCAGCCCGCCGGCCTTGGCATCGCGCGAATAGCCCACGCCCGCGGCAAAGTTGCCGGCAGCGTAGTTAAGGCCAAGGTCGTACTGGCGGAAGTCGTCCTCGGCCCGCACCGGCGACCTGGCGTTGGGAGTGGCCGGATCGGGGCCCGCCAGGTTCACGCGCGCCCGTACTGAAAAGCCGCCGAACTCCGGCGTCGCGTAGCCCAGCGCGTTCGACACGCGGTTGCGCGCGTTCAGCACCTTGGTGCCGATGGCAGTGGCGCCCGCATCATGGATGGCGAAGTCGATGTTCTGCGTCACCTGCGAGTAGATCGGCGAACCCACGATCGTCGCCGAATCCAGCCGCCCCAGCGCGATCGCGCCGAAGCCGCCCTGCAGTCCGACAAAGGCATTGCGGAACTGCGGGTTGGTGGCCGTGCCGCTGTCGGCGGCAAAGCCCTGCTCCAGCCCGAACGCGGCGCGCAAGCCCCCGCCCAGGTCTTCGCTGCCGCGCATGCCCCAGCGCGAGGCGTTGTCGACCATCTGCGTGGCGCGGCCGTCCGGGCCCTTCTGGTATTCGATATCGGTGTCGAGGCGGCCGTACAGCGTCACCGATGCGTCGGCCGCGGCCGACAGCAGCGCCAGCGCGCCGCCGATGCAGGCGCGTGCGAGCGCACTCTTGGTCTGGATACCCTTCATGCTTCTGCTCCCTCTATTGTTGTGTGCCAACGCACAAGTCCCCCTAGGGTGATCCCAACTGCCGCGTTGTCTGTCCGCGCAGCGCGCACGCTCCCCGCCCGCCGCGCGCGCGGCGGGATGGCATCGATGCACAGGGGGGAGCGTGGGCCGGCCGGGCGGCAGCTATCTAGTCATTCAAGTGGCAGGCGGACAGCCGCCCACCGATATCGCGCAGCACCGGTACTTCGGCCGCGCAACGCGCGCTCGCATGCGGGCAGCGCGGATGGAAGGCGCAGCCCGTGGGCGGCGCCAGCGGGCTGGGCAGTTCGCCGCGGATCGGCTGGTGCGCTGGCGGGCTGGCGCCCAGGCGCGGCGCGTCGGCCAGCAGGGCACGGGTATAGGGATGGCTGGGCGCGCCGAACACGTCGCGCGCAGCGCCGCTCTCGACGATGCGGCCCAGGTACATGATCACCACGCGGTCCGACATATGCTCCACCACCGCCAGGTTGTGGCTGATGAAGACATAGGTCAGTTCGTGTTCGCGCCGCAGCTGCATGAACAGGTTGATGATCTGCGCCTGCACCGAGACGTCGAGCGCGGACACGGCCTCGTCGCAGATCAGCAGGCGCGGGCGCAGCGCCAGTGCGCGGGCAATGGCCACGCGCTGGCGCTGGCCGCCGGAGAACTCATGCGGAAAGCGCTCGGCGTAGCTGGGATCAAGCCCCACCTGCTGCAGCAGTTCGCCGGCGAACGACGCCGCGCGCGCACGCTTGACCATGCCGTGATAGACCGCGCCTTCGGTAATGGCCTGGCCGATGCGCAGCCGCGGGTTGAGCGAGGCATAGGGGTTCTGGAACACCATCTGCACGGCGCGGTGATAGCCGGCGGACGCGATATCGGCGCGCCTGCCTTCCCACGCAATCTCGCCGCCCGTCTGCGGCAGCAGCCCCGCCAGCATGCGGCCCAGCGTGGACTTGCCGCAGCCGGACTCGCCGACCACACCCAGCACCTCGCCCTTCTTCACCTGCAGCGAGACATCATTGACGGCATGCACCGCCTGCACTGGCTTGCCGGCCATGCGTCCCAGCAGGCCGGGCCTCATGGAGAAGCGTTTCTGCAGGTTGCGCGCTTCGAGCATGACTGTCATGCCACCTCCAGGGGATAAAAGCAGCGCAGCGTCCGGCCGCGCACGGTGGTTTCGGCGGGCGCCTGGCGGCATGCGTCCTGCGCGCGCTGGCAGCGCGGCGCAAAGGCGCAGCCCGGTGGCAGCGCGGCCAGCGCCGGGGCCGCGCCCGGAATCGCGCGCAGCGTTGCGCCGCGCATGGCCGGCGTGGGCAGGGAATCCAGCAACCCGCGCGTGTACGGATGCAGCGGCCGCTCAATCAGGTCGGCGACCGGGCCCTGCTCCACCACCCTGCCCGCGTACATCACGCAGACGCGGTCGACCAGGTCCTTGACCACGGCCAGGTCATGGCTGATCCAGATCGCGGCGGCACCGGTCTCGCGCACCAGCTGCTTCATCTCGTAGAGGATCTGCGCCTGGATGGTGACGTCCAGTGCGGTGGTGGGCTCATCGGCAATGATCAGGTCCGGGCGGTTGAGCAGCGCATTGGCGATTGCCACGCGCTGGCGCATGCCTCCCGACAGCTCATGCGGATAGGCGCGCATGCGCTGCTCCGGCGCCGGGATGCCCACGCGCGTGAGCGCGTCGACTGCCTGCGCGTGCGCTTGCGCGCGGGTGCGGCGGTGATGCACCAGCACGGTCTCGGCCAGCTGGTCGCCCACGCGCATCACCGGGTTGAGCGACATCATCGGATCCTGGAACACCATCGCGATGCGGTCGCCGCGCAGCGCCTGCCACTGGCGCGGCGAACACGCCAGCAGCTCCCGTCCCTTGAAGCGCACCGAACCGCCAGTGACACGCCCGGGCGGGTCCAGCAGGTTCATCAGCGAAAACGCCGTCACCGACTTGCCCGAGCCTGACTCGCCGACGATGCCGAGGATCTCGCCCGGCTCCAGCGCAAACGACACGCCATCCACCGCCTTCACGGCCCCGCGCGCGAGCGCGAAGCTGGTGCTCAGGCCGGTAACTTCCAGTAGTGCCATGCCGGGCTCCTTACCCTTCCAGCCGCGGATTGAGCACGCGGCGCAGGCGGTCGCCCACCAGGTTGATCGAGCCGATCAGCAGCACCAGGGCCACGCCCGGGAAGATGCTGATCCAGTACTTGTTCGACAGCATGTATTCGAAGCCATTGGCGATCAGCATGCCCAGCGACGGCTGCGTGCGTGGCAGCCCGATGCCGAGGAAGCTCATGGTGGCCTCCAGCGTGATCGCATGCGCGATCTGCAGCGTTCCGGTCACCACCAGCGGCGCCATGCAGTTGGGCAGGATATGGCGGAACATCACGCGCAGCGCCGGCAAGCCCTGGCCAAGCGCGGCCTCGACATATTCCTTGCGCCGCTCCACCTGAGCCGCGCCGCGCACGGTGCGGGCAAAGTAGGCCCACTGCACGATCACCAGCGCCAGAAGGGTCTTGTCCACGCCCTGCCCCAGCACCGCCAGCAGGATCAGCGCCACCAGCACCGCGGGCAGGCTCAGCTGCAGGTCGACCACGCGCATGACGGCGGCATCCGCCACCCCGCCGAAGTACGCCGCGGCCAGGCCCACGGCGCTGCCGACCATCAGCGCCACCACCGCGCTGATCACGCCCACGCCCACGCTGATACGGATGCCATAGAAGATGGCGCTGAGCAGGTCGCGCCCGGCGCCGTCGGTGCCCAGCCAGTAATGCGGCCGGCCTTCGTAGCCGACACTGCCCGGCGGCAGTTCGGAGTCGATCACCGACACCGTGGCGAGGTCATAGGGATTCTGGGGGCTGATCACATGGGCCAGCACGGCAACCAGCAGCAGCGCCACCAGCAGTGCCAGCGCGGCGGCGGAGACGCGGTTGGCGCAGAAGCGCCGCAGCAGCGAGGGCCGTGCCGCAGGCGGCGCGGCGGCAGGCGCCGGTTCCGCCGCGGCCGGCGCAAGCGCGGGCACGGCAGTGTCGGCTTCAGATACAGGCAGGGACATCGGTTCAGTCTCGTTCTTTTGGAGGGAGAAAAGCGGCAGCGGAGGCGGGATCTAGGCCGGCTTGTGCCGCAGGCGCGGGTCCAGCACCACGTAGAGCAGGTCGACCACCAGGTTCAGCACCACGAACAGCACCAGCGTGACCAGCAGGTAGGCCACCACCACCGGACGGTCCAGCGCCAGCACCGAATCGATGATCAGCTTGCCCATGCCAGGCCAGGAGAACACCGACTCGGTCACCACCGAGAACGCGATCAGGTGGCCGAACTCCAGGCCGACCACGGTGACGATCGGGATCAGCACATTGGGAACGACATGGCGCAGCACCAGCCGCGCGCCGCCCACGCCCTTGGCGCGGGCAAACTTGATGTACTCCTGACCGGCCACTTCGCGCGTGCCGGCCTCGGTGAGGCGCGCGACCAGCGAGATCTTGAACAGCGACAGCGTCAGCGCCGGCAGCAGCAGGAAGCGCATGCCTTCCCAACTGGTCACCGACAGCGGCATGCCCAGCACCGTGCTGACCGGCCCGCGCCCGCCCGAAGGCAGCCAGCCCAGGTTCACCGAGAACACCAGGATGCAGATCATGCCGATCCAGAAGGTCGGCATGATCACGCCGCCGAGCGAGCACGCCATCAGCATCCGCGCCAGCCGGCTATGCGGCTTGAGGCCCGCAAACACACCCATCGGGATGCCGATGCCCAGCGACAGCAGCAGCGCCGTCACGGCCAGTTCCAGCGTGGCCGGCACGCGGCTGACGATCAGCTCGATCGCCGGCCGGTTATAGATGAAGGAATCGCCCAGGTCGCCGTGCAGGGCGCCCTGCAGGAAGCGCAGGTATTGCTGCGGCATGGGCAGGTCCAGGCCGAGCGCGTGGCGCGCCTCGGTGATTTCCTGCTCGGTGGCGGTGGGGCTGACCAGCAGGTGCACCGGGTCGCCGATCAGGTTGACCGCGCAGAAGGTCAGCACCGACATGATCCACAGCACCGCAAGGCTCTGCAGCAGCCGTTTGAGAAGGGTTTCGAACATGATGATTAAAGGCGGGATAGTCCGTGGCGCGGGTCAGCGTTGCGGGGCGGCGGGCGGCGCCGGGCGGATATTGCTGGCATAGGTGAAGCCGTCGCTGCGCGGCTGCACCGCGAGCCCGTCGCGATAGGCCCACGCGGCGCGCAGGTGATGCAGCGGCACGATGCCCGCGTCGGCGGCCAGCTTCTCGGCCGCGCGCTGCTGCGCCTGGTCGCGCGGCGCCGGCGCCATGGTATGCATCGATTCCTCGATCAGCGCATCCACTGCCGCGTTGGCATAGCCGCTGCGGTTGTTGGCGCCCAGCCCGGCGGCCTTGTCCTGCGCATGCGCCACCGCCACCAGCGGCTCCAGCGAATCGCCGCTGACCGCGCCGATGCCGAGCAGGAAGACGCTGAATTCCGGCTTGCCGCCGTCGCCGCCCGAGGTGGCGCGGGTGATATAGACCGAATACGGCAGCGTGCGCACCTCGGTGCGGATGCCGGCGCGGGTCAGCATCTGCCCCACCGCCTCGCAGGTCTTGGCGTCGTTCAGATAGCGGTCGTTGGGGCAATGCAGCGTCAGGCGGAAGCCCTCGGGATAGCCAGCCTCGGCCAGCAGGCGGCGCACCCGCGCGGCATCGGCACGCGGCGCCGGCACGTTGGGGGCAAAGCCGAAGAAACCCTGCGGCACCATCTGCCCGGCCGGCACGGAATCGCCCCTGGTCACGCGCGCCGCGATCAGGTCGCGGTCGATGGCCAGGCTGATGGCCTGGCGCACCCGGGCATCGCGCAACGGATTGGCCGCCAGCGGCTGGCCGGCGTTGTCCTGCACATAAGGCGACACCGCGCGCGCCTGGTCCAGCTGCAGGTAGTTCAGCATGTACGAGGTCGCCGATACGGTGCGGATGCGGCCGTTGGTGCGCGCAAAGGCTTCGGCGATGCTGGCCGACGAGGCGTCGATCACATCCACCAGCCCCGACAGCAGCGCCGAGGCCCGCGCCGGCTCCTTCGGGATGAACTGGAACACCACCCGCTGCCACGGCTGCGGTCCGCCCCAGTAGCCCGGATTGCGCGCCAGCGTCAGCTGCTGGCCGTGCTCCCAGGCCACCAGCTTGTATGGGCCGGTGCCGATGCTGGCACTGCCATGGGCAAAGTCGGCCTCGCGCACGGCCTTGCCGAGCGAGCGCGGCAGCATCGCCACCATGCCGATGTTCTGCGGCAGCACCGGATTGGGCGAGCGCGTGCGCACGCGCAGCGTCAGCGGCCCCGTCACCTCTACCGCTGCAACCGACTTCAGGTAAGTGCGGAAGGTGCGCGCCCCCGGCAGCTTCATGGCGCGCTCGATCGAATAGCGTGCATCCTCGGCGGTGAATGGCTCACCGTTGCTGAAACGCACGCCCGGGCGCAGCTGGAATTCCCAGTTGCGGTCGTCCAGCTGGCGCCATGCCGTGGCCAGCTGGGGCACCGGGCGCAGCGCATTGTCCAGGCCGACCAGGGTCTCGTACACGTGGCCCCACAGGTTGCGGCCGGCGGCGTCCAGCACATGGGGATCGGCGGCGCTGATCTCGGCCTTGTAGCCGATGCGCAGGTCGGCGGCATGCGCGGCGTGGCCGGCCGCGAGCAGCGCGAAGGCAGCCAGGGCAGCGGCGATACGTGACGCCAGGTGGACAGCAAGGTGAGACATGGGGATCTGGTTCGTTTCTCGAAACAATGTTTCATTCAGTGATACCGCGTATCGAAGAATAAGACATCGAAGCCGTCGTCGAAAAGCAGGGTTTACCCCTGTGATTCGCGCGGCCAAAGAAAAAGCGGCGCCGAAGCGCCGCTTTTGAGATATCGGGAATTTGCGCGGTCCTGCCGCGCCCAGCCGGGTTCAGCCGCCGGTATGCCCGAGCGCGCGTGACAGCGCGGCGGCCTCCGCCACCACCATCGCCACATGCCGGTCCAGCGCCTCCTGCGTGGTCCGGCTGGCCGGGCTGGCGATGCTCAGCGACGCCACTGCCGCGCCGCTGTGATCGCGCAGCGGCGCGGCGGCAGAGACAGCATCGGCATCGCGCTCGCCAAGCGACACCGCATAGCCCGCGGCGCGGATCGCTGCAAGCTCGTCGCGCAGGGACTGCGGCTCGATGATGGTCTTGGCGGTGAAACGTTCCAGCTGGTGCGCCAGCACGGCGTCCAGCACCTCGGGCGCAGCGTAGGCAAGCAGCAGCTTGCCGGAGGCCCCCACATGCAGCGGCCGGCGGTTGCCGATCTCGGTATGCACGCGCACCGATTGGGTCGACTCATGCCGCGCCACACACACCGACTCCAGCCCGTCGCGCACGCGCACGATCACGTTCTCGCCGCAGGCCGCGCCGATCGCCGCCAGCCGCGGCGCCACCAGCTTGACCAGGTCGAACTGCTCGCGCGCGGCATTGCCCACCAGCAGCGCGTTGTAGCTGAGCTTGTAGACCGCTGCCGGCGACTCGCGCGCGATCAGGCCGCGGTGCTCCAGCGTGGTCAGCAGGCGGAACGCGCGCGCCTTGGTCAGCCCGGCCCGCCGCGCCAGTTCGGTCACGCCCAGCGATGGGTGCTCGGCCACCAGCATCAGCAAGCCCAAGGCTTCGTCCACCGCTTCAACGATGTAGGTCATCGATCCTTCTTCGCCATGTTCGTAAATGTCCCATCGCGGATTGTAGCGGTCGCCGCGAGCATTCGGTATGCACTGCGTCACACAGACAGGCGACGCAGAAGCGCCCCGAAGGAAGATGAATCAGGCAGAGTCTCCGGCGAGGGGGCACCACCTGCGAACCCCACAATCTGGAATTTTCGAATGCAAAGCCCGGCTTATGATCGGCAGTACTCGCAGCACCTCATGCACAGATTAGAGATTGACGCAGACAACCTTGTACCTGACCAGAGCCTTGCACCGCTCGCTGCAGCAACAGCCCGACCAAGTCGTCACCATCTTCCGCGGCCGGCACCGCACTTACGCGGGCCGGGCTTGCCGATGACAACGTCTTCGATGACGAACGGGGTCTTGGCCTCGTAGAGGACAGCAGCCTTCATCCTTGTCTCCTTCGCTGCGCCGGGATGCAGCCGTTACAGCTGCACCCGGCTGCGCTTGAGCTGGAACGCCACCGTCACCCGGTCCGCCGGATAGATCGTGTCGGTGATCTCAAGGATCCTGCCCTGCGCGTCCTTGTAATGGCGGATCAGCCGCAGGCCGGCCGAGCCCGGCTCGGCGCCCAACACCGCTGCCAGCCGCGCATCGATCAGCACGCCGTGAATCACCTGCCGGATCTCGGCAATGGCCACGCCGCAATCGCGCTCGATCAGCGCGCTGACCAATAGCCTGGGGTTGTTGCGGATGGTATCCGCCAGGTGCGCCAGCGAGGCGTCGATGTAGATGTCGGCGCGCGCCACCGGCGTGCTGCCCTTGCGCGCATCGACCCGCGTGCCGGAAAAACGCAGCCATTCGCTGCCAATCGGCGCCTCCAGCAGACGGGCCTCGGCGCGGTCCAGCGTGACGCTGTGCACCGCCTCGATACTGCGGATCTCGGTGGCTGCCACCAGCACCAGGTCTTCGGCGGTGCCGAACGACTGGATGTACGACGCGTCCGGGTTGGCGCTCTCGACGATGGTCCCCACCGCCTTCTTGCGCGAGATATAGCCCCAGTCCTGCAGCAGCTTGAGTGCCGCGCGCACGGTATGGCGGCTGACGCCATGCTGCTCGGCGAGATCATGCTCGGTCGGCAGCAGGCTGCCGACCACGCGGCGGCCCTCGACGATATCCCGGACCAGGGTGCTGGCCAGCTCGGCATAGCGGGTCGAGGCGGTCGCCCCCGGCGCCGCCTGTGCTTCCGCACGCTTGTCGTTCAGTTGGTTGCGCATGGCAATGAGATGTCCCGGGCCGATGCATGAAAAATGGGTCCGCGCATTCTAAGACAAGCGGCAGCGGCACCCGGAGCCGCGCCGCTCAGGCCTCGAAGAAGCGCCGGTCCGCTTCGGCCGGCACCGTCATGCTGGCGCAAGACCTCGTCTCCCGCCGTGACTATGTCCGTACATAGTGGAGGGCGGACCAAGCTATGTCAATGATCGGAATATCCAGGAAATCTTGGCGGAAATTCACCCACCCGATACGGGTGGGTCGGCGCCTTGACTTGCCACCGAACCGCGCTGATCTCTTACTATGTACGTACATAAAGCCGCATGCCGGACGTCGCAGGGATCGACCAAATGAGCGCAACGTGCAAAAACTGACCGACGAACGGCCGGGCGCGTGTGCAATGCGCAGCAGGTAATCGACGCCATCGAGTCTTTCAGCAGGGTGCGCACCAAGGAAGAGATCGCACAGTGCCTCGGCGGCAGGGTGCCGTTCGGCCCGGAAACCCCTGCAATATCCATGCGTAGCACCATTTGACGCACCAGAGGAGAAAAGATGAGCATCAAGGGCAAGGCCTATATCGTCGGGGCCTATGAGCACCCGACCCGCAAGGCACCGGACAAGTCGGTGGCGCAGCTGCACGCTGAAAGCGCCAAGGGCGCGCTGCAGGACGCTGGCCTGACGCTGGCCGACGTGGACGGCTACTTCTGCGCCGGCGACGCGCCGGGGCTGGGCGCGGTCAACATGGTCGACTATCTCGGTCTCAAGGTGCGCCATGTCGACTCCACCGACACCGGCGGCTCCGCCTACCTGGTCCATGTCTCGCATGCGGCGCAGGCCATCGCGGCCGGCAAGTGCAACGTGGCCCTGATCACGCTGGCGGGGCGCCCGCGCTCGGAAGGCTCCAGCGGCACGCAGGCGCGCAACTGGGGCGCCAACCTGCCCGACGCACCGTTCGAGAGCCCCTTCAGCCCGGTCACAGTCAACCTGTACGCGATGGCAGCCATGCGCCATATGCACGAGTACGGTACCACTGCCGAGCAGTTCGCCTGGGTCAAGGTGGCCGCGTCGCACCACGCGCAGCACAACCCCCATGCCATGCTGCGCGACGTGGTCACGGTCGAAGACGTGCTGAACTCGCCGATGATTTCCGATCCGCTGCACAAGCTCGACTGCTGCGTGGTATCGGACGGCGGCGGCGCACTGATCGTGGCGCGCCCGGAAATCGCCGCCACGCTGAAACGGCCCAAGGTGAAGATCCGCGGCGCCGGCGAGTACATCAAGGGCCAGCTCGGTGGCGAAGTCGACCTGAGCTGGTCCGGCGCGCGCTTCTCGGGCGCGACGGCATTTTCCGAGGCGGGCGTCACGCCGGCCGACATCAAGTACGCGTCGATCTACGACAGCTTCACCATCACCGTGCTGATGCAGCTGGAAGACCTGGGCTTCTGCAAGAAAGGCGAAGGCGGCAGGTTCGTCGCCGACGGCAACCTGATCTCGGGCGTCGGCAAGCTGCCCTTCAACACCGACGGCGGCGGCCTGTGCAACAACCACCCGGCCAACCGCGGCGGCATCACCAAGGTCATCGAGGCCGTGCGCCAGCTGCGCGGCGAAGCCCACCCGGCGGTGCAGGTCGCCAACTGCGACCTGGCGCTGGCGCAAGGCACCGGCGGCTACCTGGGCTCGCGCCACGGCAGCGCCACCCTGATCCTTGAACGTGAATAATGCGCGGGAGCAATGACATGACGACCCCACATACCCCCTTTGCCTACAAGGCACCGGACGAGCAGCCCGACAACCTTCCCTTCTGGCAGGCCGCGCGCGAAGGGCAATTGCTGGTCAAGGTCTGCGACGACTGCGGCAAGCCTCACTGGTATCCGCGCGTGCTGTGCCCGTTCTGCATGGGCACCACCTCATGGAAGCCAGCCAGCGGCCGCGGCACCATCTACAGCTTCAGCGTGACGCGCCGCGCCGGCCCCAATCCGTTCTGCATCGCCTACGTGAAGCTGGACGAAGGCGTGACCATGATGACCCATATCGTCGACTGCGACCTCGACACGGTGCGGATCGGACAGAAGGTACAGGTGAAGTTCTCGCCCAGCGATGGCGGCGCACCGGTACCGACGTTCACGCTGGCCTGAGGCCGGCTGCTGGATGGGCGATACCGCGCTCTGACGGCAACTGCAACATGACAGTAAAGACAACCATGACCCACAACTATCTGCCCGATGCAGGCGTCACCGCCGTCCCCGCGGGTCCGCTTGCGGTGGACGCCGCAGTGGCGCTCGGCGACGTGCCGCGCGTCTTCCATATGCCGCACACCACCCTGGCGGAGAACCTTGAGATCTCGGCCCGGCGCTTTCCCGACAAGGTCGCGGTCCAGTTCTACCACGGCGCCACCACCTATGCCGAACTGCTGGCGCAGGTGGAGCGCATGGCCGGCTACCTGCAGCAGGCATGCGGCGTGCGCCGCGGCGACCGCGTGGTGCTGCTCAGCCAGAACAGCCCGCAGTTCATCGTGGCCTACCACGCGATCCTGCGCGCCGATGCCGTGGTGGTGCCGGCCAACGCCATGCTGCTGGAAGACGAGCTGCGCCATATCGTCACCGACAGCGGCGCGGTGGCCGCGTTTGCCGCAAGCGAGCTGGTCGGCCAGGTGGCGCCGCTGGTCGGCACCACGCCGCTGCGCCACGTGATCGTGCATCACTATGGCGATGCCCTGCCCGCGCAGCCCGACGACGGACTCTCGATTCCGGACTGGGTGCAGCAGCGCTCGTCCGGCGCGGCGTTGCCGGCCGGCGCGGTCCACTGGCAGCAGGCCATGGCCGCCGGCTCCACGCCATCGCCGCGCTCCGCAGGCCTGGACGACCTGTGCATGCTGCCCTACACCTCGGGCACCACCGGGGCGCCCAAGGCCTGCATGCACACGCACCGCACGGTGATGGTGTCGGTGGCGGGCTCGCAGCTGTGGCGGCGCTCGCACGCCGAATCGACCTTCCTGGCAGTGGCGCCGATGTTCCACCTGCTCGGGCTGCAGAACGGCATCAACGCGCCGGTCTACATGGGCGGCACCATCGTGCTGCTGCCGCGCTGGGACCGGCGCACCGTGGCGCAGCTGGTGGCGCGCCATCGCGTCACGTTCTGGGCTGCGCCGCCGCCGATGCTGGTGGAGTTCTTCGCGCAGCCAGGTATCGAGTCATTCGACCTGAGCAGCCTGGCCTGCGTGGTCGGGGGCGGCGCGGCGGTGCCCGACAGTACCGCGCGGCTGATGAAGGAGCGCTACGGACTGCAGTTTGTCGAAGGCTACGGCCTGACCGAGACTGCCTCGTTCATCATCGCCAACCCGCTTGCCGCAGCGCGCTCCGGGCACCTGGGCGTGCCGACCTACGGCGTCGATGCGCGCGTCATCGATCCCGCCACGCTGACCGAAGTGCCGCGCGGCGAGGTCGGCGAGATCGTGGTGCACGGCGCGCAGGTGATGCTGGGCTACTGGAACCAGCCCGCGGCCAATGTCGAGAGCTTTATCACGATCGACGGCAAGCGCTTCTTCCGTACCGGCGACCTTGCCAGCGTCGATGCCGACGGCTACTTCGTCATGCGCGACCGCCTCAAGCGCATGGTCAACGCCTCGGGCTACAAGGTGTGGCCGGCCGAGGTGGAAGCGATCCTGCATACCCACCCTGCCATCCTGGAAGCCTGCGTGATCGCCGCGCGCGATCCGCACCGGGGCGAGACCGTGAAGGCGGTGATCGTGCGGCGTGACGGCGCCGGCGTTTCCGAGGAAGAGTTGCTGACGTGGTGCCGCACCAGCATGGCGACCTACAAGGCGCCGCGCATCGTGCAGTTTGTCGAACGCCTGCCGCGCTCCGCCACCGGCAAGATCGCGTGGCGCGAACTGCAGGAGCAGGAGATGCAGGGAGCTCCGTTGCCGAACCACAAGGCCTAGTGTCCTGCTCCGCAGACAAAACGGCGCGCCGAGCTTCGTCGAAGTCGCGGGCGTGGTGCAGCCGGCACCGGCGCCGCGATTCCTCGGCACGCCTTCCGAGATCTCCGGCCCCGCGCCGGCGCGCGGCGAGCATGGCGCCGCCGCGCTGCGCGACTGGGGCTTCGATGCCGATGGCGTGGCACAGCTGCAGGCACAGGGCCTGGGGCTGATGGCAGAGCGCTAAGGCGCACACGCGCGGCAGGCGCCGCGCCGCACAACTCAATGTCCACCTGGCCGGCATCGTCCGGCCGCGTGTTTTTGCTCCGGCGGCCCCGTGCCGGAGCATTCTTTTCATGGCTGCCCCGCTGCGTGGCACCGCCACCTAGGGCAATCCCGCCCAGCCGATATGGGGGGCATGCAAGGTGCCGGGCATCCTATAACTTCCCACATGCAGCCCTTCTTGCTGCGCAGTCTCCTACCCCCCTTCCCGAGGTATCACATCATGCGCATGAAGTCCCTGATCGCGATGGCAGCGATGGCGTGGAGCGCCGCCTGCGGTGCCCAGAGCTACCCGTCGCGTCCCATCACCGTTGTTGTCCCGGGCCCGCCCGGCGGCGCCACCGACACCGTGGCGCGCGCACTGGCCGAGGACATGGGCAAGCGTCTCGGGCAAACCATCATCGTCGACAACAAGCCCGGCGGCGCGGGCGTGATCGCGGTGCAGGCCATCACGCGCAGCGCGCCGGACGGCTACACCATCCTGCTCACCCACTCCTCGCCGCTGATCAACACGCCGCACCTGTACCGCAACGTGCCGTATGACGTGCGCCGGGACCTGGCCTTTGTCACCGAACTCTGCATCGCCAAGATCGTGCTGGCCGTGAACCGGGACGTGCCGGTAAAGAACGTGCAGCAGTTCCTCGACTGGGCCGCGAAGAACAAGGGCAAGGTCAGCTACGGCTCCTATGGCGTCGGCACCTTCCCGCACCTTGTCGGCGCGCACCTGAACCAGGTGCGCGGCCTGGACATGGCGCATGTGGCCTACAAGGGTGAAGCGCCAATGGCGCAGGACATGATCGCCGGCAATATCGCCTGGGCGATCGGCTCGATGAGCACGCTCGGCCCGCATATCAAGAGCGGCCGGCTTACCGCCCTCGCCGTGATGGGCGACAAGCGCATCAAGGAGCTGCCCGACGTACCGACCATGGCCGAGGCCGGGCTGAAGGAGCAGGAACTGCGCTCGCCTGCCTGGCTTGGCCTGTTCGCGCGCTCCGGCACGCCGGCGGCGGTGCTGTCGCGGCTGGAAGCGGAAGCGCGGGCCTCGGTCCAGTCGCCGACCATGCGCGCGCGGCTCGAGGCACTGGCCATGGATCCGGTGGGCAACTCGCCGGCGGAGTTCCGGCGCGAATTCGACGCGACCGAGCCCGTGGTCGCCCAGATGATCAAGGCCAGCGGCGCCACCGCGGAATAAGGCAAGCGCGCAGCCGGGTGGCCAGTGCGGTCAGCCCGGCCGCTGCAACGCGCTGCGCGCCACCAGGATCGCATCGTAGCGGCGCGACACATTGAGCTTGGCGTAGATCTGGCGCAGGTTCCACTTGACGGTGTCGACGCTCAGGTTGAGCACCAGCGCAATGCGCTTGTTCGACATCGACTGCTCAAGCAGCGCGAGGATCTCGCGCTCGCGCCCGCCCCCATCGGCAACCTCGTCCGGATCGGGCGGGGTTGGCTCCAGGAACAGGCCACGCGCGCACCACTGGCCAGCAGATATAAGGCGACGCCTTGTGACCGGGCACCCGGCAAACCCTCCCCCACCTGTTGCTGGTGGCCTGCGGGTGCTGCGCGCGTCTCACCCGGGCCACGCGGACAGCCGGCCAGGCGTGGCTTGGCCGCCGCGCCGCGTCTGCCAGTACAATCGCGACAACGTGCCGCCTTTGCCCGGCATCGCGCTGCCCCACCCGCATTTCCTCCGCATCTCACCTGCACCGTCCTGCCTCGCCCATGCCCCAGACGCCAGCCAATCCGCCAGCCGCCCCCCGCAGCCAGCCCGCCGCGCCAGTCTCGCAGCCGTCCCGGCCGGCGTCGCTGCGCAGCGCGGCGCGCGTGGTCGCGCGCGAGCGCCTGCTGGTGCAGTTGACCGAGGCACGGCGCCGGCGCTGCATCGTGCTGCAGGGCCCGGCCGGCTACGGCAAGACCGCGCTGCTGACCGCGTGGCGGCTGGACCTGCTCGCGCTCGGCTTCGACATGGCCGCGCTGACGCTGGAGCCGGCCGACAACGAGCGCCAGCGCTGGCTCGACCGCCTGCTCGGCTGCCTGTCCGAGGTCAGCCCCGCGCTGACGCGCGAAGCCATGGTCCTGGCCGACCGCGGCACCGACGACGAAGCCGTCGAGCGCGCCATCATCGCGCTGGTGCGCGGCATTGCCGCCCACCCGCGCGACGTGACCCTGGTGCTCGACGACGTGCACCACCTGACGGCGCGCGTGCTGGAGCCGCTGCAGTGGCTGCTCGACTATGCCCCGGCCAATTTCCATGTGGTGCTGGCCTCGCGCGTGGCGCTGCCGCTGTCGCTCGGGCGCCTGCGCGACCAGGGCATGCTGCTGGAGCTGGACCAGCGCGACCTGCGCTTCACGCTGGCTGAATCGCAGCATTTCCTGCGCGCCCAGCTGGGCGACATCAGCCCGCGCGATGCGCGCATGCTGCACGAGCTGACCGACGGCTGGGTGGCCGGCCTGCAGCTCTTTGCCGCGCACTGGAAGCGCAAGAAGGCCAACGCCAGCGGCCTCACCTTTGCCACCGGCTTCGTGCAGGCCAGCGTGCAGGATGCCGGCGCCTTCGCAGAATATTTCGAACGCGAGGTGCTGTCGCGCCTGGCGCCGGACGAAGCCGAGCTGCTGGTGCGCGCCGCCGCGTGCGAACGCTTCACCGCGTCGCTGTGCGAGGCCCTGGGCGAGCAGGCGCTGGGCGAAGGCGAGATCCTGGCGCTGCTGGCGCGGCTGGAACAGGAGAACCTCTTCATCACCCCGGCGCAGGGCCCCGAGCGCGAATCCTGGTACCGGTTGCATCCGCTGCTGCGCGAAACCCTGGCCCAGCGCTTCCGCTCGCGCAGCGAGGCCCAGCAGCGCGCCGTGCACGCGGCGGCCTGGCGCTGGTTCCGCGACCATCGCATGCTGGAAGAGGCCGTGCGCCATGCGGTGCTGGCCGGCGACGCCGACACCGCCGCCGACCTGGTGCAGCGCTATGCCGACACCCTGATCATGCGCGGCGAGGTGCGCAAGGCGCTCGGGCTGCTGCGCGCCATCCCCGCCTACCAGGTGCAGGCGCGCCCCGAACTGCGCCTGCTGGCGCTGCGCACGCAGATGTTCTCGCGCGAGCTGGACGCGTGCGCCGCGGCCGCGGACCGGCTCGAGGCCGACATCCCGCCGGGCGACGCCTCGCTGCGCTACCGGCTCGCGCTGCTGCGCTTTTCCCTGGTGCTGCTGCAAGACGACAGCCAGGGCGCGCTGGCGCTGCTGCCGCAGATCGAGAACGTGCCCGCCGACATGCCGGCGCTGTTTATCGGCTCGCGCAACAACCTGCTGTCGTGGCTCTACATGCACCTGGGCGACTACGAGCGCGCCCGCCGCATCCAGACCGAGGCAGCGCCGCTGGTGATCGACGGCGTGCCGCTGCTGGGCACCGCCAGCGGCATGCTCAACGGGCGCTGCATGATCGGCTTCAGCCATGCGCTGGAAGGCAACATGATCCAGGCCGAGCGCGTCGCCCGCGACGTGCTGCGCGAAGTCGAGCAAGCGGGCCACGGCGGCGCCGAGCCGGAGTACTTTGCCGCGGCCCTGCTGGGCGAGGCGCTGTACGAGCAGAACGACCTGGAGGCTGCACGCCGGCTGCTGGAGGACCGCGTCGACGTGCTCGAGCGGGTCTCGATCCCGGACTCGGTGCTGCGGGTGCACACCGTGCTGGCAGCCGCGCACTGGATCTGTGGCCACCGGCTCGATGCCTTCGTGCAACTGGAGCGGCTGGAAGACTACGGCACCCAACTGCGCCTGGACCGGCTGGTCGCGCAGAGCCTGGCCAACCAGATCCGGCTGCACCTGGCCAGCGGCGACATTGCCGCCGCCGAGGCCGCGCTGGCGCGCCTGGATGCCATTGCCGCACGCCATCGCAACGCGCCGCGCGGCTCGCTGGACGCCATCCACATGGTGACCGAGCGCGCCCACCTGCTGCTCAGCCTGGCGCATGACGACATGCGCGGGGCCGAGGCCCGCACCGCAGCGCTGATCGCGTACTGCGAGGCGCGCGGCTGGCAACGCCACGTGGCGCAGATGCACATGCTGGCGGCCGTGGTGGCATCGCGCCGCGGCGACGCCGAGGCGGCACGCACGCATGTGCTGGAAGGCTTGCGCCGCGGCCACCGGCTCGGGCTGATGCGCAGCGTGATCGATGCCTGCCCCGGCGCGCTCGGCCAGATCGTGCGCGTGGCCGCGGACACCACGCTGGACCCGGTGCTGGCCTTCTATGTCGAACGCCTGCAGGCCACCGTGCCGCCGCGCGCCGCGCAAGCCGGCGCAGCGGGCGGCGCGGCCGCG